>JAZQJX010000050.1:0-29448 GCA_045541875.1 Clostridia bacterium | reverse complement strand
TGCGGCGGGAGTGCGGAGCATTATCGCTTTTCTTAAGCCATGTGCATTTTTGAAAAGCAAATTTGCTTTTCAAAAAAATTTGCACGGCAATATAATAAATTTTTTACTGTATAGAAACGTAGTTTCCTATACAGTAAAAATAGAACAAGGATGTCAAAACTGCAGATATTTTGACATCCTTGTTCTATTAAATAACGAAAAACAAATTGTGATTAAAGTTTTGCATACAACAAGTACATTAATCTATTTGTATTGTACTACAAAAAATATCATTTGTCAACACCTATTATATAAAATTTAAAAAATTTTTTTCGACCAGGTAAAATGTGCTTTCGTACAGGTTTTTTGTTAAAATTATGTTACGATTATTTGACAATATTCAGGATAAATTGACACACTTGGCTAAATTCTGATAAAATTACATCATAATATATAAAGGAGGTATTCTATGCATAAAGGCATATTGTTTTTGGTTTTGCTGGCAGGTATTTTTTCGTTTTGTATGCCTTGCCTTGCTGACAATACTCCCGATGTATACTGTGACGGAATTTTAGTGGAATTTGATGAAGGTCCCTATATAATAGATGGATTCACTTTTGTTCCCGTGAGGGGTTTAAGCGAAGCACTCAGTTTTAAATACAGTTGGGATGATGCAAACAAAACTGTTATTGTTGTGTCAGAGGGCGCATCGGCGTGGATTCAGGCAGATAACCGTTCTATCACAATAAATTCCGAATCAATAATTTATTCAGAAAAGATAGATGTTGCACCATGCATAATAGATAACAGGATTTTTGTTCCTTTGAGATTTATTGCAGAACTTTTTGACAGCACCGTAGAATGGGATGCCGAAAGAGAAGCGGTAGTTATAACCACTCCAAACGGAGATGGTTCATATCCTGAGTTTGAGGATGTCTATGAAGAGCCTTCAGGGAATGATTTTGAATATTATGAAGGTGAATCTTCAATATACATAAGTGGCTTTATACCACCACGTGAAGTAACCAGAGGATGTTCATATATTCTCGAAGGTAACATAGGCAGCACCTTGCCCATTGACAGGGTTAACATTAAGGTTACAGATGTGATTACAGGCGAAACCCAGATAAATGAAACAACATTTGACATAAATTCGAGTGTATATTCGCTTTCAGATATAGACAGCCGTATAAAATTCGGCACACTCACCATCGGCGATAAGATTATGCAGATAACCTGCGTTGACAAAAATGAATACAGACAAAGTTTTACCTATGATTTCAGAATAACTCAACCTGTTGCAGCAACAATAGAAGGCGAAATTCATATGCTTTGGCCGGTTCCGTCTTCAGGTCTTATAACCACGATTTTCTGGTGTGATAATCCTTTCTGTCATTCCAATGCGGGAAGAACCAACGGGCATGCGGCAATAGATATTTCTGCAGATGAAGGCGCAGAAGTAATTGCGGTTATGGACGGGGTTGTAAAGATGCAGGGGGAAGGGAACTTTGAAAACGGAAAAACAGGATACGGAAACTTTGTTCTCATTGACCACGGCAACGGAATTGAAACTCAATATTCTCATCTTTATTCCATAAATGTTACAGACGGTCAGGTTGTGAAAGCAGGCGACATCATCGGCGGGGTTGGTAACACCGGAAACAGTACAGGAAACCATCTTGACTTTTACATATCAAAAGACGGAGTACGCTGTGATCCTCTTTATTATCTTGATATTCCCGAAAATGCAAGATGCTGGGAAGAATGTGATGTTGCATATTTTGATAAAGCCATGGAAGAAAGAAAAAAACAATAAGATAAAAAATCCAAAACTCAACACTAAAGTGTTAATACACACTTTGGTGTTGAGTTTTTAATTGTATAGGAAATTACGCAGAATTTAGTTCGCGAGACAAGATGTATATCAAATTTCGCCCGCGACATGGGTGCAGGCTCAGCCTGCTTTCTTGTATGCAGGAACATTGCTTGTAATGCTCAAATATGGAAAAGTTGTACTTTTGCACACCTTGTATTCATATATATTATATGGTGATATATTATGACTGCAAAAAGATGGCATATCATAGGATTTGTATTTATTCTTGTTTTTGGTATATTTCTTCATTTTTCTTATGAACTGTCAGGGAAAAATGAAATCGTAGGCTATTTTTCTGCAATAAATGAAAGCATATGGGAACACTTGAAACTTGTTTTCTGGCCTGCACTTATGTTTTCAATGGCAGAGTATTTTTTTTATGGAAAAAATGAACCTGATTTTTTCAGTGTGAAGATGTGTGCAATATTTTCTGCACTTTCATGGATAGTGGTATCCTTTTATACCTATTCAGGTGTTCTTGGTTTTAATCTCTTTATTGCAGATATTCTGATTTTCATATCTTCGGTTTTTGTTTGTCAGTATGTAAGTTACAAAATGTCAGAAAGGGAAAGTTTCTCTGATGCATCTGATAATCTGCGTTCTTTTGTGGTGCTTCTTCTTTTGGTTTTGTGTTTTGTTGTGTGGACTAAAAATCCGCCAAATCTTGGGATTTTCTGGGGATAATCATATTGCAATGCTGATTAAAAAACAATTTTTCTCTTATGATTTTTGGTTTGTTTATACATGGTACACAAAATGATGCAACAGTTGTTGACACAAACTGCAACAGGTGGTAATATAAGAAAATAGTAAACATAGTTTAATATTAACAAATGATAATATTGCGGGGGGAATTATGAATACAATTATAGGTGAGTTTGAACATATTTTTGAAATGATACATAATGTTGACATGAAAAGTGCCTTTGGCGTTGATATGTCCAAAGCAGAGTTTGTAATAATGAAAATTATTGATTGTCTGTCAGAATCGGGCAAAAAAAATGTTGCTGTATCTGATATCGTCAACAAAGTCAAAGTATCGGCGCAAGCCATATCTAGGTGCCTCGGAGGACTTGAAAAAAAGGGATATATCGAAAGATTTTCAAGCAGGGAAGACAGACGCCGTATGGAAGTTATGGTGACACAAAAAGGCAGGGAATCATATTGCTGTCTTGCGAAAAAAACAGAGAAAATCATGCACAGTATTATTTCGGATTTTGGGAAAAATGAAATGGACAACTATATCCGTCTCACCCACAAATTGATGCACCTATATGCTAAGGCGGTCTCTGAAATACAGTAAAGAAACGTCAAATAGAGGAGGACTATCTGTGAAATTACACGAAATATCCGTAAAAAAACCTGTAGCGGTAACTATGGTTGTACTAATGTTTGTTGTCATAGGACTCTATGCACTTACAATGCTGCCCCTTGAAATGACTCCCGATATGGAACTTTCAATGGCAATCGTTGCAACTCAGTATCCGAATGTAGGCAGTGAAGAAGTAGAAAATATGGTAACAAAACCAATAGAGAACGCTGTTGCAAGCATCAGCGGTGTTGACACCATTTCGTCTCAGTCATCAGAGGGGATGAGCATGGTTATGGTTCAGTTTGCCAATGGAACTGATATGGACAAGGCGACTGCTGATATGGAAAGTAATATTGGTCTCATAGAGTCGTTTCTTCCCGATGGTGCAACAGATCCGATTGTTGTAAAACTTGACACCGATATGATAGCAACAGCGCAGTTCAGTGTTGCCTATGATGGATATGACCTTGTTCAAACCAAACAGTTTGTGGATGATGTGTTAGAGGCAAAGGTAAAATCAATAGACGGTGTTGCAAGTGTGACAGTTACAGGAAGTGTGAACAGACAGATAGATGTATATGTTGATCCTGCAAAACTATATGGCTACAATATGAGTCTGACCGATGTTGCAAATTCCATAATGGCGCAAAATGTGAATCTGCCTGCAGGAACGACAAACGCCATGGGCAAAAAACTATCTGCCCGCTTGCTTGGAAAACTTGACAGTCTGGAGGAAATAAATTCAATTCCCCTTATGACTTCCCAGGGGCAGGTAATCTCTTTGAGAGACATTGCAACCGTGGAGGATTCTTTTACTGACGTATCGGGAATTGCAAGGCTTAACGGCTCTGATGCGATTTGCGTAACCGTCTCAAAAGAATCAGATGCAAACACCGTTGAAGTGGTAAAAGAACTTTATGACACCCTTGACAAATTGCATGAATCCAATCCGAAATTTACATATAACATGACAATGGAGCAGGGGACATACATTGAAGATTCGGTAAATTCCGTTGCTGAAAATGCAGTAACCGGAGCATTCTTGGCAATACTTGTTCTTCTTTTGTTCCTCGGAAGCATAAGAACCTCTCTTGTCATAGGGATTTCTATGCCTGTGTCGGTCATCACAACATTCATAGGAATGTATTTTTCGGGAATGTCATTAAACGTTGTGTCCCTTGGCGGGCTTGCTTTGGGTGTTGGTATGCTTGTGGATAACTCAGTAGTTGTCCTTGAGAATATATTCAGACACAGAAAACTTGGAGAAGATGCTCAAAAAGCCTCTGTTTCCGGTTCCGGAGAAGTTGTCGGGGCAGTAATTGCATCAGTTCTTACAACATGTATTGTATATGTGCCCATACTTTTTATTGACAATATGATGGCTATAATGTTCAAGCAACTTGCATTTTCCATAATATTTTCACAGACGGCATCTCTGATAACCACGTTTTTGCTTATTCCAATGCTTTCTTCAAGGATTAAATCTGAAAAAAAAGACAGGGATAATAAATTGTCACTCATCTTAAAATCATTTGACAGATTTATGGACAAATCATATGGTTTTTATGAGCGCTCTCTCAGAAAAATATTGGGGATGAGAAAAAGATTTATTCTTGTCATAGTCATTGCATTTGTTGTAAGTATCATATCCCTTTCTTTTATCGGCATGGAACTTATGCCCTCTGACGATTCGGGAATCATCACAGTCAATATTTCTCTGCCATCAGGCACACCCCTCGAAAAAACAGATAAAATGACATCAAAGATAGAAAAGCTGATTGCAGAAAATGAAAATGTTAAAGATGTATTTACAATTGTCGGAACAGGAACGGATGCGACAAGCAGCGTTATGGGAGGAAGCAAAAGCGATTCAGCCTCCATAACTGTCAGCCTTAAAGAGGCAGGTGACAGAAAGGATTCTGTACAGGATGTGGAACAGCAGATAAGAGAAGTCATTTCTGAAATCGCAGGTGTTGAAACAGAAATTTCTGCTCAGAGTATGATGATGGTATCATCATCTGATGAAATGAGTGTACAGTTTTCCGCAACCGATGACAAACTTCTCGAAATGTATGTCAAAGATGCACAGAAAATACTTGCGGAAATAGACGGAGTTGCAGAAACAACAACTTCTATCTCTGATGCAAAATATGAACTTCACATTAAACCCAACCGTGAAAAAGCACTAATGTATGGACTGACTCCGGCTCAGACAGCCGTACTGATAGATAATGTTATGTCAGGAATAACTGCATCAAGATATACTGACGGCGGAAGTGAGTTTGACATAAAACTCAAATATCCTGATGAATATGCAAACACTTTTGAAAAACTGAAAACTCTCAGAATAAAATCTCCATCAGGCGTATGGGTTGCAATTTCGGACATAGCAGACATAAGTCAGGAATCCGGATATGTGACACTTACCAGAAATGATCAGAGAAGGGTAGTAACTCTTTCTGCCAAATTAAATGGCACAGACCTTGGAACGGCAACAAGAGAATTTGACAGAGCAATGGAATCTCTTCCCACGCCTGACGGCATAATGAGAGAATCTGCAGGAACGTATGAGGTTATGATAGACGCAATGAGTCAACTTTTAGTTGCCATACTCCTCGGAATTCTTCTTATGTATATGATAATGGCGGCACAGTTTGGCAATCTTTTGCAGCCGCTGATTATTCTTACAACAATTCCTCTTGCCATGATAGGTGTTGTACTTTCTCTTATCATAACCGGTTCGAGACTTTCGGCGGTTTCTTGCGTGGGTATTTTGATGCTTGTGGGAATTATCGTTAATAATGCCATTATTTTAATTGAGTTTATAAATACATCAAGACAAGGAAATACATCAAAAACCAGAAATGAACTCATAATTCAGGCAGGACTTGTACGAATGAGACCGATACTCATGACATCACTCACCTCAATTCTCGGATTTTTACCAATGGCACTTTCAGGCGATGGCGGAGAAGCAATGATGCAACCCCTTGCCGTTGTTCTTCTTGGTGGACTGTTGGTTGGAACCTTCCTGACGCTCTATGTTATTCCGGTAGTTTATACTATTGTTGATGACAAAGCAAAGAAATATCAACAAAAAAGAAAAGAAAAAGCAGACAGAAAAGCAGGTAAAGGGGAATTACAATGAAATTTAAAAAAAGAATTGCACTGATTTTACTTATGATAATCACATTTGGAGCAAATGGGGCATCAGCATCTGAAACTTATACCCTGTCTCTTGAAAAAGCACAGGAAATGGCACTTAAAGACAGCCCTGAACTTGCAATATGTGAGATAAACCGGCAGAAGGTTGAAAAACAACTTAAAGATGCGGCACTCAGCCAGAAGGAATATAAAAATGTTGATATTCATATAAATCAGAATTTTGATTTGATTTATGTGAAAAACGGATATTATGTGAGAATGTTCAGAAAGTATTCCGAACTTTCCAAAATGGAAAAATCAAAAATTGAGTCATCAATAAAGTATAACACAACAAATGATTATTACACATTAAAAAACGCTCTTAAACTTTGCAAAGTCTATGAAAACGGTGTAAAACGAGCGCAAGATAATGTTGAAATAGTAAAAAAGAAGTATAGCCTCGGTATGTGTACTGCCCTTGAGGTTACAAATGCAGAGATTTCTCTTGATGAGGCAAATGCAGGACTTGCAAAGGCAAAAAGCAATGCAGACCTTTTGACAGATTCTTTAAAAATCCGTCTGAATGTTGAAGGGGATGCAGTTTTAAATCTCACAGATGAGATAACCCGTCCGGATAATTTTGAACATGATCTTTCAGCCGACACAAAAAGTGCATTAAAGACGAGATATGATGTGGCGGGACTTGAAATAAGTGCTGAACTTGCAAAAGATTACTATCAGACCGCAAGTTCACTCAATGAGGATAGTGTAACATTTTTCACGTCTTATGCTGATTACATAAAGGCTGCAAACAACTATTCACTTGGTGTAAAGAACATTTCTCTTGCCATAAAGAATGCATATTATAATGCAATAAATGCCGAAATCTCATCTGACATTGCAAGACGCAGATTTGAGTATAAAAAATCAGAATATGAAGTCAACAAAGTCAGATACGAAATGGGAATGATAACAAATAATATTCTCACTGCACTTTCGGACGAACTGACAATGGCAGAACTTGAATATGAGAATGCCCTTTTAACCCACAGACTTGCTGTTGAAAAATATGCTTATGAAATAACAACGGGAGTGTAATCATGACCGGGAAAGGAAAAATGTTATGACAAAAAAGAGTTTGACTATATTAGTTTCTTTGTTTCTTATTATGTTTTCAGGTTGTTCAGATAAGTCCGGAGTTTCATCTGATGATGCAGGAAAAGTAAATGTGTCTGTTTTTGATGTTGAAAAGAGCGATGTGTCTGAAAAAGTTGAATATACAGGAACTCTCGAGGCATCGCAAAGCGTGTCCGTATCGGCGAAAGTCGGGGCAAAAGCCGTTGAAGTTCTTGCCCAGGAAGGGGATTATGTTGAAGAGGGGACAGTCATTATAAAACTTGCTCCGACAGACATAAAACTTTCATATGAGCAGGCTCGTGCAGCCTACGTGAGTGCAAATGCCGGATATAATGCAGTTATGAATTCATCATCAAAACAACAGATATCTCAGGCAAATCAGGCGCTCTTAAATGCCCAGACTGCCTATGACAGTGCAAAATCAAATTATGACAGAGAAAAAATACTTTTTGAAAATGCTTCACAGGTGAAAATTGCAACTCAAGGTTATACCGATGCAAAAAATTCGTATGAGCGTACACTTGCCCTTTTTGAAATGGGAGGTGCAAGTCAGGTAGAACTTGATATGGCACACACACAGATGATATCTGCCGAGGAAAATCTTAAAACAGTTAAAGCAACTTCTTCGGCGGCATTTGATGCGGCAAAGAATGCCCTTAAAAATGCGGAAAATGCGCTGAGTAGTGCAAAAGAAAATATTTCTCTTACCACAAACGCTGTTTCATCATCAAAGGAAACTGCACGGGCATCTTTAAATCAGGCAAAGGCAGCACTTGATATTGCCGTGAACAGTCTCAATAATACAAATATAACCGCACCCATATCTGGTTATGTGTCTGCACTTTACGTATCAGAAGGGCAGATGGTTTCACCGGGTGCCCCTGCATTTGATATAGCAAACACAAGCATGATAGATGCCCAGATTTATGTACCTGAATCAGTAATCGGAAAAATAGAACAGGGAAGCAAGGCAAGTTTAAGCGTGGCTTCTGCGGGGATAGAACAGATAGATGCATCTGTCACCGTTGCCAATCCCGTAAAAAATGCAAAAACAGGACTTTACAGCGTGAGAGTTTCCGTGGATAACACCGATGGAAAGATAAAAGCGGGAATGCTTGCAGATATAATTCTTACAACAGAGGAAAAGGATGATGTTATAACTGTTCCCACAGACTCTCTCATAAATGAAAGCGGAGAGTATTATGTATATGTCGCTGAGGAAGAAACTGCCAAAAAACGCAAAGTGACAATTGGTGTTACAGATGGTGTTTATACAGAAATCATACACGGTGTCAAATCAGGCGACAAAGTTATAGTTGAGGGAAAAGAGTATCTTTCCGAAACAAATAACCGGATTAAGATAACAGGAGAATATAAACCTGAATAAGTGATTATACAAAAAAGGGAATGTAAAAAAAGTCCAGACCGCAAAAAGGCAGTGATAATAAGCAATACAGAGTATTAATTAGCCTGTAAATCATTTGAATTTGCTAAAAATGTTGAAAAACATCTGTTTTGATGTTTTTCTTCTAATTTTTGCCTTTTTGCTATTGCCAAATCTCACCACTCGCAGTACCTTTGTACAGCTTCGGGTTACCACTCAAAGCATGGCTCTGCCCTGCTTTGAGTTCGATTTGACAATTCTGAATCTTTTTTCTATTCCCCAAAAGGGACTGTAAATTAATTTGCCGAATTAATTTACAGTCCCTTTTTACATGTAGATTTTAAAATATCAGAAATTGTAATCTACTTCAACCGCTCTGTGTTCTTTTGCACTCTGTATGGTTGCCAGACAAATTGAAACAGTTGCCGCACCTTCCTGAGGTGTGAGAATCGGCTCTCTTTTTTCTATAATGCAGTTTACAAATTCATTGATTTCATCTTTGATATTGTGGTTGCTGACCTCAACGGGAACCTGAACACCAACATCGTGACACCCTTTTTCAAGATAAAGATTTTCTTTGTATAATGTGAGATAGGGATTTGTGTTGTCAACAATAATGGTTCCGTTCGTACCATAGAGAACTGTTCTCATGGTGTAGTCACGTTTGCAACCTGTGGAGCAAAAGACTTTTCCGATAACGTCATTGGGGAATTTCATAATTGAGATTGTGCAGTCATTTGACGGCCAGTCTTTTAAAACCTTGTGATTTGCATAAGCAAAAACTTCCGACGGGTTTCCTGCAATCCATCTCAAAAGGTCAACTGCGTGACATGCTCCGCCCAAAAATCCGTCTCTTTCCGGATCATTTTTTCTCCATTCACATGTCATGCCTGAGTAGTCGTGGGCATATTCACTTTCCACAAAGAAAAGTTCACCAATCTGACCTTCATCAATAATCTTTTTAGCCATAACAAATCCCGGTGTAAACCTGCAAATCTGACCAACCATAAGATATTTTCCCGTCTCTTTTGCAACTGAAATCATCTCTTTACACTCGTCTAATCTCAGCGCCAGAGGTTTTTCACATAAAACATCTTTTCCTGCTCTCAGAGCCTTTTTCACGTATTCACAGTGAATCTGGTCGGGAAGGGCTATGGAAATTGCAGAAATTTCTTTGTTGTTTAATATGTCATCAAAATTTGTGGTATATGCTACCCCATATTCTTCACCGCATTTTTTTGCCGCTTCTTCATCAATGTCGCAAACTGCAACAAGGTTTGCATTTGGATTTTCTGAAATTGCTTTTACATGGTGCAGACCAAATCCTCCTACACCTATAACAGCAATATTAATTTTCTTACTCATTTTTTCCTCCTATGAACGTAAATTTAAATTAATTTATCCTGTAAATTAATTATATCATTCAGAAACTGATATTTCAATACAAATCCTAAGAAAATTAATGACTTTATTTGACATATTTTAAGATTTTTTATGACATTATATGCTATATTTTCAAACTGTAAAATCTATGATATCGTAAATTGAATATATGGCAGAATCTAATCAGAATATTATATTTATACAGTGACTTGATACGTGATGGTCATATTACATAATAAAAAAGTTTTCCAAAAAGAAAAAAAGCATATTTTGACAGAAATTTGTCAAAAAACCTTGATTGATAAAAAATTATATGGTAATATATTATCATGTTATATTATGTATTCAATAAGAAAGGGGTCATATAATGATTTACAGTTCAGAAGTAGAAAATATGTGCGTTGTTAAAAAAGGCGCAAATCACGGTCCTGCTCCCATTCCTGAAGAAGGCAAGTGGGTTGCATCCAAAGAAATCAAAGATATTTCCGGTTTTACCCACGGTATAGGTTGGTGTGCTCCTCAGCAGGGAACATGTAAACTTTCCTTAAACGTAAAAGACGGTATCATTCAGGAAGCACTCGTTGAGACAATCGGTTGCTCCGGTATGACACACTCTGCTGCTATGGCATCAGAAATTCTTCCCGGAAAAACAATTCTCGAAGCACTCAACACAGACCTTGTTTGCGATGCTATAAACACAGCAATGAGAGAACTCTTCCTCCAGATTGTATACGGAAGAACTCAGACAGCGTTCTCAGAAGGCGGTCTCCCCATCGGTGCAGGTCTTGAAGACCTCGGTAAAGGTCTCAGAAGCCAGGTTGGTACAATGTATGGAACACTTGCAAAAGGTTCAAGATACCTTGAAATGGCAGAAGGCTATGTTACCAAAATTGCTCTTGATGAAGATGATGAAATCATTGGCTACAAGTTCGTTCAACTTGGAAGAATGATGGAAATGATCAAAAAGGGTATGGATGCAAACGAAGCTTTGGAAAAAGCAAGCGGTCAGTACGGCAGAGTTGATGATGCTGCAAGACTCATCGATCCCAGAGAAGAGTAATTAAAAGGAGGATACATAAAATGGCTTTATTTGAAAGTTATGAAAGAAGAATAAATAACATCAATGCCGTTCTCAATGCAAACGGTATTGCATCAATAGAAGAAGCAAAAGCAATCTGCGATGAAAAAGGCGTAGATGCATACGGCATCGTTAAAGGAATTCAGCCTATCTGCTTTGAAAATGCTGCTTGGGCATATGTTGTAGGTGCTGCACTTGCAATCAAAAAAGGATGCAAAAATGCTGCTGATGCTGCTGAAGTAATCGGTGAAGGTCTCCAGGCTTTCTGTATCGACGGCTCTGTTGCAGATGACAGAAAAGTAGGTCTTGGTCACGGTAACCTCGGCGCAATGCTTTTAAGAGAAGAAACAAAATGTTTCGCATTCCTCGCAGGTCACGAGTCCTTTGCAGCAGCAGAAGGTGCAATCGGTATTGCAAGAACTGCAAACAAAGTTAGAAAAGAACCCCTCAAAGTTATCCTTAACGGACTTGGAAAAGATGCTGCACAGATCATTTCAAGAATCAACGGCTTTACATATGTTCAGACAAAATTTGATTATGCAACAGGTAAAGTTGAAATTGTGAAAGAAAAAGCATACTCCAACGGTGAAAGAGCAAAGGTTAGATGCTATGGCTCTGATGATGTTAGAGAAGGCGTTGCAATTATGCACCTTGAAGGCGTTGACGTTTCCATCACAGGTAACTCCACCAACCCCACAAGATTCCAGCACCCCGTTGCAGGAACATACAAAAAAGAATGTAACGAAATGGGCAAAAAATACTTCTCAGTTGCATCCGGCGGTGGTACAGGAAGAACACTTCACCCCGATAATATGGCTGCAGGCCCCGCTTCCTACGGTATGACAGATACAATGGGAAGAATGCACTCTGATGCACAGTTCGCAGGCTCATCATCTGTTCCCGCCCATGTAGAAATGATGGGACTTATCGGTGCAGGTAACAACCCCATGGTTGGTATGACTGTTGCTGTGGCTGTTGCAGTTCAGGAAGCGATGAATAAATAATTTGTGAACAAATTATTTGCAATGAAATTTGCCTTTCGGCAATTGAAATTCGTCCGACGACGATTGAAATGCTCTTACGAGCTTGAAATGCACCGCAACAAAATTTGCGGTGCATTTTTTGTTAAGTGGGCAAATTTCATTTCATTTGTGAGTGTGAGCGAACATATTTCAAGACAAAGCAGAGCTTTGTCATTTCAAGCACAAAGTGCATTTCATTTTTTGGGGGATAAAATATGACTGATAATATACTTGTAGATTTATCAATGGATTTTTCGGTAGAAATAGTAAATTTATGTGATTCCATCAAGGGTAAATCAGTGCTCACAAATCAAATATTACGAAGCGGTACAAGTGTTGGAGCAAATATTCATGAAGCAAATTATGCTCACAGTAGAGCAGATTTTATATCAAAAATGCAAATTGCCCTTAAGGAATGCTATGAAACAGAATATTGGTTAAAGCTTTTTATAAGAGCAAATATAATTAACGATATTACATACAGAAAACTTAAAAACGATTGTGGTAAAATCAGAAAAGTCCTGATTTCGTCGATAAATACTGCAAAATCAAATGCTTAATTAGTGAGTTTTGAAAATTTTTCAAAATTGAAAATGTAGAATTATTTAGTTAGACACATCATTTTAAGGTTTTTTCCTATGATGTATAAGGAAAGGTATTTATATTTATGAAAAAATATATAATAATATCCGGTGTACCACGAGCAGGGAAAAGCACAGTTTCACAAATAATAGCAGAGAAATTTGGCTTTCAGCATATTAGTATGGACTCAATTATTGCAGGCATTGAAAAGGTATTCCCTGAAACTAAAATAGACACTGAAGCATTCATTGAACCACAAAAGAATCTTGAATTCATAAGCTCAAAAATTGCTCCTTTTATAAGATCAATGATTGATAGTGGAGAATATGACGAATGTAATTATGGGGTGATAATTGATGTATTTCAACTTTTGCCTTGTGATTATATCGAATTTATTGATAATTCAAAATGCGATGTATATTATTTTTTATCATCTGATGTCACACCTGATGAAAGACTTGATATATTAAACTCCTATGATACGCCCAAAGATTACACATATTATCGTTCTGATGAAGAAAACAAAAAAGATTGCACAGATATTGTGAACATAAGCAAGATAATCAAAGAACAGTGTATATTATATGGATTGCCTTATTATGAAACAACTAAAAACAGAGATACAATAATAAATGAGTTTATTACAAGCTTGATTTGACACAATCAGAAATTATATGATATAATACCATCCGTAGCAAGAGAAACGGCGGCGGTTGTTTCCGACACCTCGTGATAAGGGGGTGTTAATTATGGAAGAAATAATTTCTTTTACTTTATTAGTGATGATAATTATCCTTTACATAAAGAAATAACCGCCTACTCTGCCAAGTAGACGGCTAAACTTTTTAACCTAAAACTTTGCGGAAACAACTAATGCTGTTCCCTCTTGCTACATTCATATTATCACAGTTTTTAGTTTATGTCAAGTTTTATTCGTGAAGATAGATTTAGTTTTTACTTTTGTATCTAAAAGGTAGTATTTAAAACCACCCATACTGCACAATTTTTCGACTAACAATATATGGACACCTTCCTTCTGAGGAAGGTAGAATTTGGTATGAGGCTGATATAAACTATATATCGGGAAAGAGAAATTCTGAAAGAATATTATTCTCTAATGATGGTTTGATTTTCGTAACATATGATCATTATAAAACTTTTGTAGAAGTAAGATAAAGAGAGGTGAAACAAGTATGACTAATTTAAAATTAGATTTTAGTAAAGTAAAATATTTTAATGATATACACAAAATTATACAGAACACCTTTAACTTTCCTGATTTTTATGGCGAAAATTTAGATGCCTTGTGGGATTGTATGAGAGATTATTGTGAGTTTGATCTACATATAGTTGTTATGGGAATTGAACATTTTCCCGAGAATTGGAAAGAATATATGGGCAAGATATTTGATGTGTTTGATGATGTGCATGATGAGTGTAGGGATTTTACATATGAAATATCTGATTCTTAATTTAAAGCGGTGAAACTATGAAAACTATAAAATTAAATTTTTCAAATTGCAATTACTTTATGGAAATCTTTAAATATATCAAAGAAATATTTAATATCCCACAATATTACGGAAACAACCTCTCTGCAATGTGGGATTGTTTAAGTGGTGATAACTGTCCGCATGATTCAAAAATTGAAATTTATGGTGTTGAATATCTAAACAAAAAATTCAATGGGTATGGTGATAAAATAAAGAAGATATTTGAAGACCTGCCAAAAGAACATGGAAATGAAGATATAGAAGTTCTTATACTTTCTTAAAGAATGACTGAAAGTAATTGGCACCAAAAACATACAATGATATAATATCAAATATGTTAAAGATTTTGCAAATGACGTGCGTGATTAAAACTATGGCGGATAAGACTCTCATATGTATGATGAGGCATAAGAGAGTCTTAAAATATAAAAATAAAATTTTAAAACCAGGCTGATTCCGTGTGGAACCTGCCTGGTTTTGTAATTAATGGAAATCCGTTTTTGGATTCGGAAGTTTATTTATTCAGTTTGCTCATATATCTGTCATATGCAGTCTGCTGAATAGCAATATATTTCTCGTAGTGGGGTTTTGCTGTTTCAATTGCAGCATCGAATGTATCAATGGATGCTTTGCCAAGCATAATGTTACAAATCGCAGCTTCGAGAGGAGCTTGAGCAACTTCTGTAATGTCAGCTATCTGCTCAAATTCTTCCTGTGTGTTGGAAAGAGGTGGCAGACCTGCTTTTGTTGCATTCTCAGCAGAGATGTTCCATGTGTTGATAGCATCTTTCTGTGACTGATAGGGGTAGTAACCCTGGAGATAGTCAGGATGTTGGTTGAATCCGGGATGGTTACAGGGAAGCATGAAGTGATAGAGAGATTCTTCAACAGAATTGAATTTTGCAGGATCGGGATGTGTAATCATATCTGTATAGGTGTAAACTGTTCTTCCGAGTTCCTCATCTTTTTCTTTTGTATAGGTATAACCTTCAACACCGAAAATGTTGATTTCAGAACCTTCTTTGCTGTAGCGGTAGTCAATCCATTCCATAGCTTTTTCGTAGTTACCGCAGTTATATGTAATTGCGATAGCACAGTCAGAAGCTTCAACGCCTGTGATTTTGAACTGCTGGGGATTTCCTTCGTTGTCACCGGGGAGGGGACAAGCAACGAGATCAAAATCGGGATCGTTTACTCTTGCAGCGGGAATGATTGTTCCAAGGTCACCGCCGATGTATCCGAAAGATGCGGCAGAAATTCCGTTTGTAACATTTCCTTTAATAACTTCGCTTTCGTTTGTAACAAAACCTGAATCAATATATCCGGCTTTTACCCATTCAGCCATCTGTGCAACGTATTCTTTGAATCCGGGCATAAATGGTCCGAAAACAACTTTATCACCTTCAAGGTAGAAGTTTTTGCCAACATTAAATGCTGTGTTAAATGCATTTCCGCCAGTGAATGAAAGAACACCAAGTGCGGATGTAAAGGGTTTTTCAAATCCCTCTGCTTTTGCTTTTGCAAAAAATGCTGTCCAGTCATCAATTGTATCAGGAACATCCATGTTCCATTCTTTAAGTTTGTCTGCTCTTACATAAAGACCGTTGAATGCTCTTGTGGTACCAACATTTAAAACGTTGAATCCATAGAACTCACCTTCATCTGTTGTTGCCTGAAGTTTCCACTGTTTTGCACTTTCAGCAGTTGCAAGACCTTCCTGGAATATGAAGTGATCAGGATCACCCTCTACGCACGCAAAGAAGTTTGGAGCGTATTCTTCAAGGTAGTCATTGAGAGCAAGAATGATGCCGTCAGCAATTGCCTGCTGAGGACCGCCGGGATAACCTTTCCACCAATACTGAACGAGTTCAGCACGGTTGTCAGAGTTAATCATACCAATGAATGCTTCGTTACCGTTTGAACCTGCAACAGGGTGCTGGAAATTAATATGTACGCCTGTTGCTTTTTCAAATTCCTGGAACATAAGCATGTCGTCATAACTTTCAAGTTTGGATCTTACAGACTGAGCATCCATAGATGTCCAGAAAGTAAATTCTTTGCCGTCATGTTCCACACGATCACCCTGGCTTGCACATGATACAAATGCAGACGCAAGGAGTGCAACGATGGAAATAACAGCGATGAGTTTTGTCATTCTTTTCATAATAACCTCCATAATAAATTTGATAATACAATATTATATTTAAAATGTACATTTGTCAATAGAAAAAAGTCATATTTTTAGTATAATAATACAAAACATAATCTCAAAAAACATATATGTCAAAAATATTATAATATAGTACAAACCATAACTTGTGCATAAAAATAATCCCCGATAAAACTATAGAATTTTATCGGGGAATGCATTAAATAAGTATTATTCTGTTTTAAATTTCAGATACCAATCATTTTTTCAAGATAACCCTGAACTTTTTGTACTTCATCTTTTTCGGGAACATTTTCCGGAAGTACATTTTCCATATTCAGAGCCTCATACTTTGAAGCGGCAAATTTGTGATACGGAAGAACTCTGATTTTTTTGAGGTTTTTAATCTCTTTTAAAAATGCTCCGATTTTTTCCATTTCTCCGTCGTTATAGCCCGGGACAAAGGGGATTCTTACCTCTATGTCAACATTTTTTTCGTCAATGTATTTTAAATTTTCAAGAATAATTTTGTTTGAATGTCCCGTGCATTTTTTATGAACATTTTCATCAATCGCCTTTATGTCATAGAGAAAAATATCGGTATATGGAATTACCTTGTCCAGTGCATCCCTTGAAACAAAGCCCGATGTGTCAACAGCCGTGTGGATTCCTTCTTTTTTTAAGTTTATCAAAAGTTCACGGCAAAAGTCTGAATGCATAAGACATTCTCCGCCGGATATGGTAACTCCGCCGCCGGAAGTTTCATAAAATTCTCTGTCTTCCAAAACCGCATCTGAAACCTCTTTAGCCGTCATCTCTTTGCCATAAAACTTCAGTGCACCGCTAAAACAGTTTTTCTCGCAAAGTCCACAGGCAATGCATCGGTCAGAGTCATAGTTGTGCACACCGTCTGAAATGGTGTGAGCACTCATCGGGCATGCCTTTACACACTCGCCGCAAAGGGTGCATTTGTGCTGATAGAGTGCAAGTTCCGGCTTTGATGATATTCCCTCGGGGTTGTGGCACCACACACATTTAAGAGGGCAACCTTTTAAAAAAACAGTTGTTCTTATTCCGTCACCGTCGTGTACGGCAAAGCGTTTTATTTCAAATACGTTTGCTTTCATCATTTGATCTCCTCACTTTTATGATGTTTTAAATTCACCAACAAAATCGCCGCAAGAATTATAACAAGGGCAATCAGATAATTGAGTTTGAAAATATTTTCGCCGAGGAATATTCCTGAGAGAATAACTGCAAAAAGCGGTTCGCTGAATTTTATTACAGAAAGTTTTGACAAATCATTATATTTGATAAGTATGCTCCAGAGAGAATATGCCAGTATGGAAGATGTGCATATGTATGCAAATACCCAAAGTGCATTCATATCAATATGAGTTATTCTTCCACCAAGAGATAGTCCCGCAATGCATAAAACTATGCCACCGAAAAGTTGACCGAAGGCAGTTGAATACAGGGGATTTACTTTTTTTACAATCTCTTTTGACAAAACTGTTGATATGACAGAGCAAAAGGATGCCAGAATAAGAAACACGTCACCAAGGGCAAAAGAAAATTTGCCGCCGTCAAAACTTGTGACAACTATTCCCAAAAAGCCCAAAATACCTGCTGTCAGTTTTTTTGGTGAAAATTTATCTTCTTTCACAAAAAGAAAAGCGAAGCAACTCAAAAACAGGAATCCGACCTGTTTTACAATCGCACTTTTTGAGCCTTCACCGATAGCCAGAGCCGTATATGTGAAGAAATAGTGTAAAATTATTGATGAAAAGGAGCTGAGAAGCATAAGCATCATATATTTTTTCGCCGGGACGCTGACCTTCTTTTCCTTTGCAAAATGATAGGTGAACAAAACTGCACCGCTTACAGCAAAACGGCAACCTGCAAAAAGCATAATTGTAGGTATGTCGCCGCCTGCAATGCCAAAAGATGAATATCCTATTTTAACAAAGGGATACAGTGATCCCCAAAGAGCACATACTATAACTGCAATAATTACTCCCGTTATTTTGCCCGAAAACACCTTTTCCTGATTCATTATAAATTCTCCCTCATATCCTTGTACGCTTCAAAGTAGCGACTTCCCAATATCCTGTAAGAATAACTGTCAAAATGGATTCCGTCATCCTTGCAGGAAAGTCCGTCTGCACTTGCAAAAGCACAGTTTTTAAGGCAAGATGGCATACTCTTTAGCGTATCATTTACAACATCCACCCATTTTAATTTGCCGCCCTCATATGTTTTGGCAAATTCGCCGATTTCTCCGATAATTACGGGAATATCAGTGCATCCGATGTCCTTTTTCATTTGGCTAATCATTTTCAGAAATCTTTCCCTGTAGGTGTATGCATCTTCTTTTTTGGCGCAGTCATTCTCACCCTGATGCCATAAAATTCCTGAAAATTCAGATGTCCGCATGGCAAGGCGGGCGTTATTTACCGCATTATCATAAAGTATCTCTCCCGGCATCCACTCTGAAAGTGACGTGCCACCGTCTGCACAGGGAATAAGACCTATATCTTCTTTGAAATACTTTGCATATTCATCAGCAAAGGATGCCGAAAGTCCCACACCGGAGTGGAACCCGGGCTCGAAAATTCCTCTGTCGGGATTTATTGGTTCTGACATACCAACCCATCTGCCGTTTCTGAGCATAAAGCAATTCGGATTTTTAATTTCGGGAACTTCGCCAAATTCTCCTCTGCCTGCCATATTTGACTGTCCTATTAACAGGAAAGATTTCATGTCTTATCACGTCCTTATATAAAAAAGATTAGAAATATAAATTGGAGTTTAGAAGGCAATGAATTGACGGCAAAGCCGTCGTGAATTGCCTTCGGCATGAATTGAAACCTTCGGTTTCATGAATTGTTTGCTTTGCAAACATTATGGAACAAACTCGCTTTAGCGAGTTTGAACTTTAATGAATCCCAAAGGGATTCATATCATGAAAACTGCGTTGTCATTTCATGGCGAAGCCATTTCATGTGCCGAAAGGCACATTTCATTCGGCGAGTTTGCAAAACAAACTCACCGCTAAACTCCAATTTATAAAATTATAGAGTCCCGTTTATAATTGGATACACTGCGGTGGTAACGTAGTTATTAGGGATTAGGAAAGTGTACAACATTTTCGCATTTCGAACTTCAAAATTCAAAAATCCTCTCGGGGATAGGAAAAATTAGTTCAGAATTGTCAAACCGAATGCCCTGGCATGGTAACCCAAAGGCGTACAAAGGTACGTCGAGGGTGAGGTTTGGCTATTATGGACAATTTTTACATTCCCTCGTCAAATTAAACTTTCTGCTTGTTTAATAAACCCATCCTGCTCCACCTTGCAGATATTATTCCAAAGAACATTCCATCCGCAAACCCTTATCTGCAAATCCTCATACTTTTCAGGGTGAGCCTGTGCATCTCTTAAGGTATCTGCATCAAAAACATTTATGTGCATTGCGTGTCCCATACGATTTACAAAAGTCATCAAAAGACCATACATAGCCTCAAGTCCGTCATCACCTGAAACGGCAGATGGCAAAAGTCCGAGGTCAAGACAGGCATCTCCCACAAAGTTTGTTGCATCAATTTTTGTAACAGAGAGGATTGCTGCAGTTGCTCCCTCTTTGTTTTGTCCCATGGATGCAGAACAGTTTTTGGAAAGTTCCTCGCCTTTCAGTCTGCCGTCGGGAAGAGCCATTGTGACTTCCCCTTGAGTATAACTCATTCTGGCAACGTGGAATCCGCATCCCCATTTTCCGCCTCTTTTTTTGTTGTTTGGTTTGTCTTCCACATAATCGGAAATAAATTTTGCAATATCTGCAGCAAAAAAGTCGGGCAGTTCTTTGTTGTTACCGTATTTGTCACGATCTGACAAAAATTTTCTTCTTAAGAATTCTTCTCCTGCATAATTTGCTTTCAGTATTTCAACCAGTTTTTCAAGAGTAATTTCTTTTTTGTCAAAAACGTATTTTTTAATAATTGTGAGAGAATCTGCAACGTTGGCAATAAATCCGCAGGCAATAGATGAATTGTTTCGCTCTGCACCGCCTGAAAGAACATCTTTCCCATTTTTTAGACAAGACGGAAATGTTGCGGACAACATAGACTGAGGATTTACATATGAAAGATATTCTTCATATTCATTGACAACTTTTACGATTATGTCAAGAACATAGGTGAGTTGATTTTTATATTCCTCATAAAATTCCTCAAAGGTTTTGTACTCCTTAACATCAGGACTTTTTCTTCCCGAAAATTCTCCCGTAACGCCGTCGCATCCTTTGCAGAGAGTATATTCAAGAGGTTTTACAAGGTTTACGTAGTTCATTCCTGTGCCGTAACTTCCCTGTGGAGAATATTCGTAGCATCCCGTTATATTTGCTTCTCTTGCCTTATCTTTTGAAACACCTTTGTTTTCAAGGGCTTTTCTGACCAGAGGATCACCGAGGAAAACAATGCAGTTGTGTCCTCTTCTTATCATATCAAGTGCCTTTTGCAAAAATTCTTTCGGAGTCTCCCGGCTTACCTTTATGTGGATTTTGGGATTATATATGCCCATTTTGTCATACACATCAAGGAAAAGATATGAAAGAGGATTGATAATTGTACTTTCGTCTTCCTTGCATCCGCCAAGGTACACAGGCTGATTCCAGTAGTTTGCAATGGATGTGAACTGCAAAAAGAAATATGCAAGGTCTGTTCGGATTTCTTCTTCTGTAACACCTTTTTTAAGGTCATTTTGGAAAAGAGAGAAAAACAAATTGTCAAAGCCTGAAAGGGAACGCACCTGAAGACCTTCGATATGTTCACTTAACATAAAATATATATACATAACAAGAAGTCCCTCATAAAAGGTTTTGGGGGGATTTGTCTTTATGTTTTCAAGCGCTTTTGCCATTTTTTCGGAGCCTTTGGTTTCTTTAGCAAGTTTTTCAAGTCTTCCAACAAAAGAAATTATGGCAGAATATGTGATTTTGATACCCTCGAAAAAATCGTCCTGTTCCTTGGTTTCGGAAACAGTTTTTCTGTAGGCTTCACTCTCTTTTAAAAGACCTGCAAAACCAAGTTCAAAAACTCTTTTCCACAGGGGAACGGAATGATCATAATCGGGCCACATTGTGGCAATGCCCTTTTCTTCAAATTCTGCTCTCACCTTTTCTGTTTCAGGGATTATTTCTTCAAAAACTTCCCTTTCCCACTTGTCAACAACGGTAGCATTAAGAGGTCTGTCAATGGCGTTTATAGCGGGGAAGATGTCACGGCTGTCGCAGGAAATTCTGGTGTTTTCCAAAACAAAACGAAAAGCCTCGGCTTTTCTTATGGGATGTGACAGGTGAGACATCTTTTCGTCACGGATGAGAATCTGTTTTTTTATTTCGTCTCCGTCCATTCCTGTTTTTTTGTCGAATATGCAGTCCCAACGTTTAAAGCGGTCACCGTTGGGATGATATTTGTTCATGATATATTCATAGTCACAAGGTTTGATATATTCCATACTGCTCGCTCCTTATCTTTTTTTCTTAAATATATCAAACTGTGCATGTTTTGTGAATGACAAAAACAAATCACTTGACTATTTCAAAACAAAAAGGTATAATAATCCGCAAAAGGGGTGACAAATATGAAAAAATTCATGGATTATGATTTTGATATCAAAAAAATTGTATTTGTATATCATATGGATGGCGGCGACGGTGAAGCCGTTCATAAAAACAGGAAAAATCACGGACTTGCATTTTTTGCCGATGGAAAAAGTGAATACATTTTTTCTGACGGTACAAAAATAGTTGCAGGGAGTGGGGAAGTTATATATCTTCCAAAGGGTTCAACCTACAGAGTTTCAACAATAGTCCCCGGAAAGTGCAGAGCCGTAAATTTTGAACTTTCATCGGAAGTAGATTTTTTGCCCTTTTCAAAAGCTATGAAAAATCCCGGTGCCGTTATGGAGAGTTTTCAGCGTATGAAAAATGTCTGGGAGTACAAAAAAAGCGGATATATGGCAAGATGCAAGTCGGAACTTTTTTCTTTGATATACACAATGCAAAAAGAATTTCATCTTGACTATCTTCCAAAAAGCAAGGTCGATCTCATTGGAGATGCCGTGGATTATATTCATAAAAACTATTGTTCCAATCCTCTCAGCATATCTGACCTTTCAAAAATGTGTCGGATATCTCCTGAGTATTTCAGAAAGATTTTTAAGATCTTGTACGGCGTATCTCCCATTACCTACATAAACACCCTTAAAATTACCAGGGCAAAAGAACTTCTTGAATCGGGAATGTATACCGCCACCGAGTCTGCTTTTTTGTCAGGTTATAATGACCTTTCGGTTTTTTCAAGAGAGTTTAAAAAATCAACAGGGCTTTGTCCGTCGGAATATGCAAAGAAAAATAATCAGTTGCAATGAATGAATATATTTGTTATAATATAGAAAATACTACTTTTAAAGGAGATAATAACCATGAGTGAAAATATGAATCAAAATGATGAAGTTTTAACAGTTGAACTTACCTTTGACAATGATGAAACATTAGAATGCGGAGTTGTCTGCATCTATGAAGCAGAGGGAAAAGAGTATATTGCCTTAATCCCCGTTGACCAGGAAGAAGAGGAAGAACCCGAAGTTTTAATCTACCGCTACATCGAAACAGAAGATGGTGGCTCCGTTATGGAAAACATCGAGGACGATGACGAGTATGAAATGGCGGCAGACGCTTTTGATGCATGGGTGGAGAACAATTAATTTTTTGAAAGGGGAATCCCCTTTCAATCCCCTTTCCGCTTGATTTTCTTTTTCGGCAAACTGATAAAAAACAGAGTCGCTCATAATGTCGCTATTGCTCCTATTCGCTTTTCCTCTGTTTTTTCTCCCTTTGCTTTCGCAAAAGAAAATAGGCGGATTTTTCTTGCACCACAGCATTGTGCCACATTTGATTTAAGTGTGCCATAATGTTTGCAGAGCAAACAATTCATGATGGCAAAGCCGTCAATTCATTTACACGAAGTGTAACATCATTAATCTGAAAGATTATATCATTTACGCGCAGCGTACCATCCGGTGTTTTTATGAACAATAAAACTTATCTTTGTATTGATTTAAAATCTTTTTTTGCCTCCGTCGAATGTGTTGAACGGGGGCTTGATCCTCTGTGCACAAATTTGGTTGTGGCAGATGAATCAAGAACAGAAAAAACCATATGCCTTGCTGTCACCCCAAGTCTTAAAGCCTACGGACTTTCGGGACGGTCAAGGCTTTTTGAAGTTGTGCAGAAAGTGAGAGACGTAAACAGGCAAAGACGCCATGTTATTAGAGGCAGACAGTTTTCGGGAAAATCATATAACGCAAATGAACTTTGCAAAAATTTGAATCTTGAACTTGACTATATTGTTGCACCGCCGAGGATGGCATATTATATGGCATACAGCACAAAGATATATGACATATACTTAAAATATATTGCTCCCGAAGATATCCACGTCTATTCCATTGACGAAGTGTTCATAGACATCACTTCCTATCTTTCGACCTACAAACTGACGCCAAAGGAACTTGCGATGAAAATTATAAGAGATGTTCTGAAAGAGACAGGAATTACCGCAACTGCGGGAATCGGCACAAATATGTATCTTGCAAAAATTGCAATGGATATTGTTGCAAAAAAAATGAAACCTGATGAAAACGGAGTGAGAATTGCATCTCTTGACGAAATGTCTTACAGAAAAGAACTCTGGACCCACAGACCCCTCACAGATTTTTGGAGAATCGGAAAAGGCATTTCAAAAAAACTTGAGTCAAACGGAATCTACACCATGGGGGATATTGCAAGAATTTCTCTTTTCCCTCAGGGTGAAGATAAACTCTATAAACTCTTTGGAATTAATGCAGAACTCATCATTGACCATGCATGGGGATATGAACCTTGCACCATAGACGACATACGCTCCTATAAGCCCGAAAACAAAAGCATCAGTTCGGGGCAGGTGCTTCATTGTCCTTATGATTTTGAAAAAGCAAGACTGATAGTTCAGGAAATGACTCATCTTTTAAGCCTTGATTTAGTGAGAAAAGGACTTTTGACAGACCAGATTGTGCTGACCGTCGGCTATGACATCGAAAATCTTGAAAAGGGTAGTTCCTACGGCGGAGAAGTTGTACAGGATTTCTATGGAAGAAGTGTTCCCAAACACGCCCACGGAACTGAGAATCTTTCGGAGCATACTTCGTCTTCCTATCTTCTGCAAGATGCTGCTCTTTCAATTTTTGACCGTACAGTTCAAAGAAATCTGACGGTGAGAAGACTCAATTTATGTGCAAACCACATTATAGAAGAAAAGGATAAAAAAGAAAAGGAATCCTATGTTCAACTGGACTTTTTCACTGACTATGATAAAAAAGAAAAAGAGGACAAAAAAAGAAAAACCGCTCTTGAAAAAGAACGGAAGATTTTAAAGGCAACTGTTGAACTTCAGGAACGTTTCGGGAAAAATGCTATTTTAAAAGGTTTTAATCTGAAAGACGGTGCAACAACAAAGGACAGGAATTCCCAGATTGGAGGACATAAGGCATAATGGATAATTATGAAGATATCATAAATCTTCCCTACAAAAAATCCACAAGGAAAAAACATATGTCACTTCGTGACAGGGCGGCACAGTTCGGATCATTTGCGGCACTCAAAGGTCACGATGAGGCAATTGAGGAAACGGCAAGGCTCACAGACAAAAAACCCGACATAGATGAATATGAAATTGAAAAAATAAACAATACTCTTCTTGAAATTCTTCAAAATATTTCCGAAGAGCCAAAGATTGTTTTGACATACTTCATTCCCGACGACAAAAAAGAGGGCGGAATGTGTGTGACAATCGGCGGACAGGCAGTAAAAATAAAAGAATTTGAAAAAGAACTCATATTGAAAGATAAAAGAATTGTTCCAATAGAAGAAATACTTGATATAAAAATCATAAAATAAAGGTGCAGACTCATTAGTTTCACGAGCCGGCACCTTTTTGTTGTTTGTAAATTGCTGAGTACCATCACATATTTTCAGACCGCCGTGTAATTTAGAATTGTCAAACCTCATTACCCATAAAATCTACCCATTTTCTCTTTTCGGGATCTGTGCATATGAGC
Source organism: Clostridia bacterium (assembly GCA_045541875.1). Classification (GTDB taxonomy): domain Bacteria; phylum Bacillota; class Clostridia; order UMGS1810; family UMGS1810; genus RGIG1828. The sequence goes on along the minus strand of JAZQJX010000050.1, from coordinate 3,754 downwards.
ATTTTTCCAAGGTCAGTATCAAAAATCTTCTGACCGTATGACGGATAATAGAAAAGCCTTTCTTTGGTTGTTGCCATTTCCTTGTGACAGTTGTTTCTTGTTCTGATTCCCACACCCGATCCGTCATTTTCCCATATTTGAAAATTTTCCTCGTTGAGATGGCACCAATCAGGTTGTGCGGTAAAATCAATGCTTCCTCTCCATGTTCCCGGATAAACCTCCCTCATAAGGTCGCCAAGTTTTCCACCCGGGCTTTGAGATGCAATTCTTTCAATGTTAAAACTTATCATCGTAACTTCCTGACCGCCCTGCATTCTGTTTCCGTTCCAATCAGAATCTCCGCAGGCATTGAAAAGCGGAAGATGCATATTTCTCTCATCCATACAATTTATCATTGTTATGGGGTGATTTGCACCGCAATTTATGGAATAGTTTCCGAAGGTGTGTCCCCAAAAGCACATAATTGCCCCGCAGTTTATCATAACAACGTGTTCTCCGCCAATTTGAATCCCCTCATAAAACCCCGTGGCATAAACATTTGTATAGTTTGAAAAACAAGCATTGCTTCCATCTGTCATTGTGAGACCTATGCATCCCTCTTTTGCAATGGGGGGTGGATTCCCAAGTCCTGCATCCATATCCACAAAGGCAGTAAGTCTGATATTTTTCATCTCCGGTCTGTCACATCGTCTGAGGTCTATGCATCTCACACTTTTCTGATTGTGGGAAAGTCCCACTGAAATATTTTCGATTCTCAATGCAGATCCGTTGCTGATTCCTCTGTCTGTCCAGGTTGTTCTTATCACATCCACAGGGGATTCAACAGTTTCAAGTGCCTTTGCTCTGACGTATAAAACAACACCCGAATTTTGTTTGCCATAGGAAAGGTTTTGCCCCTGAAGAAAGATTTCTCTTTTAGAGTTTGGAAAACAAAGAGATGTTTTTGGCCCGCCGTCTTTAAAATCATGGAATCCGTCTATGTTATATGTACCGTTGAAAAGAAAAATGTTTTTCCCCTCATCCATACATCTGTCTATCACTTTCTGAATTGTTATTTCATCATTTTCGCCTGTGCACAAAACATCGGCACAAAGTTTTATATCGTCCATACTGTCAGATGCTGCAATTGTTATAAATCCGTCCATGTTTTAATTTCTCCTTTCAAAACAATGTTTATATTCTCGTATGTTTCCATTTTTCACCTTTCCATCTGATGGCATAGCAAAGGCTTTTGAACCCTTCTTCCATTACAAAAGCAATCCATATTCCATAGAGGCCAAGTTTTAGTTTTATTCCCAAGACATACGCAAAAAGCACGCTGAATCCCCAGCAGGCAACAAAAGATATCCAGAATGTTGCCTTTGTATCTCCGTTGGCAAGAATGGATGCTTCAAATGTGTGGTTGAATGACCTTGGTATTTCAACGAAAATGTCAATAAGTAAAATTATTCCTGCCATTTTTATGATTTCGGAATTTTGTGTGAAAAGTGATATGAGAGGTTTTCTGAAAACGAATATTAAAAGGGACACACAGGTGTTGCACAGTAAGCATAAAATTATATTCTGCCTGTGCAGTTTTTTTATGCTGTCAAAATCACCTCTACCTCTGTATATTCCGATTAAAACTCCGTTTGCCTGACCGATTGAAAGGCTTATGAGATATGTATAAGCAACAAGACTTGACACATAGGCTTTGGTGTTTATGGAAATGCTCCCCAGAGATGCAATGAAACTTGCAGATATAATCTGAGCAATGTTATATGCTGTTGAATTCATAGTACCGGGAACCCCGATTCTGAAAATATCCTTTGCAAGATTAACAGAAAGATGTGAGCCTTCAATACACGAATTTTTTCTGCAGACATAGTAAGAAGTAAGAAGCGCTCCGATTTGCGAAATGACCGCACCCAGCGCCAGACCGTTAACTCCCTCCACAGGCAGGGGGAGTCCCGAATATAATACGATGTATCCCAAAATAACATTTAAAATATTTGATACTATCCCCGAAAAAAGAACTCCTTTTGCCAATCCCTTACAAATCAGAATCTGATTAAGACAAATATTGACAGCGTAAAAAGGTGTTCCCCAGGCTCTTATGGAAAGATATCCTTTTGCCATATCACCTATTTCGCCGGAAAGGTTCATAACTTTGACAATAGGGGATGAAAACAATGACGCAAGGATAGCCATAATAAGTCCGTACAAAAAACCGAGACAGATTCCCGTACCTTTGGATTGATTTTCTCTTTCGGTGTTTTTTTCGCCGATAGAAACACTCATTATAATTCTCATGCCCGATGACACCAGGGTTGACAAAATAAGAATAAAATTTATTACTGTACCCACAACTCCCACAGCACTTACTGCGTTTTCGGAATATCCCGTGAGCATAAGAGTGTTCACCGTGCCAAGGAGGTGGGCAAAAAGGGTTTCTGCAATTCTCGGAAACACAATACCCTTCATATCTACAATTTTTCCGTTTTCACAAATTCTTGAAACTGACTTATCATAGAGCATTTTCAGTCTCTCCCTTTATCATCTGTCTGTAACGCCCGGGGCTTATGCCTTCAACATTTTTAAACATTCTTCCGAAATAATATACATCATTCATTCCAAGTTCTCTTGTGATTTCGGTGATAGATTTGTCTGTGACCGAAAGGATGGTTTTTGCTCTCTCAATTCTTAATATGCTGTGATATTTCATTATGCTTGTGCCCATAATCTTTTTGAAGATTCTGTTTGCATAATCATAATTTAAACTGCAATGGGATTCAATATCACCTGACCATATATTTTTCGTGAGATTTTCTTCAAGATAGCGTACAATTCTTTTTGCAGTGGCATATTTTCTTTTGTCACTGTTGTTTCCCTCAACTTCAGAAAGACCGTATTTTTCAAGTCTCATAAGAATTTTTGATACACCTAACGATATATCTATATAACTTTCGGGATCAAAATGACGGCTGTTTGACACGCATTTGTCAAGAGATTTTGTGATATAGTCAAAAAAACCATCATCTTTTATGTGGTATTTTTGCTTTATGCAAGTCACAAGTGAAGAGTGACAATCTTGCTTTCTGATGCTTCTTGTGAGATTTCTTTCTCTTTTTTCCTTTATAATCCTCAGATGTTCATTTTCTTCAATATTCAGTTCTTTGAATGTTTCAGATTCAAAGTGTACATAAAAGTATCTGCACTCCGACTGCCCTTTCGGGCAATGAAACTCACCTTTTTTAAAGATGTAGACATCTCCTTTTTTAAGGGAAAGTGCCTGACCGTTTTCTTCAAGATTGAGTCTGCCCTCGGTTATGACATATAAAATATATTCAGGTGCGATTCTTGTGACGTGAAATTCTCCCGGTTCAATCACTTCTTTTCCTATCAGTGTTATTTCCGGAATTTTACCAAGATCAAATTCAAAATATCTCATTTCATTTCTCCGCATCGTTAAATTTGGAATAACAGTTCGTATGTTTTTGCTTTTTCCGACTTTGATTTGTCAGTGTCTGATTTTGCAAATATGTGTTTCATCATCTGTTATTTAACCATACAAAAAAATAAATGTCAATGTTAAATTAACGCACAGATGGACAAAAACGACTTTTTGGAACAGGAGTAAAAATTGGGTAATTATTTATGACAATTTTTTCCAAAACCTTGATAAATATTTCTCTTTGTGATAATATTTTTTACTGTATAGGAAACTTCGTTCCTATACAGTAAAAAACAATTATATTGCCGTGCAAATTTTTTT
>JAZQJX010000049.1:0-14802 GCA_045541875.1 Clostridia bacterium | reverse complement strand
CTTTCCCACAACAAGGACAAACATGAGGCTTTACAGGTAATTGAGTATGTATTACTGTGTGTGATTCAAATTGTTCAATTTTAATAATATTTATATCTTGCAAATTTAATAAATCTTTTGTATAATGACAAGAGAGCATATCTCGTTCCTCCGTTCATGGTTTCTAGTCAATTCCATTATAACGGATTTTGAACAAATATGCTCTCTTTTTTATTGTCTTTTTAAAATTTTGCTGAGCTCTATTTGTTGGACACCCCAACATTTATTATAGAGCCTTTTAAAAAAGTGACCTGTATCTTACTATTATATAATAATTAAACATTAAAATTATGTTTTTTAAGTCCGTTATTTATGTCGTTGAAGTAACGGATTCATCTTTTGTTTTCGAAAAAAACTTTCATAAGTTCTTTGCACTCATCTTCACAAAATCCTATATATACTTCTGTTTTCCAGGGCATTCTCTCGTTTATGTTAATCACAGAGCCAAAACTTCCGCTTTTTGGTTCTTCGCACCCTATATACACTCTTTTTATTCTTGAAAGTCCGATTGCTCCGGCACACATAGGGCAGGGTTCAACAGTTACATATAATTCGCAGTCTTCAAGAATTTTTTCACCAAGTTTTTCTATAGCATCTTTAATGACATTCATTTCTGCATGCATTGTGGAATCTTTGTGAGTCTGACAAAGATTGTGTGATGATGATATTATTTCACCGTTCTTAACAATCACTGCACCAATAGGGACTTCACCTTTTTTAAATGCAATCCTCGCCTGACGGATAGCCTCTTTCATATATTCTTTCATGTGTTATTCTCCTTTTCTTTGGAGGTATATATTTCAAGGCTTTGTATCGCACTGAATATGTTATCTTTGAAACCGGGATGATTCCTTGAAATTATTTCTATCATTTGTTTCGTGTTTTCTCTTTTTGTTTTTCCGTCAACGGGACAAATCTTTTTCATAACAGGAATATTGTTTCTTCTGCATGAAGAATATATTAATCCTTCAGGCACAAATATCATAGGTCTGATTATAGTTATTGCTCTGTCGTCATAGGAAGTCTTGGGTTCAAAACATTCTAACTTTCCATTTCCCATAAGATTCATAATAAAAGTTTCGTTTGCATCGTCGCGGTTATGTCCGAGGGAGAGTTTATTAAAGTTGTTTTTTTCAGCATAGTTGCAAAGTGCTGCTCGTCTCATTCTTGAACAGAGGGAACAAGGGTTTTGTTCCTTCATTTCTTCAAAAACAACTTCTTTTATGACAGTTTTTTCTATATGGCAATTGATGTTTTTGCTTTCGCAGAAATTTTTTATTATATCAAAATTGCTTCCATCAAATCCTGAATCAACACAGATAACACCAATATCAAACTCTTTGGGATAGAATTTTTTCAGGATGTGCAATCCCTCAAGCATAACCATGCTGTCTTTTCCTCCTGATACCGCAACAAGGATTTTATCGCCCTCTGAAATCATATCATATTTTTGTATTGCCTGTCTCATCAGACTGAGAACTTTTTTCATAAGATTCACCTTCGAAAAAACACTTTTTAAATAATATACGATAAAGAAAAAACGCACACCGAAGTGTGCGTTCCATATGTAAGCGGAAGACGAGATTCGAACTCGCGACGTTCACCTTGGCAAGGTGACGCTCTACCACTGAGCCACTCCCGCATAGCCTTGCTACGTTTGTCAGTATATCAATAATCTGACCTTTTGTCAAGGCTTTTTTTATATTTGTATAAAATAATCATTAAAGGTTATGATATTTTGGAAACCTTTGTTAATATTTTTTTATATAAATTCAATATTTTTCTTGCATTTTCTCACAATTTGTGATAAACTATTATGCGGTAAATACACACATATGCTGATGTGTGAGAGGTTGCAACGGAAATCCGACATAGTTTTCGCTGTCTCTCATCCAGATGATGCATATGGCGGGTAAAAAAACATGGAGGTGAATTAATATGTCAGTTATTTCAATGAAACAGTTGTTGGAAGCAGGTGTTCACTTTGGACACCAGACAAGAAGATGGAACCCCAAAATGGCGGAATACATCTACACAGAAAGAAACGGAATCTACATCATCAATCTTCAGAAAACAGTAAAGAAGATTGTTGAAGCTTATGACTTCATCAAAGAAGTTGCAGAATCCGGAAAAGAAGTTCTTTTCGTAGGAACAAAGAAACAGGCTCAGGATTCCATCAAAGAAGAAGCAGAAAGAGTAGGAATGTATTTTGTTAATGCAAGATGGCTCGGCGGAATGCTCACAAACTTCAAAACAATCCAGAAGAGAATCGGCAGACTCAATCAGCTTAAAAAGATGGAAGAAGACGGCACATTTGATCTTCTCCCCAAAAAGGAAGTTGTAAAACTCAGACTCGAATGTGAAAAACTTGAAAAATACCTCGGCGGTATCAAGGATATGAAAAAACTTCCCGGTGCTATGTTTGTTGTAGACCCCAGAAAAGAAAAGATTGCAGTATCAGAAGCAAAGAAACTCGGAATCCCCGTTGTTGCTATTGTTGATACAAACTGTGATCCCGACGATGTTGATTATGTAATCCCCGGTAATGATGATGCTATCCGTGCAGTTAAACTCATTGCTGCAACAATGGCAAATGCTATCATTGAAGGCAGACAGGGCGAAGATGCACCTGAAGTTGTAGCTGAAACTGAAGAAGTTCAGGAAGAAGCATAATAAAATAATTCGGGAGGTAATATAAATGTTTACAGCAAAAGATGTAAAAGAACTCAGAGAAAGAACCGGCTGTGGAATGATGGATTGCAAAAAAGCACTCACAGAATCAGACGGTAACATGGATAAAGCAATTGAATTTTTGAGAGAAAAAGGTCTTGCTGCAGTTGCTAAAAAAGCAGGCAGAATCGCTGCTGAAGGTGTAGTAAGCGCATATGTAAGCGAAGATGGAAAAATCGGTGCAGTTGTTGAAGTTAACTCCGAAACAGACTTCGTTGCTAAAAACGCAGACTTTGTTGCATTTGTTGATACACTTGCAAAAATTGTTGCAGAAAACAATCCTGCAGATATTGATGCTCTCAAAGCACTCAAATACAATGATTCTCTCACAGTTGATGAAATGCTCAGAGAAAAAGTTCTCACCATCGGTGAAAACATGAACATCAGAAGATTCCAGAGATTTGAAGGCGTTGTAGGTTCCTACATTCACGGCGGCGGAAAAATCGGCGTTTTAGTAAACTTTGACACAAATGCAGATGCAAATAAAATTGCTGCAATGTCCAAAAACGTATGTATGCAGATTGCATCCATGAATCCCAAATATAAAGATGAAGCATCTGTTCCTGCAGAAGAAGTAGAAAAGGAAAAAGAAATCCTCACACAGCAGGCTATCAACGAAGGTAAACCTGCTCAGATTGCTGAAAAAATGGTTGCAGGCAGAATCAAAAAATATTTCAAAGAAATCTGTCTCCTCGACCAGGCATACATCCTTGATGGTGACCTTGATGTTGCAAAATATATTGCAAACACAGGTGCTGAAATTGGTGAAGCTATAGCTTTGGCAGATTTCGTAAGATTTGAAAAGGGTGAAGGTCTCGAAAAGAGAGAAGACAACTTCGCTGATGAAGTAGCAAGCATGGTGAAATAATAATCCCATAAAATAAAATTCGTATTAAACCAAACCGTATTCCCGGAAGATGCTTTCTTCCGGGAATTTTGTTTTTGAGATTCTTTTTTGAAGTTTTTGCCAATGTTAAAATAGTGTTGGATTTAAGTGTTTTATTTGTGCTAATATTATATTGATTAATGGTGTGCACAAAGGGTGGGTTTCATTGAAAAACAAAAATAAGTTCATATAATATTATAAAGTTCAGGAGGTAGAAAAGAATGAAAAAACCAAACAGAATATTATCAGCATTTTTAGCATTGACAATCATATTTTCAATAATGCTTTCATCAGGACAGATTATATCTTATGCCGGTTCATTCACCCCCATAGCCGGTGTCGGCAGCACGGATATAGAAATTCCTCTTTCTGACATTGAAGGAACAGTCATATATTCAAAAGGAGAATTCTCATCCGAAACCTATGTTGCATCTGCGGGTACGCAGCTCGACTCTATGATTTATCTTGACAGTGGTGCAAGCAGTGTCGGAACAGATGAGACAAGTGGTTCTGTTTTCTCATTTGGCGGACATGGCTGGCTGAAAATTAAAAATGCACTTGATGCATATGTCCGGGAAAACGGAAATGTTCCCGGTGCAATTCACGAACTGACACTTGATATAAAGGTTTCAAACGGAGTTGTATACCTTTATCCCTGCGGCGGAGGAGACAACCGTGAGGCCGCTGCAAGTCTTGTGTTTAACGGCACAACACTGTCAAGTGACACTGGAGTAACCTACGGAACAACAGTTCCTACAAATACATGGTACAGAATAAAATTCACTTTAGACACTGCCACAAAAACTGTATATACTTCTGTAAACGGTGCGGTTGTATACACAGCTGTATCAGATACTCTTGGAAATTCACTTTATAGTGTTCTTTATCAACAAACTAATGGTGCAACAGTCAGCATCGATAATATTAAATATGTTGTAAAAGATGAACCGGATAAATTTGCACCCATTCCGGGAGTTGGCAGCACGGATATAGAAATTCCTCTTTCCGATATGGAAGGAACAGCCATATATTCAAAGGGAGAATTTCCTTCCGGAACCTACGTTGCATCTGCCGGTACGCAAATCGACTCTATGATTTATCTTAATAGTGGTGCAAGCAGTGTCGGAACAGACGAAGAAAGCGGTTCTGTTTTCTCATTTGGCGGACATGGCTGGCTGAAAATTAAAAATGCACTGGATGCATATGTTCGGGAAAACGGAAATGTTCCCGGTGCAATCCACGAACTGACACTTGATATAAAGGTTTCAGACGGAGTTGTATACCTTTATCCCTGCGGCGGAGGAGACAACCGCGACGCTGCTGCAAGTCTTGTGTTTAACGGCACAACGCTCTCAAGTGACGTCGGGGTAACCTACGCAACATCACTTCCTCGTGATACATGGTACAGAATAAAATTCACTTTAGACACAGCCACAAAAACTGTATATACTTCTATAAACGGTGCGGTTGTATATACAGCTGTATCAGCAACTCTTGGAAATTCGCTTTATAGTGTTCTTTATCAGGAGACTACCGGTGCAACAGTCAGCATCGATAACATTAAATATGTTGTAAAAGATGAACCGAATGAATTTGCACCCGTTCCGGGAATCGGCAGCACGGATATAGAAATTCCTCTTTCCGACATTGAAGGAACAGTCATATATTCAAACGGAAAATTCCCCTCCGGAACCTATGTTACATCTGCAGAGGATCAGCAACTCGACTCTATGATTTATCAGGACAAGGGCACAAGCAGTGTCGGAGCAAACGGGTCTGTTTTCTCATTTGGCACACAGGGATATCTGACAATTAAAAATGCACTGGATACATATGTTCATGAAAACGGAGATGTTCCGGGTGCAATCCACGAACTGACACTTGATATAAAGGTTTCAGAGGGACTTGCATACCTTTATCCGTGCTACCCGACACACAACCGTGACAACGTTGCAAGTCTTGTATTCAGAGGCATAACACTCACAAATGACGCCGGAGCAACCTACGGACAACTTCCTAATGATGTATGGTACAGAGTAAAATTCACTTTTGACACTGCCACAAAAACTATATATACTTCTGTAAACGGCGCGGTTGTATACAAAGGTGCATTCGGAGGAAATTCACTCTATAGTATTCTTTATCAATCGACTGCCGATTCAACAGTCGCTATTGATAATGTTAAATATGTTGTAAAAGGTGAAGCGGATGACGACGGTGATACGAATGAATTCACACCCGTTCCGGGAGTCGGCAGCACGGATATAGAAATTCCTCTTTCCGGCGTTGAAGGAACAGTCATATATTCAAACGGAAAATTTCCTTCCAAAACCTATGTTGCACCTGCGGGTACGCTGATAGATTCTATGATTTATAATGAAAATGGCACAAGCGGTGTCGGAACAAACGGTTTTGTTTTCTCATTTGGCAACCAGGGCTGGTTGAAAACTAAAAATGCACTGAATGCATATGTTCGGGAAAATGGAAGTGTTCCCGGTGCAATCCACGAACTGACATTTGATATCAATATTTCAGACGGAAATGTATACCTTTATCCGTGCAGCGGAGGAGACGACCGTGACAAAGATGCAAGTCTTGTATTTAGAGGCACAACACTCGCAAGTGACGCCGGAGCAACCCACGGAACACTTCCTCGTAACACATGGTACAGAATAAAATTCACTTTAGACACTGACACAAAAACTGTATATACTTCTGTAAATGGTGCGGTTGTATATAAAGGCAAATCAGATACTCTTGGAAATTCACTTTATAGTGTTCTTTATCAACAGACTTCCGGTGCAACAGTCGCTATCGATAATATTAAATATGTTGTAAAAGGTGAACTTTCAGATGAACCGTCAACTCCATCGACTCCTCCCGATGAACCGGGTGATGAATCAGAGCCTAAAGAACCGCCGTTATATTACGATTTTGAAAATATGCCGATTGGTAAGCAACTCTATGACGGAACTGTTACAGAGTATAAAGGAAACAAAATGCTCAAACAGGAACTTGATTCCGCAGGACGAAGTGCGAAGTTTTATGCTATGATTCCCGGAGATGCAGTTTTTTCCTTTGACTTTGCACAATCAGGAGGTCCGGTTGAAGGTAAAATGACCTTTGAAAGCGGAAATGAAGCAGGTCATGCTCTCACTTTTACGCGTGATGGAAATGTAATAAGTTATAACGGTATCCAGGTCACAAAATATGACGAAGAAGTAAAAAACATCGCTGTGGTTTTTAAAGCAAATCAGCAGAATTTTGATATATATGTTAATGGTGAATGCGTAGTCAGAGGATGTTACACTAAAATACGTTTTGATAAAATTGTAAATGTTGAACTGAAATTCAGTGCCCCCGGTGACGATGCAGACATTTATCTGGATAATATAATGGCATATCCCACATATGAAAAAATCGAGGGTGCAATTGTATATGATCCTGATGCCAGACCTGTATGGGACAAGGAAATAATTCTTACAGATAATGCTTGGTTCATTGATGAAGATACAGAAAAGGCTTTTATGGCAGATAAGGTTTCCGTACATATGAGAAGCGGTGTTGTTTGCGTAAACAATGAAAAAACAACTCTTGAAAATATGCCATATGTAAACGGTGATGAGCTAATGGTTCCGGCAGAGTTTTTCAAAACGGCATACGGAATTACACCTTCAGTATCTGATACAGCAGTGACTTTGAAAAACAATATTATTCTTGATTTAAAGTCACCAAAGATTTCTGTTAACAATGAAACATATGATATATTCTGCTCACCGCAGGAAAAAAGCGGCATAATGTATTTGCCTCTTCGTGCGATTGTTGAGAAAGGTATGTCAAAACAGATATATCACGATACAACTGCTACTCACTCCGGAATGGTTATAATTTCCGATGGTCATATTGAACCCAAAACCGATGATGAACTTCAGAATCTGAATGACTACTGTTTTTATGTGAGACCCACAAAAGAACAATGGCTTGCAGATTACAATGCATCACCTTTGAAAGGTCAGCATCCGAGGGTTATGGCAACTGCGGAAGATTTTGAACGCTTGAAAAAAGAAATTGAAACAAATGAAAGAAAAAAAGAGTGGTTTGAATATCTCATTAAATACTGCAACGGACTGCTTGAGACCCCGACTCTGAAATATGAACTGCGTGATGGCATCAGACTTATGTATGTGAGTTCAGAATTTACGGACTTGGTAACATCTCTTTCGTTTGCATACAAAATGACCGGTGATAAAAAATACCTGGATGCTGCGTGGAGGCAGATTGAAGCAGTTGCGGCATTTCCCGACTGGAATCCGATTCATCACATAGATGTTGGTATAATGGCTCTTGGATTTGGTATTGCATATGACTGGCTATATCATGACCTTACTTTGGAACAGAGAGCGATAATGGAAAGAGCGGTATTTAATAATCTCTACTGGATTGTAAACGAAGCTCATCAGGATTTCTATACTGTCTATGGTGATCCGGGAATGAAGGATAATCATAATGTATTGTGTAATGCCGGACTCATAGCCTGCATAGTTGCATTCATGGATGTATATCCCGAGGTTGGAAGTCAGCTCGGAGCACATACAATGAGACTGCTTGAAAGATTTATGTGGCTTTTTGCTCCCATTGGTTCATACTTTGAAGGTCCGAGTTATGCAAGTGTATCAATTGATTATGCAACCCGTCTTTTTGCGGCAATGGAACCTAGTATGGGCACGCTTTACGGACTTGATAAAGCAGAAGCTTTTGACCTTTCGGCAGACTACATTTTGAACATGCAGTCAGATGTAGCCTCATTTGGGTTTGGTGATGGCAACTCCGACCTTAAAAGAAGTGCCGGAATGCTCTGGATATATAATCACTACGGAATAAAAGGCAAGCAAGATGCAGCTGCTGATCTTTTGTCCTATGTAGGAGGGCAGGATACAGTAGAAGCAATTCTTCACTATAATATTGAACAGGAACAACCGGAAGATACATCAGCTCTCTCTATATATTACCCCGGAGAAGACCTTGTTCTTGCCAGAAACAGTTTTGACCGCGGGCAGGTTTATGTAGGTCTCAAATGTGGCGGAACACTCCATTCTCACTCTCACCTTGATTCAGGAAGTTTTGTTTTTGATGCAATGGGAACAAGGTGGGCACATGACCTCGGTCAGGATGATTACAACCTTCAATGGGAATGGGGATTCTATGATATATACAGAAGAAGACCTGAATCCCATAACACTCTGATAATAGATCCGGATGGGGGATATGGATATGAACTTGACGGAAGGGCAAATTTCTTATCATATGATATTAAACCCAAAGGAGTAATTGCCAAGACTGATTTAACCGAACTTTACGGAGATAAAGTCACAAGTGCAAAAAGAGGATTTTTCTTCACTGATGACAGAACAAGCCTTGTTGTCCGCGATGAAGTTTCGCTCACAGGACAATCTGATTTGTATTGGTTGATGTGTATCAGTGCAAATACGGAAATAATTGATGAAAATACAGTTATTCTTACAAGTAAGGCAAATACTTCGAAAAAAGTTAAGGTGGAATTTATATCATCCACAGGAGAGGGAACCATAGAAGTCGGTCCTGCCGCACCTTTCCCCACATCCCCGCAGATTCCTGAACAGAATAAGAACGTAGGATATCAAAGACTTTCATATAAGGTTAGCGGAAACGGAAATATAAATATCACCGCAAAAATAACTCCTATGGGATTTGAAACTTCAGATATATCACTGTATGATACAAATATGGATTCATGGGTTATACCTTATGGTGATACGGAAGAAATAGTTTTCGACACGCAGACAAATGAAGTGAAAATAATGGTATCAAAAGAGGATTTTTCAAGTGATGAGGGAACAGTTGTTGCTGCACTCTATGAAAAGGGCGGAGAACTTCTTGAAGTGAGAAAAGATACGTTCAAAAAAGAAGATAGATATGTTGAAAAGAGTTTCGCTTTTGAAAAAGCGAAGAAAGACTGCTATATAAAAATTATGTATCTTTCCGACATGGAAAATATGAAGCCTTTGAGAAAAACCACACAAATAGAGATATAAAAGAAAGAATGTCCTGATCAGAGATTAAGACTCTTTGTCAATAGTTGGTCTCAAAATTGAATAATGGAATTTTTGATGGCGGTTGCAGATTTGCGCAGCCGCCTTTTTTTGAAATTTTTGCCAATGTTAAAATAGTGTAGGATTTAAACATTTTATTTGTGCTAATATTATATTGCTTAATAATATACACAAAGGGTGAATTTCTTTGAAAAACAGCGCGTATAAAAGCGAAATAATTACAGAATATATCATTGCAGAAAAAATAATTTCATTAAATATGGTTGAAAACTCAAAAATACTTCTGCAAGATACTCCTCATCAGGCAGTTCTTGGCAACACCAATATCTGCACAATAAAAAAAGACGGATTTGTGCTTCTTGATTTTGGTCAGGAGCTTTGCGGCGGTCTTTTGGTCACAATTCACAGAAGACTTGGTGAAAATGCAAGTCTGCGGGTTGTTTTTGGTGAAAGTGTTTCAGAAGCACTTTCAGATATAGGCGAAAAAAATTCAGGGAATGACCATTCTCCAAGAGATTTTAATATTGAAGTGAATGACTATTCCACAATAAGAGTGGGGCGCACAGGCTTTCGCTTTGCAAAGCTTGAAGCAACAGAGGGTGATATTGTAATTTCATCTGTGTGTGCTGCCTTTGAACACCGGGACCTTTTGTTTAAAGGAAGTTTTGAATGCAATGACGAACTTTTGAACAAAATATGGCACACAGCTGCCAGAACAGTTTATCTTAATATGCAAGACTATTTGTGGGACGGAATAAAACGTGACCGTCTTGTATGGATAGGAGATATGCACGCAGAGATTCAGGCAATAAGTTGCATATTCGGAGATTGCGATATCGTAACCAAAACACTTGATTTAACAATGGAAACCTCACCTGCGGGTGAGTGGATGAATGGCATTGCGAGCTATAGCCTTTGGTGGATAATCATTTTAAATGACTGGTATACCTACACAGGCAATAAGGATTATATTTTAAAAAATTCAAAATATATAATCACACATATTAAAAGCATCGTGGATGCAATAAATTATGACGGAAGTAATAGTTTTGACTGTAATCTCGGCTTTCTGGATGAGGGTAATCCTTATAAAGCCTATTTTGTTGATTGGGAAACCTATGGAACTCCCGATTCCTGTCAGGGCTTTTATTCTCTTTTGGTGCTTGCTTTAAAGGCATCATCTGCCATATGTCAGATTTTGAAAAAAGATGACCTTTTAAGAGAGTGTATTGCAAAAATCGGTGTTATAGAATCGATGAATTTTAAAATTCCGCAAAACAGACAGATTGCATCACTGATGGCTGTTTCCGAACTGGAAGATGCAAATAGAATAAACAGCCTTGTTTTAGAAAAAGAGCCTGTGGCAGATATAACAACTTTTCTTGGTTATTACACTCTCCTTGCCAAAGCAAAAACGGGAGATATTGAAGGAGCCTGCAGCATAATAAAAACCTATTGGGGCAAAATGCTTGAATTGGGTGCCACAACATTTTGGGAGTCATTCCACTATCCGTCATCTTACGGTGCCTGCCCAATAGACAGAATACCAAAGGAAAATGAAAAAGACATACACGGTGATTTTGGAGATTTTTGTTATAAGAATTTCAGGGCAAGCCTGTGTCACGGGTGGTCGTGCGGACCTGCACCATTCTTAACAAATCAGCTTGCGGGAATAACAATTCTGGAGCCCGGTTGCAAAAAACTTATGATAAAACCTCAGCTTGGAAATCTTGACTACATAAAGGTGAAATATCCAACACCCTATGGGATATTAGACATTTATGCACGAAAAACGAAATTCGGCACAGATGTTAAAATAGATGCACCTTCTGATATAGAAATAGTAAAAGCATAAAAAGAGGCGATAAATATGATTTGCCATTTGAAAAGTGAAGAGTTTATATCAAATGAAAACGGATGCGGCTGCACATATTTCAGAGGTCCTGACAATGAATGTCTTTTGCATAATCACGAATTTTATGAGTTTGTTTTAACAGTAAGCGAAAATGTTATTCACGAAATAAATTCCGAACAGACAAAGCTTGAAAAATATGCACTTATGCTTATCCGCCCTCACGATACACACCGCTTTGTTGATATTGGTCAGGGCGAGTTTTCATATTTGAATCTTGCTTTTACCAAAAAGACCTTTGATGATATTGCGGTATATTTGGGCGCAGATGAGACTATGAAAAAGCTTCATAGCAGCAAGCAGCCTCCGATACACCTTTTATCCCCGAAGCAGGGGCAGAGCCTTATGAATCAGTTTTTGTGCCTGATGGGCGATTCTGTTATCCATGAGCCTCAGATATATTCAAGAGGAATAATATCGAATCTGTTTTCCAAATATTTTTTAAATACCTTTGAACCGCTTGACAATAATGGGCTTCCTCAGTGGCTTAGTATACTTTGCAGTGAAATGCATAAAATGGAGAATTTCTCGGTAGGAACCGATGCAATGGTGGAAATTTCAAAAAAGAGCTATGGTCACCTCAGCCGAAGCTTTAAAAAATATTATAATCAAACCCCAACAGAGTTTGTAAACGGTATAAGGCTTAAA
The DNA here is from genome assembly GCA_045541875.1 of Clostridia bacterium. Classification (GTDB taxonomy): domain Bacteria; phylum Bacillota; class Clostridia; order UMGS1810; family UMGS1810; genus RGIG1828. The sequence goes on along the minus strand of JAZQJX010000049.1, from coordinate 2,498 downwards.
TATGCAAAAAATATGATACTCCATACCAATATGACAATACTTGACATAGGTCTTGAATGTGGCTTTGATAATGCCGGATATTTTCACCGTCTGTTTAAAGCGAAATATGGAGTCTCACCCGGTGAACTTCGAAAAAACAAAAAAATAAACAAGATTATGTGAAGATATCAATATAGTGTAGGACGAATATGATATTTCTATGCTAAATTAAGACGATAGCATCTCATAATTTGTCAAACATACGGATTTTTGAGAAGGGGTATATGATGTTTTGTTAATAAAAAAAGAATAAACAATAAATTTTAAAAAACGTTTTCTTTGGAGGTAGAAATATGAAAAACAGGCTATTTTACTCAGTTTTGTCAACTATGCTGATTGCATCAATGATTATGCCGATGCTTTTTACAGGCTCTGTTTTTGCTGATGCATCAGATTTTAAAGAACCAACGGTATATTACGATTTTGAAGATATGCCGATTGGCGAGGAACTCTTGGACGGAGCTGTCACAGAGTATAATGGAAACAAAATGCTCAAACAGGAACTCAATTCCGGAGGACGAAGAGCAGATTTTTATACCATGATTTCCGGAGATGCAGTTTTTTCCTTTGACTTTGCACAAGCAGGAGGCCCCGTCGAAGGTAAAATGACCTTTGAAAGCGGAAACGAAGCAGGTCATGCTCTTACATTCGCACTTGATGGAAACGTTATGAGTTATAATGGTGCAATAGTCACGAAATATGACGAGAAAGTAAGAAATATTGCCGTGGCTTTCAAAGCAAATCAACAATGCTTTGATATATATGTCAATGGCAAGTGTGCATTTAGCGGATGTTTCACTAAAATACGTTTTGACAAAATAGTAACTATCAAACTGAATTTCCGTGCACCCGGTGACGATGCAGATTTGTATCTCGATAATATAATGGCGTACCCCACATATGAAAAAATCAAGGGTGCAATTATATATGATCCCGATGCCAGACCTGTATGGGACAAAGAAATAATTCTTACAGATAAGACTTGGTTCATTGATGAAAAGAGAGAAAAGGCTTTTATGGCAGATAAAGTTTCTGTACATATGAGAAGCGGTCTTGTTTGCGTAAAGAATAAAAAAACACCCCTTGAAAATATGCCCTATGTAAACGGAGACGAACTTATGGTTCCGTCGGAATTTTTCAAAATTGCGTATGGAATTACTCCTTTAGTATCTGATACAACAGTGACTTTAAAAAATAATATTATTCTTGATTTAAAGTCACCGAAAATATCTGTTAAAAATAAAACATATGATATATTCTGCTCACCGCAGGAAAAAGACGGCGTAATGTATTTGCCTCTTCGTGCGATTATTGAGAAGGGTATGTCAAAAAACATATATCATGATACAACAACTACTCACTATGGAATGGTTATAATTTCCGATGCTGAGATTGATCCGGGAGCAGGTGATGACCTTCAGAATCTGAATGACTATTGTTTTTATGAAAGACCCACTCCGGAACAATGGCTTGCTGATTATAATGCATCACCATTAAAAGGACAGCATCCCAGAGTTATTGCAACAGAGGAAGATTTTGAACGTTTAAAAAAAGAAATTGAAACAAATGAAAGAAAAAAAGCGTGGTTTGAAAATCTCATTATGTACAGCGATGGACTACTTGAGAAACCGACTCTGAAATATGAACTGCGTGACGGCATCAGACTTATGTATGTGAGTTCTGATTTTACGGAATGGGCAATGTGTCTTTCGTTTGCATACAAAATGACCGGTGATAAAAAATACCTTGATGCTGCGTGGAGACAGATTGAATCAATTGCATCATTCCCCGACTGGAATCCGATCCATCACATAGATGTTGGTATGATGGCTCTTGGATTTGGTATTTCATATGACTGGCTTTATCATGGCCTTACTCCGGATCAGAGAGCAATAATGGAAAGAGCGGTATATAATAATGTCTACTGGATTGTAAACGAAGCTCATCAGGATTTCTATACTGTCTACGGTGATCCTGGAATGAAGGATAATCACAATGTATTGTGTAATGCCGGAGTCATAGCCTGCATAATTGCATTCATGGACGTACATCCTGAGGTCGGAAGTCAGCTCGGAGCACATACAATGAGACTGCTCGAAAGATTTATGTGGCTTTTTGCTCCCCTTGGTTCATACTTTGAAGGACCGAGTTATGCAAGTGTATCAATTGATTATGCAACCCGTCTTTTTGCGGCAATGGAACCCTGTATGGGCACGCTTTACGGACTTGATAAAGCAGAAGCATTTGACCTTTCGGCTGACTACATTATGAACATGCAGTCAGATGTAGCATCATATGGGTTTGGTGATGGCAACTCGGACCTTAAAAGAAGCTCGGGAATGCTCTGGATATACAATCACTACGGAATAAAAGGTAAGCAGAACGCAGTTGCGGAGCTTTTGGTTAATGCAACAGGGATGAATGCAGTAGATGCACTTCTTCACTATAATGTTGAATCG
>JAZQJX010000048.1:0-2635 GCA_045541875.1 Clostridia bacterium | reverse complement strand
ATATAAAACTAAAAGGGAATGTAAAAAAAGTCCAGACCGCAAAAAGGCAGTGATAATAAGCAATACAGAGTATTAATTAGCCTGTAAATCATTTGAATTTGCTAAAAATGTTGAAAAACATCTGTTTCAAGATGTTTTTCTCCAATTATATGCCTTTTTGCTATTGCCAAATCTCACCACTCGCAGTACCTTTGTACAACTTCGGGTTACCACTCAAAGCATGGCTATGCCCTGCTTTGAGTTCGATTTGACAATTCTGAATCTTTTTTTCTATTCCCCAAAATGGACTGTAAATTAATTTGCCGAATTAATTTACAGTCCATTTTATTTGTATAGGGAATAGTAGAAATTATCAGAATATATAAAGCAAAACAACAGGGAAACACCTTTTCAGATATTTCCCTGTTATAAACCTGTATTTGTTAAGTTTTTTATGGTGCGTTATTATTTTGTTTTTCGCACATTGTTGTGGTGCGATAATCCGCCTATTTTCTTTGACGGAATCGGGATGAGAAAATCAGAGAGGAAGCGAATAGGAGCGTTAGCGACATTATGAGTGACTCTGATTTTCAAAATCCTGACGGCAAAGAAAATCAAGCGGAAAGGGGATTGAAAGGGGAATCCCCTTTCAGAAAAGATCCTAATACTTAAAACTTCCATGTTTTATGTGATTTCTCGTAATTTTCAGTTTGAATGTGTCGGGGGTGATGATCCAGTTTTCCAGGATATATTGCTTACCTGAGATTTGTGCTTTTCCAAACTCGTTCTCAATGAGTTTTACAACCTCGTCTCCCTCGCCGTATTTTTCAAGTTGTCTGTAGGTGGGGGTTTTGTGATAGTCTGCAAACTGAATTGAAAGTTTTATGAAAAGAAAAATCAGAATCAGGAGAGTCACCGCTGAAAAAACAATGTCAAAACTTTCGCTTTCCATTTCAACTCCTCTTGTGTCAAGCATATATTCGCATATTTCAAATCCCGGTTTTTCTGAAAATGCATTTGCAAGTTGATAGTTGATGATGTGAGGAATTTTTGTAAAAATTCCTGTCACTTTCGTGTCTTTTTCGGGGTTAAAATCGGGATATGTCAGAACAACAACATCTTTCCCGCCGATATTTGCAAGCCAGAGTTTTGCAGATATTTCTTTTTTTGTGGCCTCGTTTCCCGTACCTGTTGTTTCGTTTGTTATGATGGATTCTATTGGAGAAATATCAGGCAGTGAAACCTTGAATTCATATTTGTTTCCGTGCCAGTAGGAAGAATCTTTCAGGGCATAATCCTTTATGGAAAGGTCATCGTTTCTGTGAAGTTCAAAAGGCTCTTCCACAGGCGTTGTCTCTGTGTTTTGGGCAAAATGAGTAAGATTAAGATTGGGATGGTCAATGATTCTGTTCAGAATATAGGCACTGTTTGAAACAACATACAAAATCCACAACAGAAGCAACGAAGCACAGATTATCAGAAACTTTATTCTGTATTTTTTCATTGATCTATATACAAAGGAATTCATTTATTCTTCACCTCTCACATATTCGTTGTACACATCACGTTTGGAAAGTCCTCTTTCTCCTGCCACCGTCTTTATTGCTTCTTTTTTGTCAAGACCTTCTTTTATGAGAGTATTGACTCTTTCAATGACTGATACGGGATTTTCTTCGCTTGCTTGTGTCTTTTCTTTTTTGTATCCTTCCACAATGAGAACATATTCACCCTTTGGAAGATTTTCTTCATAGTGGGAAATGGCAGAATCAAAATCTGTGAAAAAAACTTCTTCGTGAATTTTTGTGAGTTCTCTCACCAGAGTCAGAGAGCGGTTGCCGAAATATTTTCTCATATCCGAAAGGGTTTTTTTAAGTTTGTGAGGTGCTTCATAAAAAATCAGGGTACGAGAATCTTCTGCCACTTCTTCAAGGTGGGCAAAACGGCTTTTTTTGTTGACAGACAAAAAACCTTCAAAGGCAAATCTTGAGGTGTTTTGACCTGAAATTATGAGTGCATTTATGAGGGCAACGGCACCCGGAATGGGAACAACTTTTATTCCCTCTTTTATGCAGTCCTTCACAAGGTCTTCCCCCGGATCTGAAATTGCAGGAGTGCCTGCATCGGTAACCAGTGCAATGTTTTTGCCGTCTTTTAGTTGGCTTATTATATATTCCCCTTTTTCCTTTTTGTTGTGTTCATAATAACTTGTCAGGGGTTTGTGAATGTCAAAATGATTCAGAAGTTTTAAAGAATGACGTGTGTCTTCGCAGGCAATCATATCACATTCTTTTAAGGTGTTAAGGCATCTGACGCTGATGTCGTCAAGATTGCCTATGGGTGTTGCACAAAGATATAGAGTACCGTAGGTCATTAAATTTTCCTCCGAACGTAGTGATTTAAGTGACACCCCAAGAGTGCGTAAGCACGATTGGAAGGTGGAACTTATGGCAAAACGTCTGCTGATGCGAGCACCCTCTTACGGTGCGAAGCAGAAGCACTGACGTTGACGGCTGAGGATTAGAGAATAGAGAAAAGGAGCGGATATTAGACATTTCATAAAATCAGAAAGAGAAGTGCCTATTCCCTATTTCCTAATCACTAATCCCAACGTAGCGATTAGAAAATAGAGAATAGAGATTAGGAACGGATATTAGAC
>JAZQJX010000047.1:0-8165 GCA_045541875.1 Clostridia bacterium | reverse complement strand
CTTCGCCGCACCGCCTGCGGCGGGAGTGCGGAGCATTATCGCTTTTCTTAAGCCATGTGCATTTTTGAAAAGCAAATTTGCTTTTCAAAAAAATTTGCACGGCAATATAATAAATTTTTTACTGTATAGAAACGAAGTTTCCTATACAGTAAAATAACACAGGAGAAAAAAATGAACTTATATTTTGCACCATTAGAGGGAATAGGCACATATGTCTACAGAAGAGTGCACCAAAAACTTTTTGGCGGATGTGATGCATATTTTGCCCCATTCATAACCCCAAGCGACAATGAAAGAATCAGCATGAAATGTCTCAGGGATATTTTGCCGGAAAACAATGAAAATGTCAATCTTAAAGTACAGGTACTCACCAACCGTGCAGACTCATTTTTGAAATTTGAAGAAAAAATAATCCCTTTAGGATATGACAGTGTGAACATAAATCTCGGATGTCCCTCAGGGACTGTTTGCAAAAAAGGCAGGGGAGCAGCATTTTTAAAGTATCCTGACGAACTTGATTCTTTCCTTGGTGAGATTTTCTCAAAATCAAATCTTAACATAAGCATAAAAAAAAGAATAGGATTTGATAGTGCCGGTGAGTCTGAATCTCTGACTAAAATTATGAAAAAACATCCTCTTTCTCTCTTGATTGTACACCCGAGACTCAGGAAAGATTTTTATAAAGGATGTCCGGATATTGAAACCTTTAAAAAAATATATTCTTCATACAGTAAACCGCTTTGCTACAACGGTGACATTTTTTCATTTTCAGACTATGAGGACATACACCATAAATTTCCTGACCTTGACAGTGTGATGATTGGCAGAGGTGCAATTGCAAATCCTGCCATATTCAGAGAGATAAAAGGCGGGAAAAAACTTTCAACATCGGAACTTGAAGAGTTTTCTCATATGCTGATTGATGATTATGTAAAAGTTTTGGGATCTGACTGGTACACTCTTAACCGCCTTAAGGAAATATGGCTGTACAGCATTTTAAACTACCCATGTGAGAAAAAAATAGCCAAAGAAATAAAAAAGGCGCAGAAACTTTCCGCACTTACAAATGCAATAAAAAAATTACCTGAGATAGAGTAAAATACGATTATGTCCACCTTTGAAAGTTTGGTTTTTTGTAACTTGCAAAACCAATTAAAAAAGGTGGATTTTTTGCATTATCATCCGACTTTTTGAGGGGAAAGAAGAGTGAAAAAATCATTGTTAATTTAATAACTTTTGTTGAATTAATTTTCCTTATATGTTATAATAAGATAAAATAGAGAAGACTTGGTTTTAAAGTGATTTTTTCTCGTAAATCGTTTAAGGGATTGATAATTTTATGACAAAACCGGATAATACTATTATAAAAGAAACAAAGTATATTGCCATTATGATTTTCATATTCAGCATCATTATGGAATTGGTATTTCTCATTCTTTCAAAATGGGACATCACGGTACTTTTTGGCAATCTCCTTGGTGCTTTTGCAATGATTTTAAACTTTTATTTTATGGGAATCGGAGTGCAGAAAGCTCTCGGAAAAGATGAGAAAGATGCTCAGAAAATTTTAAAAGGCTCACTTTCACTGCGAACCTTTTTTCTGTTTGTGACAGTTGCATTGGGAGCATGGCTCAAATGCTTTTCAACCATTGCTGTTATAATTCCCATGTTTTTCCCGAGAATTGCAGTTGCAATGAGACCTCTTTGGAAAAGCAAAAATGAAGGAGGAATGAATTCATGAATCAAAAAAACCGCTGTTTCAAGGCGGTAGACACACTATATATTCTTATGATGGTTCTCCCTGTCACGGCAGGACTTATAATTAAACTTCTGACAAAACCTGCATCAGAAGGGATTACAATCACAGGAGCGCAAATCTTTTTTGAGATACCAATGCCTGTGCAGGACCTTCTCATAACAGAATCTCAGGTTAATTCGCTTTTTGTTCTCATAATGATATTTGGTCTGTGCCTGTATCTGACTCACGGAATAATGGGCGAAAAATTAATGAAACGCCATCTTTTGGCAAAGTGGATTGTAGAAAAAGTCGAAAACATGGTTATAGGAAATATGGGACCTTATTTTAAAGGGTTCACAAGTTTTGTAATAGCCATTCTGGCACTTTCGGGATTTTCAAGTCTCATAACGCTTTTCGGACTGTTTCCACCCACATCAGATGTTAATATTGTTGCCGGTTGGGCAGTACTGGTATTTATTCTTATTACATACTATAAGTTTAAATGCGGACCGGTTCAATATATAAAAGGTTTGGCAGATCCCGTGGCACTTCTTCCATTAAACTTGATTGGAGAAGTTGCAACACCGGTTTCCATGGCATTCCGTCATTACGGAAACATTCTTTCCGGTTCCGTAATTTCCGTGCTTGTTGCCACCGGACTTCAGGGACTTTCAAAACTTGTTCTTGGGTTTTTACCCGGGTTTTTAGGTGAGTTTCCTTTTCTGCAGATTGGTCTTCCCGCAGTCTTGTCAGTATACTTTGACGTGTTCTCGGGATGCCTTCAGGCATACATCTTTGCTATGCTCACCATGCTTTATGTTTCAGGTGGTTTTCCCCTTGAACTTTATGAAGAAAGAAAAAGAAAAAAACAACAAAAACGCCTTTTGGCAAAAACAAATGGAGGTAATTAATTATGATGGAAATCGCAATCGGTATTATTTTAGGATGTTGTGCACTTGGTGCCGGAACTGCAATGATTGCAGGTATAGGCCCCGGTATTGGTGAAGGTAATGCAGTAGCAAAGGCTTGTGAAGCAATCGGCAGACAGCCTGAATGCAAAGGCGATGTAACAACCACAATGCTCATGGGTTGTGCTGTTGCAGAAACCACAGGTCTCTATGCTCTTGTTATTGCAATCCTTCTCATATTTGTTGCTCCCGACCTTTTGGTTGAAGTACTTAAAGCAAATATATAACAGAAAACTTTGGAGTGAGATTTTATGCAATCTTTAGACGTAATATCTGTCAATCTGTGGCAGACAATCATATCTCTTTTAAATCTTATCATCCTTTTTCTCGGTGTGAAAAAGTTTCTCTATAAGCCTGTTTGTTCAATGATGGCAAAGATGCAGGCTGAAGTGGATGAAAAATATGCTGATGCGGAAAACGCAAAGAATAAAGCGATGGAAGATGAAAAGTTCTGGAACGAAAAAATCCAATCTGCCAAAAGAGAAGCAGATGACATAATTTCTGATGCATCAATTCGTGCAAAATCAAGCAGTGAACGTATAGTCTCCGATGCAAAGGAAAAGGCAGAAGGCATTGTGCGTCAGGCTGAAGTTCAGGCACAACTTGAACTTAAAAAAGCACAGGAAGGCATCAAAAATGAAATTGTTGACATTTCCTGTCTTCTCACAGAAAAAATGCTGGAGAGGGAAATCAACACAGATGATCATAAAAATATGATAGATTCTGTTTTGAAAAAGTTGGGTGAAGAAAATGACTGAACTTTATAAAGAATACTCTCAGGCCCTCTTTATGCTTGCAGTTGAAGAAAATCTCCAGAAAAAGTTCCTTGAAGAACTCAAAGAGATTAAGGAAATATTCTTAAATTCACCTGATTTTATGTCTCTTTTGTCATCACCTGCAATTCCGCTGTCTGAGCGAAAAAAAGTGATTGACAACGCCTTAAAAGATAACTATCAGGAACACATTGTTTCTTTTATTAAACTTTTGTGTGACAAAAAACATATCTTAAGTTTCGACCTTTGTGTGGATGAATATGAGGCACTTTTGGAAAATTTTGAAAGTACATCTGTTGCAAAAGTAAAATCGGCTTTGGAACTTTCGTCTGCTCAAATGGAAGAACTTACGGTAAAACTCAAAAAATTGTCAGGCCGTAATGTGGTTTTGGAATGTGAAACAGACAAAACACTTCTTGGCGGTCTGATAATCGAAATAGACGGAAAAGAGATTGATGCAAGTCTTAAGAGCCGTCTGAAAGAAGTAAAGGAAGTGATAAAACGATGAGTTCAAGACCTGAAGAAATAAGCAGTATTATAAAAGAGCAAATCAAAAATTATAACTCCCAAATAGAAATGAAAGAAACCGGAACAGTAATTCTCATCGGTGACGGTATCGCAAGAGTATACGGTCTCAGAGAATGTATGGCAAGTGAACTTGTTGAGTTTGAAGACGGAAGTTTCGGTATGGCACAGAACCTTGAAGATGACACCGTATCTGTTGCACTCTTATCTGATACAAATAATATTCACGAAGGCACTCAGGTTCGCCGTACAGGAAAAGTTGTTTCCGTACCCGTTGGCGAGGCGCTTCTTGGAAGAGTTGTTGATGCTCTTGGAAATCCGATAGACGGAAAAGGTCCTGTTGCAACAACAAGTACACGCCCCATTGAATCAGACGCTCCCGGAATCATTGAAAGAAAAGAAGTTTCAGTTCCTCTCCAGACAGGAATCAAAGCCATTGACAGTATGATTCCCATAGGAAGAGGACAAAGAGAACTTATAATCGGTGACCGTCAGACAGGTAAGACTGAAATTGCAATAGATACAATCATAAATCAGAAAAACACAGGTGTAATCTGCATATATGTTGCAATTGGTCAGAAAAACACATCTGTTGTTCAACTTGCAAATCAACTTTATCAGTCGGGTGCAATGGAGTATACAATCATAGTTTCTGCATCAGCATCAGAATCTGCACCCCTTCAATATGTTGCTCCCTATTCAGGATGTGCAATGGCTGAATATTTCAGAGAACAGGGCAAAGATGTACTCATAATCTACGATGACCTTTCAAAACATGCCGTTGCCTACAGAGCACTTTCGCTCCTGATTCGCCGTCCTCCCGGACGTGAAGCATACCCCGGAGATGTATTCTATCTTCATTCAAGACTTTTGGAAAGAGCGGCGTGTGTTGCAGATGAATATGGCGGAGGCTCAATAACAGCACTTCCTCTCATAGAAACTCAGGCAGGCGACGTATCTGCCTATATCCCAACAAACGTAATTTCCATCACAGATGGTCAGATATTTTTGGAAACTGAACTTTTCCATTCAGGCGTTATGCCGGCGATAAATCCCGGTATTTCTGTCAGCCGTGTCGGCGGTGCCGCACAACTTAAAGCAATGAAAAAAGTTTCAGGTGAATTAAAACTTTTATATTCACAATACAGAGAACTTCAGTCTTTTGCTCAGTTTGGAAGCGACCTTGATGCTGACACCAAAAACAGACTTGCTCTTGGTGAACGAATTGTGGAAGTTTTAAAACAGGGAAGAAATGAACCTGTCAGGGTTGGATGTCAGGTCGCGATTATCTATGCTGTAACAAAAGGATATCTTAATGATGTTCCTGTTAATAAAGTTAAAGATTACGAATATGAACTTTATGAAAAACTCGAAAGCAAATATTCCGATCTGCTCAACCGCTTTGAACAGGGTTTCTATGATGATGAAGATGTTGAACTCCTGAAAACAGCCCTTGGCGAAATGCAGAGGTGATGTGAATGGGTGCTGATATTAAAAGTTTGCGAAACCGCATAAAAAGTGTTGATTCAACTTTGCATCTTACCAAAGCAATGGGACTTGTGGCATCATCAAAAATCAGACGTGCCACAGAAAATATGAATAAGGTCAGAGAATATTTATCAGCCCTTGAAGATGCTGTCAATTCTCTCACAAGTTGTCCTGATTGTATGCAAAGCCCCTATATGAAAAAAAGATGGGATGAAAAACTATGCATGATAGTAATAGCAGGGGACAGAGGGCTTGCAGGCGGATATAATTCAAACATCTTTAAACTTGCAAAGGAATTTGACACTCAGGATATTATTCCCATAGGGAAAAGAGCCTGTGAACGTTTTGGCAAGAGTGTTTCGTATGTTGAAACCTTTTCATATTCCGATGCTTTGGAAATATCAAAAAGGATTTGTGATGACTTTAAAGATGAAAAATATGACAAAGTCGGAATCATATACACATCATATAAGTCCATGATGACTCAGACTCCTGACATCAGATGGATTTTCCCTCTGGAAAGAATTGACAGTCAAAAACCATCGGGCGTAGTGTTTGAGCCTGATGAAGTGACAGTTCTCAATTCTGTAATAACAGAATATGTTGCAGGACTGATTATCGGCAAAGTCAGAGAAAGTTACACATCAGAAGTTGTTGCAAGACGTTTTGCAATGGATAATGCAGGAAAGAATGCAACAGAAATGATAGAAGAACTTCAACTCAAATACAACCGTGCCCGTCAGGGTGCAATCACCCAGGAAATCACAGAAATTGTCGCCGGAAGCGGTGCGCAGTGATTTGATATCCTTTATCATAAAAGGAGGAAAGAAAATATATGTCAGACATAACAAAAGGCAGCGTTTCTCAGGTAATGGGACCTGTTGTAGACGTTCGTTTTGAAGAAGGCAATTTGCCTGCAATATATAATGCTCTAACAATGCCAAAGGGAGAAAAAACTTTAACTGTTGAAGTTGCTCAGCACATAGGTGACAATGTTGTACGTTGTATTGCCATGGCGTCAACAGACGGTCTCAAACGTGGTACTCCCGTAACTGATACAGGAAAAGCAATCAGTGTTCCCGTTGGCAGAAAAACCCTTGGCAGAATTTTCAACGTGCTTGGTGATGCCGTTGACAACAAACCTGATCCCGAGGACGTAGAACATTGGGACATTCACAGAAGTGCCCCTGAATATAGTGATCTTTCAACTTCAACCGAGATTTTAGAGACCGGCATAAAAGTAATTGACCTTATCTGCCCTTATTCAAAAGGCGGAAAAATCGGACTTTTTGGCGGTGCCGGAGTTGGTAAAACCGTACTTATTATGGAATATATCAATAACATTGCAAAACAACACGGAGGTCTTTCGGTATTTACAGGCGTTGGTGAAAGAACAAGAGAAGGTAATGACCTGTACAATGAAATGAAAGAGTCCGGAGTTTTGGCAAACACAACGCTTGTGTACGGTCAGATGAATGAACCCCCCGGAGCAAGAATGAGAGTTGGACTTTCAGGTCTTACAATGGCAGAATATTTCCGTGATGAAGAAGGACAGGATGTACTTCTTTTCATAGATAATATTTTCCGTTTCACTCAGGCAGGTTCCGAAGTTTCTGCGCTTCTTGGCAGAATGCCCTCAGCCGTTGGTTATCAGCCGACCCTTGCAAATGAAATGGGTATTCTGCAGGAAAGAATCACATCCACCAAAAAAGGTTCAATAACATCCATTCAGGCGGTATATGTTCCTGCCGATGACCTCACAGACCCTGCACCTGCAACAACTTTTGCCCACCTTGATGCTACAACCGTTCTTTCAAGGAGCATTGCATCTCAGGGTATCTATCCTGCGGTTGATCCTCTTGAATCAACAAGCCGTATTCTTTCACCAGAAATTTTAGGGGAAGAACACTATAGCGTTGCAAGAGAAGTTCAGAGAATCCTTCAGCGTTATCAGGAACTTATGGATATCATTGCAATTATGGGTATGGATGAACTTTCCGATGAAGATAAACTTCTTGTTCAGAGAGCAAGAAAAATTCAGCGTTTCCTTTCACAGCCATTCCATGTTTCTGAGAAGTTCACGGGAATTGAGGGAACATATGTTCCTCTTTCAGAAACAATCAGAGGCTTTAAGGAAATTATTGAAGGTAAACATGATGATATTCCTGAATCTGCATTTCTTTTTGTGGGTACAATTGATGAAGCAGTTGCAAAAGCGAAGAAGGTGTCACAGTAATGAAAACCTTTGATTTTGTAATTTCATCACCTGACGGAAATGTTTTTGAGGGCAAAATTGAAAGCATAATTCTTCGTGGTGCATCAGGAGACCTTGCAGTTCTTGCGGGTCATATTCCCTTTGCAACATCAGTGAAACCTTGTGAGTGCAAAATTGTTCTTGAAGACGGCACAGAAAAGGCAGGGACAGTTGACGGAGGACTACTTTCTGTCACAAATGAAAAAACAACCCTCTTTTCAGGGATGTTTCAGTGGAAATAAAGATTGAAAAATATATACAGGTCACTTTTTTTAAAAGGCTCTTTGTCAATAGTTGGGGTCACAATTAAATAATGGAATTTTTGATGGCGGTTGCAGCTTTTTATGCAGCCGCCTTTCCAATGTTTGACTTTTTGTAGTTGAACATATGTAATATTCTTTTTCTGAATCTATTAAAAT
>JAZQJX010000046.1:0-21029 GCA_045541875.1 Clostridia bacterium | reverse complement strand
GTCCTCAACATACTTTATATACTTTGTGTCCTTGTGTTCATCTAAAAGACGAACTGTGACATACACAGTATATTTTGTGTCACTTTTGAACAAGCCATTTTCATCTAATTCGCCTTTCCATTCCACATTAACAACCTTTGTGCTGGCAGTTTTAGGAACGGATGCATTGTAGTCAGGTTTGTTTCCCGCTTTTGGTTCTTCTACCGTAACATTGAAAATGTTTACAGGTGATTTTGCAGATGCTGATACGCAAAAGACGTTTACAAGCATACTCAAACACAAAAGAATACTTAAAAATTTTTTCATTTTCTCTCCTGCTTTCCCTGTTTAAATTTATCTTACAAACGGATAAGTAACGGGAGCTAAATTATTTTCCCATATGTAAATTCTCATATCATCACTTGCTACATCCGATATATTAAATGTAACCCCATTTGCTGATGAAGGTTCATACATAATTTTTGAAATTCCGTTTGCATTTTCTGCTTTTAAGCAAATATTAGCAGGTGTAGCACCTTCTTCAGCTGTAATTGTTACTGATTTTCCATCATCAGCCCAATCAACTCTGTAACCGTTGTAAGAGTTAGTACAATGCAAGGTACTCGGAGCAGAATAAATCTTATAAGCACGAGAACCGATAAACATCGTGACTGCGCAACGAACTTTTTTGTTGTTGTCTAATGTTGAAATCTTAAAGTTCATCGTTTTTGCGGTCTGTCCGTCAAGGTTAACCCAGTCATTACCGTCAGACACCTGCCACTGATAGAAGGTGTCATAGCCTTCGTTGCCGCTGATATTTAATTTTGCGGAGAGGTTTTTGCCGTCTCTGTAAATCACATTTTCGATGCCTTCAACCGACATTGCAACTGCAAAGCCTTCGGGCATGGTTGTAACAGAAATTATTTCGGATGCGATACTCTTTTTGCCGCTTGTGTTGTAAGATTCTATCACATAATATGATGTGCTGGGCGTTACGCCTGATGGCTTGAGATTTGATATATCGTAAGAGCATTTTCCGTCAACGGGAACGACATTGTTTGCAATCGTTACGGGGTTGTTTCCGTTTTCGTCAACTCTTGAAATTTTGTAAAAGTCAGCTGCTCTTTCGCCGTTTTCCCAGGTGAGTGTTGCAGATGTATCTGTCAGATTTTCAACAGAAATATTCTGTGCAACAGACGGGGGAGCTGCAGCGGTAATCTTTGTAAGATAACCCACAACGGGTACCTTTTTGCCGTTGAGCGTGGTTGTGTATGAAACAAGCTTCCAGCTGTAAGCATAATCTGCAGGTGTGTTTGCAGGTAACGCTACAACAGTACCTGAATATTCATTGCCCTTTGTGCTGGTTGTTGTGTGGCTTCCGTTATACTCTGCCGATACGGTGAAACCGACCTTTGCACCGCCGACAATTGCAAGCGATGTATTTTCTACTGCCGTACCCCAGGTCAATGTATCGGAGTCTGACTCTTCTACAGAAATACTCTGCGACTGACTGCTGCCGGGAGCAGAAGCGTTACTGTTTGTCAAATATCCGTCAGATGAGTTGCCCGATGACATTTTCGACTGAAGAACAGTACCTGTTGCATTGAGCGCTGCAGTTGAGTGAGCGTATGTATTTGGGTCACCTGCGCGGTATGTTTCGCTGAACACATTGCCGTAGATTTTTTCAAGTCCGGGTGTGGCGTCTGCTATTGCGTCGTAGGTTTTTGCGTCTATTGTTGTTACCATAGGCTGCTGGGGTATGCAGTAGTGATAGGGTAAAATAGCACCTTCTACAGTACCGCCCCATTCACCTGTGCCGCCTTTTCCGAATGATGCTATAGCATCTTCAATAAAGCTGATTTCTTCTGCTACCTTATAGAGCACTTCCTGCTGCTTCATATAGTTATTTTCGGTTACATAAGAGCTGTATCTGTAATAATAATACTTGCAACCCATTACATAAGTACCCTTTGACTGTGTATCGCCCGTTTCAACATACTTGCTGAGATTAGCAGCAAGCTCATCTCTGAAAGCACAGAGTGTGTTGTAATCTTCTTCTGTTGGCAATTTGTATTCAGGAACATACATTGTGCAGTTGTAACGCACATAAGGAACAGCGAAAATTACCGCGGTATCTGTAGTACCTGCTGTTGCAAAGCCTGAAGAATAGTCGTAGGTTTTTTCTTTGGCGTCTTCACCGCCGATGGTTCCTGTGAGGCTGAATTCATACTCTGCACCTACGGCAGGGAAAATACCAAGGAATGAGCCCTTATATTCAAAGCCTGCCACAACACCTGCTGTCAGCGAACCGCCGTGAGTCCATTCCTCACTGCTGCCTTCTGACTTTGTAAAGCTCGTTTCGGAGTTGCCTATATATGTATCGTCATTGAGCTCTTCATAAAGCGGCGGTGCCTGCATAATTGAAAGAACCTCTACATCACTGTAATAAACATCAGTGTTGTTTTCTTCGTAGGTCAGGTAGCCTGTTTTGCCGCCGCCGTCTAAAAGAACCAAAGAAGCCAATTGCTGAGAAGAAACAGTAGAAAATGCATAATGGTAAGTATTGGCAAGTACTTCCCTTCCACCCAAAGATTGTAAAGACGTTCTGTTATAGAAAAAATCTACTTCGCAGGAGAATATATCTTCGCCGCTTTTCTTCATATAAAACGGGAATACTACAGCCTCTCTCCCGAACACATCGTTTGCCAGGTTTCCTGCTACGGCTTTACCAATCCACACAACGCTGGTCTTTCCTATACTATCGGGGTAGCTAATGTTGCTGTTTTTCAAAAATGCGAGCGTGCCTGATTCTGAATTATATTCAAAGAACTGACCGCCTACGAATATTGTTTCGGGGTAGCCCGTACCGTTGCGCTTAAATGAAGCCAATGATACGGTAATCGGGCCTGAATCTGTATCGTCTTCATTAAACCAATAGGTCTGACCGTCGCCCGTGCGCTGTACTGTCCAGTTATATTCTGAATTTGAGTTGTACATTTCGCGGTTTTTAAGGTTTTCGTATGTGGTGTAGCCCACAATGTGGCAAAGGGCGCTCTCACCGTCAACCTCTACAAAGCTGTTTGAGGTAGCGGTAGATGTTGAAGTGATTGAGTAGTTTGAGGCTCTTGTGTAGTTACCTGCTATGATGATTTCGTTTATTCCGTCACCGTTAACATCGCCCGTTGTGATGTTTGCATTACGGAGTATAAAGCGGTTCTGTGTATTAGCATCACTTGAGCCGCCTGTAAGACCTGTTGTCACCATTGTTCTGTGCTTTATACTCTGGGTGAGGTTTCCATCTTGCGTGCCCTCATATACTTCAAGAACAGAGGCAAATGAAGTATTGGGCTTTATAAGATTGGCTACAGAGTCTGTTCTTGTGCCATCTCTGCCTTTGAACCAGGTAGAAAAGTTTACTGCTGCTGCAAGGTCCGAAATGCCGTCGCCGCTTAAGTCGTCACCGCAAAGGGCAACATACGGAAGCCAATCATGATATGTGACTAAAAATGTAAAAATCGCGTTACTCACTTTCTTAGGGGTATGTTGCCAGTCTGTGGTTTCACCGGCTGTGAGGTCAATGCTTTGCTTTTTTGTAACTGTGTTGCTGTTTTTGTCAAATTCAAATATACTCACAAAAATCGTTGTTCTGACATCAACAGCGCCATTGTTTGGTGTGTAAACAGCAATTTCATCAACGCCGTCGCCGTCAAAGTCGCCTGATGTTACAGATAAGAGACCTTCAACCTCCCACATTTCTATTACATCAGCTGTCGCTACATATCCACCTGTATCATATCCTGTTAAGAGGGCGTTGCCTTTGGCATCGTATATGCTTAATAATATTTTGCCGCCTGATTGTCCACCCTTAAGGTAAACTTTTGCAATATGGTCGTCAACGCCTGTACTTGTGGCTGCAAAGCCTGTTGAAACAAAGAAGGGCACTGATTCTTTGTTTGAAAAAGCGTCCGATACTTCCAGCGAGAGGTTAAACTGTGGATAAAAGTTGAGTCCACTTACAACGGCGTGTTTCAACCTTGCATCTGTTTTTGAGTGCTTACTGCCGTTGTCGATGTATAAGTCATACTTCGGCTCTAATGGGTGTGTGCCCGGTTTTAATGCAGTGGTGTCGTAAGAGTCGGGGTCAAGCGCAAAACCGAATTTTTCCAATTCCTCAAGACTTGCACCCTCTGTGCTCTCTGTGGTTTCTGTTGCGCTTGCGCTGATTGGTATAAGCGAAGTAATCAGCATCATACACAAAAGAATACTTAAAAGTTTTTTCATTTTTGTGTTCCTTCTTTCTTTTTTAGTTATTTTTATCTGAAACCGTATCCGGTATTATAACCGTCTTAATGGTTTAAAAATGGGATAACAATGAATAAATGTGTAATACATTTATTTTAGTCTTTTTGCATATTCCATTGCCTTTTCTTTTCGCTTTTTTCTAAGCTCTGCTTCAAGGCACTTAGGACATCTTGTAAGCGACTTTGCACGGCTTCTCACCTGAGTTTGCCACGAATGACCTTTTTTACATTTCCACCATACAGGTACTGCACTTCCGGAAGCAACATTTTCGGGAGTGAACGGCAGATTTTTTTCAACATCCCATTCTTCTAACAAATACTCCTTTCCTTCTTTAATGCAATAGTCTTTAAGCTTCAAGTTTATCACCTTCCGTTTCTGAAATTGTTTGTGAAACAAATAGCACTTTTTACACTAAATACGGTGATTAGCAACTATTTTTTTCTACATCTTGAAAAATTATATATACTATGCTATAATGATTGTACACCGCCCATCGATGTGCGATGCAAGTGTTTTTTGAAAAATTTCTCAAATTCTTTCAGAAATATTTATTTTATACAAAAAACGAGGGTTATTTAATGGATAATAACAATTTATTTTCCATCGGCGAGATAGCAAAAGCCATTGGAATCACAAGAAAAATTATATTGAACTATGAAACAAAAGGCCTTATTACTCCGGACAAAAAAGACGGCACTACGGGTAACAGATATTACACTATTGACACATTCACACAAATCCGCACAATCCGTGTATTTCAGGACTTAGGGTTGTCGCTTGACGAAATAAGAACATATTTCAGCGATACAACGGATTTACAGCCGATGATAAACAGGCTTGAAAAAATGAAGGATGAACTTATTCTGACCATAGAAAAACTCAAAGAGAGAACGCAGAAAAAAGGTGATGTTATACGGGAAATCACTATTGAACCGCAGACGATATACTGCCGTGTGTATAACTCAACCTCTATTGCTGACAAGACAAATCTTTTGAGAGATACGGCTCTTGAAGCTATGAGATTGCATGGAACAGACACAACAAGACGAATGTATTTTACAGAATATTCTGCAAAAGCTCAGCAGGATATTTTCTATTGCGTTGCCGTGCCATCTAAAAGCGAAGGTGAATACATAAAGCATCTACCCGAACTCAAAGCACTTTCATTTTTCCACCATGGAGCTTATGAGGAAATTTCCGAAGCACGAAAAAAACTTCTTTCCTATGCAGAAGAAAATAATCTGACGCTGACAGGTGTATTCCGTAATATTTATCTTGAAGGACCGCCACAACATAAAGATAAAAGCAAATTTATCACACAGATTATTGCAATAATTGAATAAAAAAGAATGAGCCTCTAAGGATTTACTCTCCCTGGAGGCTGTGATAGAATTATTAAGTCGGAACATGAAAGTTCTATCATGTATCTCAGTTCATTTTTTGACATACTTTCATATGTGGAACAGGGACTTCTCAGTTACACCAAACCAAATGACAACAAACACATTCCAAAAGAACTCAATGAAGTGATTACATATGTCAACACCAATTTTGCATCAATTTCAAGTGTGAACGAACTTGTGAGCATGTTTCACATAAGTCTTTCAACCCTTGAAAGAATGTTTAAAAAATATCTTTCCATGACACCGAGAGGTTATCTTTATGACAAAAAATTCTCCAATGCCTGCAGGATGCTCAGAAACAATGCAAGCGTGACTGAGGCCTGTTTTCAAAGTGGATTTGACGACTATTCAAATTTCATTCAGAACTTTAAAAAGATATACAAAACAACTCCTTTAAAATACAAAAAGAGTCTTCAATAAAGACAGGCTGAACCTGAGCGAAGGGTTCCGGCATAATTCCCACACAGTAAAACAGAGATGTGAAAATTTTTCTCAAATTCTCACATCTCTGTTTTGCTTTATATGAAATTAGTCATGAATTTAGTTCGCGAGATAAAATGTATATCAAATTATGCCCGCGATATGGGTGCAGGCTCAGCCTGCTTTTTATTCTATAATAAATTCAATTTCAAAATCTTCTTTATCAACATCAAAGTCTATTGCATAAAATTTTTCAATCACTTTCTGATGATTGGAAATCTCAACCGATGAAATCCTTGCAGTTTCGTCTGTCATAATTACAAGATTTCCAAGTCTTACAGCACCTGGTGAAGTTACAGGCTCGATTTCGGTTATAAATCTTTCTTTATTTTTGTGATTTTTTTCTGATACAAAAGTATCTTTAAGAATCACTCTGTCTTCTTTGATGTTAAAAGTTCTTACAAGTTTTTCAAGGTCTGTATCATATGCATCCTGAATCTCCATAGAGAAAACCTTCTCGGTAACCTCTGAAACCTCTCCGTGATACTCTTTTCCAAACTTTTGGTCACTTCCGTCTATTATGGGAACGGAATGACCGAAAGAGGAATTGTGAAATATGGTGTATCTTTTCTCATTGTCAAAATTATCTTTGGTGTATTCCATAGCACCGATATCGCAGAGAATCTGACCGTCATCTGTTGCAATGACAAAACTTCCCACATCGTTGTGATTGTGTTCTTCCGCGTTGTGTCCGCACTTTGCGGCAAAAGAATACTTTTCCTTTTTGTTTGTGTACCACTTTGCATCAGGAAAATATTCCATTCCTGTCTTGAATTCACAACTTTCGTCAGCGTAATCTTCGGGGTTTGACCAGAAAAGTGTGCGAAGAATTAAAGACGGTTTTGACTCAACGGTTCTTCTTCCTTTGTTGCCTATGACAGGAGGAACTTCCACACCTTTAAAGTTTGATTTAAGGTAGGAATAGAGACCTACATTTGTAAACTCTCCTCTTCTTGCGCCGTCAGAAAAACTAACTGTTATGTCTTTTCTCATTATCATCTTCTGAAGACACTGTGCCATACGGTTTATCTTTTCAGGTTTTGTGATATCTTTTTTTCCGTCTGTGAACCTTTTCAAAAGATCGGCATAGAAAATGAAAAATTCAAAACCGTAGTTCCAGTAGTTTACACCTTCCTGACAGCATCCGTCATCACCGTAACCTGAAACAAAGTTGTCTATTACTTTTTCAATTCTTCCATACACCTTTTCAAAGCCTTCGGGATTAGCATACATATATGCCATGCCCACACTGCCGCCGCAAACTGCCGCCCAGTTTGAAACAAGACTTTCCCACCAGTAGGTTCTTTCTTCAAAAGGTTTGAAGATTCTTATGTCAAGATAATGCGCAATAAGTTCTCTTATTCTTTCAGGAAGTTTATCTCCCAGAAGGTATTTTGTTTCTGCAAGGTAAAGTGCAGTTTCTGCCGCAAAAAGGTCTATATGAGTGTCATATTCACAAACAGGATAGCCACCCAAATGAGCAGGCAGCACCCATGATATATCCGAACAAATTGACCAGACAGCCTCTGAAAGAGATTTAAGATATTCATCATCTCCATACAAAATATACAGTGCCAGTGAGCACCCAAGAAATTCTCTTTTTTTGAAATATTTGGTTTCATATTCTTTTCTTGAGCCTGTCTCGAAAAAAATCATAAAATCCTTGTATGTAAGAGTGACAGGTCCCTCTTTAATAAGTTCGTCATATGTGTTTTTTATGTTTTTAATGTAAGGTTCATAAAAGGGGTTTGTTTTGATTTCTTCTGTCTTTTTTTGCATATTATCAAATACTGTCATTGCGGTATCACCTCAAAGATTAATATATCAAACCCACCATTTTATGTCAATATAAAATTCCGACTTTTGCGCCATTTTCCGACTTTGTATTGACTGGAACAAAAAATTTTGATATATTAAAATTAAGATTTTTGTTCGAGGTGTTCCTATTATGAATAACGTGATTAAAAAAAATGAAGAATGGATAAATTCCGTATGGGGGAAAATTGAAAAAAAGATGGAAAAGGTGGCTGTGAGAAGTTTTGATAAACTCCCATACACCACATCAGACGGCGTTCACGATGACAGGTCCAAAGATGATCCGGGCTGGTGGACAAACGGTTTCTGGGGAGGTATGATGTGGCTTATGTACCTTTCGACCAAAAACGATGTGTATATGTCAACTGCCATTCGTTCGGAAGAAAAACTTGACGAGGTTTTAAAAAACTTTTTAAGAATTGATCACGATGCCGGATTTATGTGGCATCTGACATCCGGTGCAAACTATCGCATTACAGGCGACAAAAAGGCTTTCAACACAAATATGACCGTTGCCGCAGCACTTGCTTCAAGATATAACATTGATGCAGGATACATAAGAGCGTGGAACTTTGAAAATACAGAAGGCATTTCCATTATCGACTGCATGATGAATCTTCCGCTTCTTTACTGGGCATCAGAAGAAATCGGTGACGACAGATACAAAAAAATTGCAATGGCTCACGCTGATATGGCTATAAAAGATCATATAAGACCTGATGGCTCTGTTAACCACATTGTGAGACATGATGATGACACGGGAGAAATTATTGAAATTCAGGCAGGTCAGGGATATTCTGAAACTTCCTGCTGGACAAGAGGTCTTGCCTGGGCAATTTACGGAAGTGTTATTTCCTATGTGCACACAAAGGAAAAAAGATATCTTGATGCAGCGATAAAATGTGCAAACTTCTTTATTGCAAATGTTATCCGTACAGACTATCTCCCACCCATTGATTTCAGATCACCCGTTGAGCCTCTCTATTATGATTCAACTGCCGGTGCCTGTGTTGCAAGTGCGCTTTTGGAACTTGCAAAATTTGTGTCGGAAGCAGAAGCGGAAAATTACCGTGATGCATCAATCAAAATGCTTAGAGCCATTGATGAAAAATGTGCAAACTATGATGAGAACATTGACCATCTTGTTGACCTTGGTTCAGAGCGTTATCCATCACCTGAAACCACAAAAAAAGTGGTTGAGTTCCCGATTATTTATGCTGATTATTATTATATTGAAGCAATATGTAAATTAAGAGGGTTGGACTTTTTTATGTGGTAAATCAAACATATAACAAAAAAACACCTCGTATACCGGGTGCTCTTGAGGATGTTTTAACAATAGGGTTGCAGAAGATTCTCTGTAACCCTATTGTTTTTGGTTTCGATACTCTGATGGCGTCATACCGGTTGTTTTTTTGAATACACGACATAAATACTGAACTGTCGAAAAACCACATTGAGACGCACATTCATCTAACGTTAAAAATCTATATTTGAGGAGTTGTTTGGCTTTTTTTATTCGTACAGATATAAGATATTGTGCCGGTGACATATGATATTGTTGCTTAAATAGTTTTCTTAAGTAAACTTCACTAATTTCAGCTACCTCAGCAAGTAAGGGAACACTAAGCATATCATCAGCAAAATGTGTATCGATATATTCTTTTGTTTTTGCAATTTTATTTTTGGTCGATTTTTCTTCAAAACCTTGTTCAGATGTCATTATAATTATGCTATGTATATTATAAATTAGTGACATACACTTTGAAAAGGATATTTTTGAAACCGTATTGTAGGTTTTTACAAGTTTTATAAACTGATTCTCTACATTTGATGTGTTTTGTGGCGTATATACATTGCTTTTTCTTATGACATCATCATTAAGTTCAAAATCGCAGTATATAAACCGATATTCGGGTGTATGTATATGCATCGTATATTCAGCCTTGCGTGCAAGATATAAAATGTCGCCTTGGTTAACTGCCACTTCATATTCGTTATTGAAGTTATAACTGCAACTGCCTGACACAATATATACAAATGCGTGGCTATGTCTTCCATTGACATATATAGGTTTTGTGCAATTGTTTATTTGAGACTTTATAACGCAGACTAATTTTTTCAGGTAAAAGTCTGCAGTTAATATATCGGTTTTTCCCATAATCCTCTTATCCCTTTCTGTTTGTGATGTTTCTAATATTATAATATCATTTACGTTATAAATCAACACCTTTCATTCGTTTGTTTCGAAAAGTATAATTTAATCATTTATTCATATTTACAATTTCGTTTAAAAGACATATAATTGTATCATACAAAGAATTTAATATGTTTACTGCAACAGCAGGTGAGGATAGTCCGGCAGGCCAACATAACGGAGGAGTTTTTATGGTGGAGGATATGGCGGTGGGTGCATAAGAATTTATGTTGAAAGAGATGTGATTGTTGTGTCATTAAACAGAGAAGAATTGCTTGAATATGCTATACAAAATTTTGAAGTTGGAAAAAATGACGATGTTTTAGTGTTGGATTGTAAAAATATTGTGTATCTTCTCGAAAACTGTGAAATTACAGTGCCGGAAAACAATCGTTTTTTTGTTGAAGTAAATTGCATTGGAGTACAAAATGAAGTGTGCAGGAAAAGAGCAGAGCAATACTATTGTGACATAGTTGAAAATGGTTTTTCAATCGGGAATGAAACCCTTGCATACACAGGTACATATGATTTCAGTCATACAACAGCAGAATGGGAAAGTGTAATTTCTTTGGGGATTTTTGGCTTGAAAAATAGAATATCCGTGTATGCTCAAAAGAACAATGATGATAAAAAGAAACAAAGATTTTATAATGAATTGTTAAAGGTTTATGATGCAGCTTTGAGGTTTATGAAACGTGCTTCAGAAGTCGCTGAGAAAAAAGGTAAGAAAGAAATGGCGGCAGGGATTGCAAACCTGACGGAAAATACTCCGCAAAATTTATTTGAGGCCATGCAAACCTCTATTATTTACTATGTGCTGCAGCATATGTTTGATGGTACATATCTGCGTACATTGAGCAGGCTTGATTCTTTGTTTTATCCATATTTCAAAAACGAATCTCAAGAAATTGCCGGAAAATTAGTTCTTGATTACCTAAAAGAAATAGATACGCTTAAAGCTCCGTCAAATATTCCGTTTGCAATTGGCGGAACTGACGAAGATGGTAACAGTTTAATAAACGAACTTTCATATGTTTTTCTGGAAACATACAAAATTGCTAAAACCAACAACACCAAGTTTCACTTGCTTTGTGAAGACAACACACCCACAGATATTATAGAAAGTGCATTCAAAGGGATTCGTGCCGGGGATAACAGTATAGTGTTTATGTCAGACAGTAAGATTATAGAATCCCTTGAAAAAATCGGAATAAAACATAATGATGCCGTGAACTACCATGTTGTCGGATGCTATGAATGTGGCGGAGAAGGCGAACTGACATCGTCATGTAATGCAAGAGTAAATCTTCCGATGGCATTGGAACTCGCCCTCAACGATGGTAAAACAATGCTCACAGACCGGCAGGCAGGACTGCTAAACAGCGGATGTTTTGACAGTTTTGAGGCACTGTATGCTGAGTTTGTAAGACAACTTGTATATATGTGCAATTGTGCAATGAAAATGACGGATTTGTGCGAGGCTCATTATTATCAGATTCATTCTGCACCCATTTTGTCCGGAACGTATATATCAGCATTGGAAAAAGGCGGCGATTTATACTGCGATTATACAGCCAAATATAACAATTCATCTGTCAATGGGATAGGTCTTGCAACCGCTGTAGATTCCCTTGTTGCAATAAAAAAACTTGTCTATGACGATAAAATTGTGACTCTTGACAATTTGATTGAAATATTAAAATCAAATTGGAAAAATCATGAAGCCTTGCGTTTAATGGTGAAAAATAAATTTCCCAAATTTGGATTAAACGAAGAAAGTACAAACAAAATGGCAAAAGATATTGTCGATGTAATGCATAAAACCATAGTCGGAAAACCAAATGTAAAAGGTGGCATATACAGATTGGGGTTATTCTCAATCAACTGGCGTTGGGAATTTGGTGAAAAAACGTGGGCATCTGCAGATGGAAGACTTGCCGGTGAAACACTTTCACAAAACACAAGTGCGTCTTTTGGGGCAGATAAAAATGGCGCCACCGCACATTTGCTTTCTGTTACCGAAATAGATGCATCCCAGACACCAAATGGAACAATTGTTGATATTGACCTTCATTCGTCGGCTGTAAAAGGGGAAAATGGGCTAAAGGCTTTAACATCTACATTAAAAACATATTTTGAACTTGGTGGATTTGCTGTACACTATAATGTACTTGATACAGAAGTTTTGAAGGAAGCCAAACTGAATCCTGAAAAATATCCAAACCTGCAGGTAAGATTATGCGGTTGGAATGTTTTGTTTTCATCACTTAACGAAAAAGAAAAAGATGAGTTTATAGCGAGGTCAATAAGATGAAGGGTTTGATTTCAGGCATAAAACGTATGGAGATACACGATGGGGACGGACTCAGGACAACAGTTTTCTTTAAAGGATGTCCGTTAAAATGCATTTGGTGTCATAATCCCGAAAGCATATCGTTTGAAACCCAAGTTTCTTTTTGGGTGGATAAATGTATACATTGCGGTATATGCAAAGGTGAGCATAATCCTATAACAGCGAAAACTTGTCCGGCAGATGCACTTGCTTTGTATGGTGAAGAATATGAGGTAAATGAACTTGCAAAGTTGCTGATGCAGGACGAAAAGTTTTTCAAAAACAGCGGTGGTGGTATTACACTATCCGGAGGCGAATGTCTTGCACAGCCTGATTTTGCCATTTCACTCGCAGGAAAACTTAAAGAAAAAGGTATAAGTGTCTATGTTGACACTTGTGGCTTTGTAAAGCGGGAAATTCTCGAGTCTATTATCCCTTTCGCCGATAAATTTTTATACGATATAAAAGCTATTGATGCAAGTGTACACAAAAAATGTACAGGAAAGGATAATGAGTTGATATTGGAAAATCTGAGATTTTTGTCCGAAAGGGATTGTATGATTGAAATCCGATATCCTCTTGTCAAAGGGTACAACGATGGTGAGTGTGAGAAAATAGGTGAGTTTTTGCGTGATTTGAGAGGTATAGTGAAAGTGAAAATATTGCAATACCATTCATTTGCCGCCTCCAGATATCAGGCACTGAAAATGACAAACACACTTCCGGATGCCGAAACCACATATAATGATGTAGAAAGAGCAGTGAGAAATTTGAAGAACTACGGATTGAATGCTGTTAACGGAATGGATTAATTCAAAACTTGAAAAAGTGGCTATGAGAAGTTTTAATAAACTTCCATACACAACAAAAGACGGCGTTCATGATAACAAACCTATTGAAGATGCCGGATGGTGGACAAACGGTTTTTGGGGCGGTATGATGTGACTTATGTATCTTTCAACAAAAAAGGATGTAAACATTTGCCTATACATATCTTATAGATGTGAAGTTCAATAAAAGTATATCAAGGAGGAGAAAAATGTCAAACGTAACCTACAAGCAACATTTAATTGATAAAATTAGCGTTGCACAAAATGAGTCAGATAAAGAAAGTAGATTTATATTAGATTTTTACTGCAGTAATAAAGATGCCGATTCGCTCATTTTATACGTTACCGGGCTAAAAAAAGAGAACCAATCCAAAAGTAATGATGAAGAAATTATTATATCATTTTTAGATGAGGGCTATACAGTGTGTGTTGCCGATTGCATTGATTTATCCTTTGAGTCGGATGCGAATCGCGATTATGCCATACACAAACTCCTCAACGACATAAGCAAAGGTATCTATTTTAACGATAAGTTGTTGTTTTTTAAAAACACATTAGAAAAATTCTATATGGTTCCATCAGGATATTATCTTTCACGAAATAATGTATTCTGGTCTTTTGATAAGCATGGCACAGATGGAACTTTTGAAGAAATAGTAAATGTTTGGAACAATGACTTTAGAATTGTAAAAGGCGAAGAGATAGTATATTGGCTTGACGAGTATGGAAACAGAAAATGTGTCCAAAATGATTTTGAAAATGGCGAACCTGTATGGCTTGACGAAAACGGAAATGAAGATGTAAATGGTAATTACATACGTATAAAATACACAAAAGCAGTAGAAATATATGATTGTGTTAAGAAAAACGGAGAGCCCATATCCATGGATTTGAAAATGAATATATATTACCCGATAAATCCGTTGAAAAAAGTCCCGGTTATGTGTCTTGTTAACTATCTCAAATCTATGGAGGATTGCGCAAACATAGAAGATCAACCCCATTTTCATGGATTTTTGCTTAAAGGTTACGCCGGAGTTGTTTTTGATTATGGCTATGTACCCATGGCACGTGGTGACCACTATGATTATTTTGATGGTGATCTTCCCGAGTGGCGTACAGATAACTCAAGCGGTGATAATGTTACATATTCACTTCAATTCTATAATACCTCTCAAATAAGTACGGCAGCTATGAGATATGTACGCTATCTTGCAAAATCTGACGAAAGATTTAATTTTGATACAGAAGCAATAGGGGTTATGGGCAATTCCAAGGGTGGCTGGACAGTCTTTCTCGGTCAGAAATCTCCGCAGGATTTTACACCATACAGATATCACAAAGGACACTGTGGCGAGACAAGATTTGCAAAAGGAAAACTTGAGGGTTTCAGATGCATCCGCGGTGCAGAGCAACAACCATGGTTGTCATATGATGGAGAAGAGCTGTCATCCCGTGCAAACTTTATTTATCCATGTTGCGGCGGTCATTCAAGCAATATTATGGACTCTCACACTCCTATGTATATATCCTGTCATTATAATGACATGTCAGGGTATTATAATTGTTCGTCATTTGTGAATCTTTGTCGGGAATATGATGTTGCATCTGTTGAAACATGCCTTGAATGTGAACACGTTCTGTGCTATGGCGAGGATACACGATATGGCTTTGATTCATATAAGGCGCTGTATGATACAGCAGGATTTTTCCTTAACGGTGAAGGTGTGAAAGTGCTGTATTATTATGCTGACGCAAATGGACTTCACATTAAGTTTACAGGTTCTGTGTCGAAGCCGGAAATACAAAAAATACTTTTCACAAAGGATAATATTCCGGTTAACACAGAGATAGAATCAAAATTTGGAAAAACTATGTGGACTTTTATTCCTGCTTGCACAGGAGAGTTAACAGTACACATTCCTTCCGATATTATCGGTATGAATTCAGTGCCGATATTATCTGGAATGGAATTCAAATATTTTCAGGAAGATGTGAGGAAAAAGAAAGAAGCATACGAAAGAAAAACTCTGCTGGATTCTGACATTTTCAATACTGATGTTATATTCGGGGATTATCTGGATGTTTCAAAAGATAAGCCTGCAGATGGCGTCAATGCTACACGAGTGTCTGTGAAAACGAACAAAGGACAGTTTGTTAATAACGAATTTTATTATAACCATTCTTTCTATCGCGAAGATGACGGCAATAAAATACTTGTAAAAAATGTCTTTCAATCCACACCTTTTGGTGATGAAGATATAGGAAGAAAATTTGAAATAAATATATCCGTGTATGACACGGTCTCAAGGGATATTTGTGTTTTGCTCTCATCTGCTCACGATGAAAAGACTAAAGTCTTCGATTTTGAAATGCCCATAAGGAACTGTAAAACCATAGAAAACAGATGGTGTGACATAAAACTTAATTACGAAGTGCAATATCCTCTTGAAAAAGACAGTAAGACGCTTGAATTTGTTGTTGCATCAACCGGAGTGAGCGAAAAACCGGTATACATTGGAAAAGTTCATGTATGCGAGCTTGTATAATATATTTTTATATGTTTCAAAAAAGTAAAGGAGTGAAATCGGGTGTTTTCACTCCTTTATTGTATAGCAAAGGGGCTGTAGCAATTGAACCGACCCCCAAAAGTTAGACCAAAAAATCTAACGATTGGCGGTCGATTCAGATAACAGCCCCTTTGTTTACAGATTATTTTTTATAAGTTCTTCTCTTGATTTTGATGAAAAATATGCGGGGGGGATATCGAATACAGTTTTACATCCTTTTTGTCCTTCTTGGTTCAATTTGTATGCTGCTCTTGCACAACACACAAGAACGGATGATGTAAATTCAGGATTTGAATCAAGTTTGAGACTGTATTCTATGACATGGGTGTTTTCCATATCTTTCCCTGTTTTTCCCGAATGAATTACAAATCCGCCGTGGGGAATCCCTGAATGGTTCTTCTGTAATTCTTCCATTGATATGAAATGCACAATTGTATTGTAGTCTGCAAAATAATTGGGCATTGTTTTTATTTCTTTTTCAATTCTGTTTTTATCTGCGCCGTCTTCTGCCACAACGAAACATTCTCTTATGTGCTTGTCCCTTGTGGAAAGATTCGGATTTTCTCCGCTTCTCACCTTTTCAAGAGCATCTTCAACAGGAATTGTGTACTGACGGGCATCTAAAACACCGTCTATTCTTCTTATGGCATCGGAGTGTCCCTGACTGACACCTTTTCCCCAGAAAGTGTAGGTTTCGCCTTTTGGAAGTATTGCCTCGGCATATATGCGGTTCAGAGAAAACATGCCCGGATCCCATCCTGCAGAAATCACTGCAACTTTTCCTGATTGTGCAGATGCCTTGTCAACATTTTCAAAATGTTCTGGGATTTTTGCGTGAGTATCAAAACTGTCAACAACGTTAAAATGTTTTGAAAGCGCAGGTGTCTGAACAGGCAAATCTGTTGCACTTCCACCGCAGATTATGAGAACATCTATATCATCTTTAAAATCTGTGATATCATCCATTGAATATACTTTTGAGGATTCAAAAACCGTTTTCACCGATTCGGGATTTCTTCTTGTGAAAATTCCGAAAAGTTCCATATCGGGGTTTTGAGAAATGGCACACTCAACGCCCTTTCCAAGGTTTCCGTATCCTGCAATTCCGATTCTAATCATAGTGTCATCTCCTTTTTGGCATACATTGACTGCTTTGTATGCCCTTATTTTATTATAAAACAAAAATCCCGGAAGTGTCAATGAATATGTGCATAAACATAAAATTCATTCTCCGGAATTTTTTATGAAATCTTACAGTTCAATGCAAAGTTCAACAGGACAATGGTCAGAGCCTAAAATGTCTGTGTGAATTTTTGCATCTTTGAGATTGTCTTTGAGATTATCCGATGCAAGAAAATAGTCAATTCTCCATCCTGCATTACGGCTCCTTGCATTAAAGCGGTATGACCACCAGGAATAGATGTCTGTCATGTCGGGATAGAAATATCTGAAAGTGTCAATAAATCCTGCGGATTTAAGATTCCTGAACTTTTCTCTTTCTTCATCGGTAAAACCCGCATTACGTCTGTTTGCTGCGGGATTTTTGAGATCAATTTCTTCTGCGGCAACATTGAGATCTCCGCAAACAATTACGCCTTTTTTATCTTTAAGAAAGCAAAGATAATCTTTAAATGCATCTTCCCACTCCATGCGGTAGTCAAGGCGTTTCAATTCATTTTGGGAATTGGGGGTATACACGCAGACAAAATAGAAATTATCAAACTCTAAAGTGATGACTCTTCCCTCTTTGTCATGTTCTTCAACTCCTATTCCATACATAACCGAAACAGGTTCTTTTTTAGAAAAAACTGCGGTTCCTGAATATCCTTTTTTCTCTGCATAGTTCCAGTACATATTATAGCCCGGAAGTTCCAGATCAATCTGACCTTGCTGAAGTTTTGTTTCCTGCAGACAGAAAATGTCTGCATCGAGAGATTCAAAAACCTCCATAAAGTTTTTTCCGACAACTGCCCTGAGGCCATTTACATTCCATGATATAAATTTCATAACAATCATTCTCCGTCTGATTCTATTATCTTTTCAATTGCTTTTTCTTCATCTAACATTTCGCCGTCTGATGAATCTTCTGTTGTTTCAATGTTTTGCTGAGATGGATTTACAGAATAGATATAACTTTCCGAAAAAAGAGTGCTGAGATAATTTCCCAAAGTGAAAAGCACACACCAGGGTGTCAGAATCAAAAGCACAAGTTTAATGCCCCGCCAGTCAAAATGGTCTGAAAATCCGATAACAATGACAGGAGTTAAAAATATAAGAAGTATTATGAGGGACACTGCCACAAAAAGTGCCACATCTGATGCCCCTGAAAAATCTCCTGAAAGATAGGTTATCACAATGCTGCACATGCTTACAAAAACCGTGCAGTAATACATAATGGCAATAAACTTTTTGATTATCGAGCCTGAACGGAATCCCGGTACAGAAAATCTTGAATACTCTTTTACATTGGTTTTTCTATTTGTGTTAATGGTTTTCATATTATTGTTTCCTTTGCATTATAAATAATCAAATATATTTTATCACAAAAATGACTTTATGTAAATAGTTTTAAATCCAATTTCAAACTCAGGAAATCAAGGTTCATGATAGATTTTGCAAAAATACTGTCCATCTTCCAAAACGCCGATTCCTGTGATGTGATATATAAGTCCTGATTCTTTATCCTCATATGTGCCATATGAATCAGAAACAATCATCATAGGATCGGGTTCATCTTTAAATCTTGCAATAACGAGGGGGAAAATCTGACAGTCTTCTTTTTCACCCATATACCACACTCCCCTTTTTACAAAGGCAGAAACAAACTCTTTGGTAAGAACAATATGGTCTATGGAAGAAAGATTGAAAGGATGTTTTATGTTATCAATTTTATGAAATGTGAACTCCTTCAAAAAAGGCAGGTCTGCTTTTTCAAAACCGGAAAGAGTTTCTTTTAAAACTTTTCTGTGTATGCTTGAAAGTTCCTTTTCCTCTTTACCTGAGGGATGGTTGTCAAGAATGTTTTGTGCCCTTTCGATTGCAGGATCAGAAAGCACTTTGGGTTCTTCATTTTTTACGGATATTAAAAATTCCTTTGAAAGATTTACCCCATTCGTTTCGAGAAAAGAAACGGGATATGATTTTAAAAGACAGCATCCGCCTTTCCTCTCTGAAAGTGTTCCGAGACACACTTCCACGCTTTTTTTGTCTGTGGATTTTAAATATACTTTTTCATTTTTCAAATCATACCCCGGCACGAAAAAATCTGTTTTGAAGTTGCCGTCATCTATTTCGTACATAAAATCCCCTGTAAGTCCGTCTGTCTTTGCCTTTACCCACATACAAAAACCCCCTTTTAGAAATTATATATTCCAAAAAGGGGTGATATACTATAATTTTATTTTTTTACATAAGGTGATTTTACAAAATCAGCACCGCAAATTCTTTTTTTCACATCGGATGAGCAAAGCGATGCAAAATCCGTTGATAAAATATCTTTTTCAAACAACTCATCACCATTATAATCTGCAGTTTTGGTCACGGGAATAAGACTTGACTTTTCCTTGATTTTTTTTATCAATGATGCTCCCTTTTCATTGAATCCGAGAATTCTCACATATTTTATTTCGGGATCGTCCTTTATACCGAGAATTGCACATATACAAAACCGTCTTATTCTGTGAAGTGTGTATCTTTTTGAGATGCATTTCTCAAAAAATTCATTAAGAGTTGAAGAATTTTTCGCGTTGGTAATTATCATATTTGAAAGTCCGTCTTCATAGCCTTTTATATCTTTAAGACTTTCCGGTTTCATGGTTCTTAATGTACCTAAAATAT
Source organism: Clostridia bacterium (assembly GCA_045541875.1). Classification (GTDB taxonomy): domain Bacteria; phylum Bacillota; class Clostridia; order UMGS1810; family UMGS1810; genus RGIG1828. Next base: position 1,284 of record JAZQJX010000046.1, on the reverse strand, counting down.
AACTTTCGGCATTTTTTATGTCATATATGTTACATCCCCTGTAATCAGGAGCAAAAGAAGAATAATCCTCTCCTGACATTATCATTTTTCTTATGGCAGATGCACTTTTATATTCATCGTCTGAAAGAGCGGAATGATAGTCATTACCGCGTTTTATGCAAACAGGTTTTATGGATGAATCAAGTTTTTTTAAGGCGGATATATATGAAATTCCAAGGGTGTTATTTGGTGAAAAAACTTCGTCGGGAAGATTTTCAAAAACGCTTCTCAGAGCATATTCCGAAGCAGAAGGATAACCTTTTCCCTCTGAAAGTTCTTCTTTTAATTTTAAGATGTATTCATCGCTTGGTGAAAGTGTTTCATCTGCTATCTTTTCCAAAAGATGAATATCATCGGTTTCTGCACCAAAAGATATAGCATCAACTACATTCAGGGCATCAAGCACGGATACTGCTCCAAAAGCAAAGTTTTCCGCAGACTGAAGAACGTAATTTGCAGGAAGTTCTACAACCAGATCTGCACCATTATCTACTGCCTTCTTTGCCCTTTCCCATTTATCGAAAATTGCCACGTCGCCTCTTTGCACCATACTGCCGCTCATTACGCAAACCACGTTTTTTGCACCTGTGATTTCCTTTGATTTTTCTATATGGTACTTATGACCAAAATGAAAAGGATTATATTCACAAATTATTCCAATTGTGTTGAAATTCATTAAACCACCCTATTTTTTTCAAAAACCTATTGACATTCTAACACAAAATGGGTATAATAGTCAATGTTGATTGCAAAAGATATTTGCACCATTAGCTCAGCTGGTAGAGCACCTGACTCTTAATCAGGGTGTCCAGGGTTCGAGTCCCTGATGGTGTATATAAAAAAAGATGCCTTATGGGGCATCTTTTTTTGTATCTTCAGGACTTAAATCTTAGCACCCTGATTAAGAGTCAGGTATTCTCTCCAACTGAGCTAAGCGAAGTTGGTAGTTTTCAAGTCTTCCGCTGCCGGTGGCAGATGAAGGAAGACTTGAAAAGGCGTAGCGGTCGAAAGCAAAGGGCGTGCCCCTTGTGGGTATGCCCTTTGCTTCGGGCACCGCAAGTGTCGCACCTACTATGTTTGCTATCCGCAAACCTTGGCAGACCAACCGACCTAATCGGGTGTCCAGGGTTCGAGTCCCTGATGGTGAATATACGAAAAAGACACTGAAAAGTGTCTTTTTTTCGTATATTCACCTTCTCGTATTCTACTCGACGGCTTCAAACTTCGCAATTCTTGCTCGTTTTC
>JAZQJX010000045.1:0-3781 GCA_045541875.1 Clostridia bacterium | reverse complement strand
ACAACAAGTCGGCAAATTATACATTGAAGTATTCCAGGTGTTACTTCTTATACGGCAGGCATCAGGACCGTCAGGACATACACCGTACAACTTACAACATGCAGTTTTGTATGCATCATTTATTGTTTCTTTATCGTGGCTCTTCCACGCGCCTGTCTTGCCCGTATCGTAAGCCTTGAACGCTTCACAACACGCTTTGGTAGGAACAATACCCGATACCGCACCGTTTGATGTATTTACGCTAACTTGATTCGGTATACAACAATTTATATTATTCTGACTTGAACCGCCATTGCCACTTTTGAATGTTTGATCTTGTGAAGCATTACAACAGCCGCTTCTGTAATCAGTATAACTTGCATAACCTGCAATATTATTACCCGCAGGATTTACAGGTGAATAAGCACAACAATTATTCTTCCAAATTGCCTTAGTTCTGTTTACGGCGGTACTTGAATTTACCGGACTCTTATTTGTTGCAAGTGCTCTGTCAGTACAACATCTTGAAAAATCATAGTTTATATTTGACATTGATTCAGGTGTATTCCACCTTATTGCACAAGAATCAGGACAGTAGTTATTTGCACTGTTTGAACCTGCCGCAGTACTCTTGTTGCAGCAATAGGTCATATAATCATTGCTTAATGTGTTGCCGTCCCAATCTTTCCACGCATTTGAACTGCCTTTTGAACGGAACATCTTACAACATTCTACATTAGGATTTGTTGAATCCGGGAAACAACAATACTCAAAATTTACTGATGTATTCCCTTCCCCTCGTCTTTGTCTGTCTGAACTTGCTCCCGCACAACAGAACTGACGATATGCAGCATTTTTACCGGATACATGTGATTGATAATATGCAGGATTATCGCAACATCCGTTCTTCCACGCAGATGTCGGTAAATCCTCATTTGCTTTTATCAATGACCAATTTAAACAACAACCGTTTGCTATATCTGAACTCAATTTTGACGGAGTTACACCATAACCGTATCTTGCACCGCACATCCATAATTCTTCGCAATTCAAACCGTCTTTATGACCATAAGCCTGACAACACGCCGCCTTATAGTATTTTGACAAAGACCCGCCATCATTATTCTTCCAATCTCTGCCAGCAAAATAATCACAACACTCTTTCTTTGGGGTATTACTTGAATTCCATGTGAATCGGTTATTATTATCCGTTATTGACGGATGGTCTGCCATATCCGGATCACAACAATACTGTCTGTTATTTGAATTATTTACATTCACAGCATTCTTACTGTTCGGATTATCCGCATTATCACTGTTTCTTGTATAATCCTTATCCGTACTGTTTGCTTTATGATTTGAGGTATTACTGTCAAAACAACAATACTTCCTATACTCTACATTGCTTGAATACTGAGTTGGCATATTACAACAGTTTTTCTTCCATTTATCGTCATTTGTGTTAAGACCGGATTTTGTACAACATCCCTCAGTCCAGTTTCCCGTTATCTTACAACATTTTGACTCTGTTTCATAATAAGGGTTGTTTGTTGACAAATTCCCACCCTTAAAACCATAACAACAATGACTCTGCCAATTATCATCCCTGTGCTGTGAGCCTGAACTGTACTGTCTGTCTAATGTTTCACAACATTCATTCTTTGTAGCACTGAAATACTGCCAAGAATCCCTGTTTGCACCCTTTGATGGCGCATTTGATACACAACACGCAGCATTATAAGTCGCATCTGAAGGATATTTTGCTCTGGTTAACTTACAACAGTTTTTCTGCCATTGCCCTTCCGTATTTGCCTTATGTCCGTTATAATTATTATCCCCATGTGCGCAACAGCCGTCCCAACGCTTATTATTCCAAAAAGAATTACTTTCGCCCAAAGCGTTCGGTACCGCAAAACAACACTGTATATGAGGATCTACATTATTATTATATATAGAGTTTGGCATACAACATTGTGCAGCCCAATTAACAACAGGAGATGCCGGATATGTCTGGGATGCCATACCGTCTGTTTGATGCGAACAACACTGTGGCTTATTCTTGTGCTTGTCGTATTGACAACACCTTCTCAATGCCTGCCCGTGTTGTAATTTAACAGCCCCTAATTGACCAACCAAATAATCACAACACAACTCATCTTCTTTTTTATCACTCTGTGCCTGATTTACCGTACAACAACGATTCAATACCGCAATACTTTTTGCGTCAGTTTTATTCTCTGTATATTTTATCCCTCGAATATTACCATGGCAGCACCCGTCAAATGTCCCGCCGTTTACATTGTAATCATGTTTTGTATAGTAATCCAAACTCGAATTTATATGTTCATATTTCCATTTACAACACTGATCCGAATTATTCTTTGGCAAACGACAACAATACTTATTATACGCATTATTTTCACCCTGAGCATCAATACCGTTTACTGCCTCGTACATACAACAAGCATCATCCGGCTCTCTTATCTCATTCCTTCGTGATACCGTGTTACAACATTGCTCACTGTTATTATTCTGCTCACACGCAGGTTTGCAAGCCGAAAATTCAGCATAAATCGTCGGATACTTTGTACAACAATTACTGTCTGCTGTTAATTGCAATTTCCCGCTTTGAATATTTTTTCTGCAACATCCTTCCGTCTCAGGATGAACCGAACAACAATAATCACTGACACTATCAGGAGCACAACAGTTCGGATCATGTTTACCCTGCGCCTCTATCACCGCACAACACTCATCCCCCGGACCCGTTATTGCATGGTTTGTACATTCGTCTATCTTACAATTCGGATCTTTTGCCGGATCACAAGGCGCTGTTCCCGGATAACATATTAAATGGTTCGCCCCCGTTGATGAATCTCTATACCACGGACAACAAATATCTTCCTTCCCGGATGCCACAAACCCTTCTCGCTTACAACATTCCTCTCCTCGAGGATTAACCTTACAAGGATCCTTTTCTATCTCTCCGCAATCTTCTCCCTCACAAGGAGCAGGTGGATCAGGAACAATAACCCTTGTCGGCTCTTCTTCGGTGAACACCGCTTTTTGCTTTAAGTTTATTGCAAATGTCCTTAAATCTCTACCATATATATTAGGTCCTTTGGGACCGTTTAAGTCTATCCAGCCCTGTATTTCTTCAGTCCCGCTCGCATTCTTTATCTGAGGTTTTAAACAAATACTGACACCGTTTTTTAAAAGCGCACAAGCACCCTTTATATCTTTGATATCAAATTCTACTCTGTCATTATCCTTATACTCATAATACTGTCCGCCAAAACAATCCCCCGGCTCATCTCCGCAGTACTTAACCACTTTCATATATTTGTTAATGTACGCACCGGCATTATTTGAATAACTGCCAGAGTCACTTTCTACATACATCATTGTATTCGATATGTCTTCCTTGTTTTCACTGACAGGTAACCCCTCCAATGAATTCAACATCTGCTTTACTTCTGTATCATAAGATAATGCAAATGACTTATTCTGCGCTCTGGTTGTTATTACAGGCAATATCAGCACCGCAATTACGGCTATTACACCTAATGCTATTAATACTTCCGTAAGAGAAAATCCCTTTTTATTCCCAAAAAACTTATTGCTAAACACCGACAAACTCCCGCCCAAAAGTGACCCTTTATGCGTCATTATTTTTTCCTCGCGATTCTTAATATTTTTTGTCATACGTATGTATATTAATTATAACATCAACCCATGCCTCAGTCAATGATAGAAAAGCCATATATGTCAAATGTTTTTACAAATTTTAATCTATTTTTTT
>JAZQJX010000044.1:0-14804 GCA_045541875.1 Clostridia bacterium | reverse complement strand
AAGTTCAGAAAGAGGAAGTCTTGAAACTGCATTTGTGTTTGATAAAGCATACACAGGAAATAAGATTATTGTAACACTAAAAGGCGGACAGGCAAAACGTTCCGGCGGCGAATCACACTACCAGATTTATGAACTCGAAGCTTTAGGCGAAAAGGTTGAAAATATTATAGTTCCTGAAGATATTCTTCCTTTTGGAGTAAAATCTATTGCAACATCCATTCAGACAAGAAACGAAGAAGAACATCCTGTATCATCTCTTATTGACGATACAACAAGCCGTTATTATAAATCCGAAAAGGGTACAGGCTGGGATGATGACGGAAGCGTAACTAACCCTCTTGACATCACAATCGAACTTCTTGACACATATTCAATTTCAAGTGTCAACATTTTCGAAAGATATCTCAGTGATTGGGGTAACTGTTCTGACAGTATCACTGTAAAGGTTGGTACAGGTGATAACCTTCAGGTTGCTGTATCAGGTGCAACATTAAAGAGTGGATATGACGGAGAAGTTGTCAAAAATGAACTTTCCTTTGACAAATCATATACCGGTGATAAAATCGTTATCTCCTTTGCAGGCGGAAAATCCATAAGAACAGCAGAATCACAGTATCAGTTAAATGAAATTGAAGCATATGGCATTTTGGTTGAACCCGACCTTGGTGTTGTGGCTACCGGTGCTCAGTGGACAGAGGTTGCTGACGGAACAACACTTACAGTTAAAATCGCAAATAACACAGATGCAGATGTTGTGTGCGATGTTGTTGTAGCGGCATATAATTATGATTCATTGGTAGGCGTTTCTGTAACTGATGCAACAATCACAAAAGGCGGAATTGACTTTACATCCAATGCTCTTGACATATCGGATGCAACATCATATAAAATTTTAATTGTAGATAATATAAATACATTAAAACCCCTTGTATCTGCAAAAGCAGTAATAAAATAATCATGTGGATTATAGAAATTAAATAACGAATACAAATTGTGATAAACTGTCGCATTAATCTGATTTAATGCGACAGTTTTATTATAAGTAATAATTGTCAAAAGCATAAAAATCAGTTGGTTTTTTGAATTTCAACTGCAATTTTTGTGCTTTCTTTTTTGTTTAAGACATTGACATTTGTCTGTTTTTTTTGTATAATAACAGAGTATGTATATAAGGCGTAGAAGGAGATGTAAAAAATATGCTGACAAGTAAGCAAAGAGCATATTTGAGAAGCCTTTCAAATAAACTGGAACCTATTTTTCAAATTGGCAAAGGCGGAATAAATGAAAATCAACTCAAACAGATTGATGATGCTCTTGAAAAAAGAGAACTTGTGAAAGTTCATGTTTTAGAAAATTCTCTTCTTGATACCTATGCTGTATGTAATGAAGTTGCAGACAGAATAGGCGCTGAACCTGTTCAGGTTATCGGAAAGAAATTCATAATATACAAAGAGTCAAAAGAAAATAAGACAATAGATTTAAGGCAGGCGAAATAAATTGCAAAAGCCAATTGCCGTCCTTGGCGGGACCTTTAATCCCATTCATAACGGTCATATAAAAATGGCATATGCCTCTCTTTTGGAGTGTGATGTTTCAAAAGTCATTTTTTTGCCGAACGGAATGCCTCCTCATAAAGACGGGGAAGGAATACTTTCATCTGATCACAGATTCAATATGGTAAAACTTGCCATTGAAGGCGAGCAGCGTTTTGAACTGTCAGACTATGAAATTAAAAGAGACAAGCCTTCCTACACAGTTGACACTCAAAGAGCGCTTAAAGAGATTTATAACTGTCCCATATATTTTATAATAGGTGCAGATTCTCTCTACACTCTTCATCTTTGGAAAAATCCTGATGTTCTCATAAGAGAATGTAATTTTATTGTATGTGACAGAAAGACAGGACTTGGCTCAGATGTTAAAGATGCTGCAGACAAGATAAATGACATGGGCGGAAGTGTAAAGGTGCTTTCGATGCCAAGAATTGATATAACATCAACAGAGTTGAGAAATTATATTAAAACCGGAAAAGACGTTTCAGATTATCTTAGCGCAAATGTATATGAATATATAAAGAAAAACAAACTGTATTTATAATTTGGCACAGGAGAAAACAATGACAATCGACCAGATTCGCGAAAAGTTGAAAACTGTTCTGACCGAAAAACGCTACAATCATTCCCTCGGTGTTATGCAAACTGCCGTAGAACTTGCAAATCACTATGGAGCAGATGTGGAAAAGGCTGCCATTGCAGGACTTTTACACGATTGTGCAAAAAACTATTCTTCTCAGGATATGTTTTTGCTGTGCGAAAAATATGGTGTTGAAATTGATGATACTTCCCGCTTCGCAACAGGACTTATCCACGGCTTTTTGGGCGCAGAAATTGCCCTGAATTGCTATGACGTAAAAGATCCTGAAATATATGATGCCATATATTATCACACCATAGGGAAACCCGATATGTCTCTTCTAACCAAAATTATATACATAGCAGATGGAATAGAACCCGGCAGAAAGTATGATGGGGTAGATCACATCAGGGATATCGTCTTTGAGGATATCGACCGTGCACTGATACTGCAGATTGACTATACCATTCATTCCGTGATTAACCGCGGAGGTCTGCTTCACACCAATACAATCGACACACGCAATTTCTATTTGAAGAAAATAAGGTGATACTATTATGAAAATAAAAAATCAGGCATTGAGGCTGTATATTAAAGCAACTTCGTGGTTTCTTGCAGTCTTTGCTTCCATAGCCCTTGTATTTGCACCAATAGTTCCGTCAGCCCTTGGACTTTGGGGAATTGAATCATTTCTTGGAATGGATATGACATATTTCACGGGAGATTCTGAGCAGACCTACGTCAATATTCTCCTGATGGGACTTGACAAGGATGAAACCAGAAGCGATGTTATGATGGTTGCACAACTGAATATGATAAATAACTCAGTGAACATTCTACAGATTCCACGTGACACCTACATCCAGACTAAACGATATGACAAAAAAATCAATTCAGCCTATGGTGCAGGCGGACCTGAAGCGTCAATAGATGCTGTAAAATCAATTGTAGATCTTGATATAGATAAATATGCAATAGTTACAACATCAGGTTTTCGTGATGTTATAGATATCGTAGGCGGTGTGTATTATGATGTACCCCGTGATATGAATTATGATGATGACTATCAGGATCTTCACATTCATCTGAAAAAAGGATACCAACTTCTTGACGGTGACAAGGCAGAACAGTATGTAAGATGCAGAAATATATATCCTTCCGGTGACCTTGGAAGAATTGAAGCACAAAGCGGATTTATAAAAGCCGCAATGGAACAGATAATTGATAGATTTACCAAGGAAAGTGATGTTGATGTTGAAAAACTTCTTTCCGCTTTGGGAGATATGGTTGACACAAACTTTACACTTGGTGAAATGCTGAAATATGCTCCGTATATCCTGAGCATAAATATGGATAATGTTAACATTATGATGCTTGACGGAGAAGCACAGTACAGAGGCGATGCATCATACTTTATTGCAGATAAAGAAGGCGCAAAAAGACAGATTCAGGAATATTTCACACCTGACATTTCAGAGGCAGACCTTAGTGAAGTAAAAGCGAGAGATAATGCTCTTGGAAAAAACAGAGAAGTAAATCTTACAAGTGATGCACCCGAGTTTGATACACCAAATTCCGATGTTACCGTGTATATCATGGATTATTCCGGCACAGACGGAAAGGCTTTGGAACTTGTAAAACAAAAACTTATTGAGGAAGAATATAAAATCAGTGCAAGCATAACGGCAAATACAATAATTTCCGATGAGACCTATTGTATAAGTAAAACAGATTCCCTGTTTTCAGCAAAAGTTGCACGAAGTCTTGGAATTGATAAATATTATATAAATCATGATTATTCCCACAAAGCAGATGTAATAATTATCTTAGGAAAGGAAGAGTGAACATGAATTCCAAAGAGATAATGGAAACTGTTGTCAAAGCAATGGATTCCAAAAAAGCAATAGATATAAAAGTTCTGGACATAAGTTCTGTGACCACAATGGCAGACTATTTTGTAATATGTCAGGGTAATTCAGGCACACAGATGAAAGCAATCAGTGAAGAGGTTGAAGACAAACTTGCACAGTCCGGTGTAAACCCTATAGGCAGAGAGGGAATGTCCACCGCATATTGGATTTTAATGGACTATTCAGACGTAATAGTGCACGTTTTCTCCAATGAATCCCGTGGATTTTATTCAATAGAAAACCTCTGGTCAGATGCACCGGAAGTTGATATATCGGAACTTGTAACACAAGAATAAAAAAGGAGTTGACATAAATGAATTACGATTTTCAGAAAATCGAAGCAAAATGGCAGAAAAAATGGGAGGATACAAAGGCATTTAAGGTTACAGAGGACACTTCAAAGCCTAAGTATTACACCCTCGAGATGTTCCCGTATCCTTCAGGAAATCTTCATATGGGACACGTTAGAAACTATTCTATAGGAGACGTTGTTGCCCGCTATAAGAAAATGAGTGGCTATAACGTGCTTCATCCTATGGGTTGGGATTCTTTCGGTCTTCCTGCAGAAAATGCCGCAATCAAAAACGGAGCAAAGCCAAAAGACTGGACATTTTCCAATATGGACAATATGCGTGACCAGTTAAAGAGCATGGGCATAAGTTATGACTGGGACAGAGAAATTGCTACTTGTAAACAGGACTATTACAAATGGACACAGTGGATGTTCCTTCAACTTTATAATAATGACCTTGCTTACAAAAAGAAATCCTATGTGAACTGGTGTCCATCATGCAAAACTGTTCTTGCAAACGAACAGGTTGTTAACGGTAAATGTGAAAGATGTAAATCAGATGTTGGTAAAAAAGATCTTGAACAGTGGTTTTTCTCCATTACCAAATATGCTGACAAACTTTTAAAAGACATAGACAAACTCAAAGGCTGGCCTGAAAAGGTTAAGACTATGCAGGCAAACTGGATAGGAAAAAGCCATGGTGCACAGGTTGATTTTAAACTTGACGGAACAGATAAGTCCCTCACAGTATATACAACCCGCCCCGACACCATATATGGAGTAACATTTATGGTTATGGCACCCGAAAGTCCCCTTGCAGAAGAAATAATTTCAGGCAGTGAAACAGAAAAAGAATGTCGTGAATTTATTCACAAAATGCAGTTTGTAAAGGAAATGGACAGAGCATCCACAGAAGTTGAAAAAGAGGGTGTGTTCACAGGAAGATATGTAATCAATCCCTTAACCGGCAAAAAGGTGCCTCTCTATCTTGCAAACTATGTTCTTATGGACTATGGTACAGGTGTTGTAATGGCAGTTCCTGCTCACGACCAGAGAGACTTTGAATTCGCAAGAAAATATAATCTCCCGATAGATGTCGTGATCACTCCCGACGGTTCTCCCATGGAAGGCTCAAGCCTTACAGAATCCTTTGAAGCGGAAGGAATTATGATTAATTCCGGTGAATTTTCCGGCATGAACAACCGCGAAGCACTTCCCAAAATGATTGAATATATGGCTCAAAAGGGAATAGGGGAGAAAAAGACAAACTTCCGTCTCCGTGACTGGCTCATTTCCCGTCAGCGTTACTGGGGTGCACCCATTCCGATTATATACTGTGAAGACTGCGGTGCTGTAGCCGTTCCTGAATCTGACCTTCCCGTAATTCTGCCTGAAGATGTTGAATTCACAGGTCAGGGACAATCGCCTCTCACAACAAGTGAAAGTTTCAGACACGCTCCATGCCCCAAATGCGGCAAAATGGGAACAAGAGATATGGATACAATGGACACCTTCGTTTGCTCATCCTGGTATTTCCTCCGCTACTGCGACCCCAAAAATGATAAAATGCCCTTTGATAAGGAAAAGGTAAATTACTGGATGAACGTTGATCAGTATATAGGCGGTGTTGAACACGCAATTCTTCATCTTCTCTATGCAAGATTCTTAACAAAGGCACTCTATGACCTTGGCTATGTTTCATGTGAAGAACCCTTTGAAAACCTTCTCACCCAGGGCATGGTTTTAAAAGACGGAACAAAAATGAGTAAATCTCTCGGTAATGTTGTAAGCCCTGAAGAAATCATAAATAAATATGGTGCGGATACTGCAAGACTTTTCATTCTCTTTGCTGCTCCCCCTGAAAGGGATCTTGAATGGAGTGACACAGCAGTTGAAGGTTCATATCGCTTTATCAACAGAGTATTCAGATTTGTTGATGATAATAAAGATAAGATTGACTATTCTCTTACATATGATAAATCGACACTTTCTTCAAAAGACAAAGACCTTCGTTATACACTCAACTATGCAATCAAAAAAGCAACAGATGATATAGGAATCCGCTTTAACTTTAACACTGCGGTAAGTTCAGTAATGGAACTTGTAAATGCGCTTTATGCATATGACGGAGACAACAATGCTCTCATTTCTGAAGCAGTAAAATCTGTTATCATTATGCTTGCACCAATTGTTCCCCACGTTACAGAAGAACTTTGGGAAATGACAGGCGGAAAAGACAGTGTTCACGATCAGCAGTGGGTTTCCTATTGCGAAGATGCCCTCGTTAAAGATGAAGTTGAAATTGTTGTTCAGATAAACGGTAAAGTTAAAGGAAAAATGAACATCAGCACAAGCCTTGACGAAGATGCTATAAAAGAAACAGTTCTTTCAGATGATAAAATTAAAGAGTTTATAGACGGAAAGCAAATTGTAAAATTCATTGTTGTAAAAGGTAAACTTGTAAATATCGTAGTTAAATAATTATTAAAATTTTTATCAGGGGGCTGATGTCCGCATTCGCTTCATATGTTGTGCATTGCGGTTAATTTTGCCCCTGATTTCTTTGATGAAAGGATGATTGATGTGAATAAAGATAAGTTTTATGAGGTTTATGAAATAAAAACCATCAAAGATATGCTTAGAAAAACCACAGAAAGACATTCTGAAAACACAGCATTTTTGAGAAAACTCAAAAAAGGTGATCCATACACACCTGTAAAATATAGAGAATTCAAAGAAGATGTGTGGGCGCTCGGTACTGCATTTATGTCTCTTGGCCTTTCCGGAAAAAGAATTGCCGTAATAGGTGAAAACAGATATGAATGGGTTTGTTCATACATGGCGGCTGTAAACGGTGACAGCATTGTTGTGCCGATAGATCCCGAACTTGCCGCACCGGATATCATTAACCTTTTAAAAATTGCCGGTGTATCAGCAATTGTTCATTCTCCAAAGGTTGCCGCGAAACTTGCGGATGTTAAATCTGAAATTCCTGAAATGGAATATATAATCACAATGGATGCTCACAACGCTGAAGCAGAGTACACCATTGCAAAACTCACTGAAGAAGGCAGAAAGAAAATGCTTGCAGGTGACACAAGTTTTGACGATGTGGAAATTGATCCGGAAGAAGCGAAAATCATTCTTTTCACATCAGGAACAACTGCACTTTCAAAAGGTGTACTTCTTTGTCACAGAAACATATGTGCAAATCTTATGGCAATGTGCAAAATGATAAACGTATATCCCACAGATGTTTTCCTTTCGGTTTTACCGCCTCACCATACATATGAAGGTGTATGCGGAAATATGGCTCCTATATACCGTGGTGCTTGTGTTGCATTCAATGACGGACTAAAGTATATTCCCAACAACCTTGTTGAATCAAAAGCAACAATGATGCTTGGTGTTCCTGCAATTTTTGAACTTTTATACAAACGTATCTGGGCAGCAGCAAGACAGAAAAATATGGAGTCAAAGATGAAACTTGGCCTCAAACTGAGCAATGGTCTCAGAAAAGTTGGAATAGATGTCAGAAGAAAAGTGTTTAAAACAGTTCATGACACCTTTGGCGGAAATCTCAGACTTTTCATAAGCGGAGCCGCTGCAATTGATCCTGTTGTATCCAAAGGCTTCAGAGATTTGGGAATACTGTTTTTGCAGGGATACGGCATAACAGAGTGTTCGCCAATTGTTACCCTTAACCGAGACATTAACTATAGAGATGATTCTGCAGGACTTCCTCTTTCTTGTCTTGAAGTTAAAATTGTTGATGCAAATGAAGAAGGTATTGGCGAAATCGTTTGCAAAGGCGATAATGTAATGCTTGGATACTATAAAAATGAAGAAGAAACTAAAAAGGTCTTAAATGACGGTTGGTTCTACACAGGAGACCTTGGTTATATAGATGATGATGGATTTGTATATATATCCGGCAGAAAGAAAAATATTATAATAGACAAAAACGGAAAGAATGTATATCCGGAAGAACTTGAAACTTTCATCTGTAAGAGTGAATATGTAGCAGAATGTATGGTATATGCTCACGAAGATGAAAAGGGAGATATGGAGATTCACGCACAGGTATATCCAAACTATTCCGAAATAGAACTAAAACTTGGAAAAGAAGCAACCGATGAACAGATACAGGAACTTGTTGAATCTGTGATAGATGAAGTGAATAAGCGTAATCCCACATGGAAATACATCAGAAAAGTCATTGTAAGAAAAGAAGAATTCACAAAAACAACCACCAAAAAGATAAAACGCTACGCTAAAGAAAATATGGAAAACTAAACACGAAAGAGGTTGGTTCAGAGCGCTTACGAGCCAACCTCTTTTAAAAGGAAAGATGATTATGAACATTCAGAGAGCAAAAATTTCAGACATCGGAAAAATTTCAGACCTTTTGTCTCAGGTTCTGACAATTCATCACACCATAAGACCTGACATTTTCAAACCTAATGCAGTAAAATATCTTCCAAATGAACTTGAATCCATAATAAAGGATGATTCAAAACCCATATTCGTTGCCGAAATTGATGGAGAAATTAAGGGCTATGCATTCTGTATAATTCAGAAACATGAAAATGATAATATCCTCACAGATGTTAAAACTCTCTATATTGATGATTTATGTGTTGATGAAAACTCAAGAGGAGAGCATGTGGGCAAATCATTATATGAATATGTTGTCAATTATGCCAAAACAATAGGATGCTACAACGTGACGCTTAATGTCTGGGAAGGTAATGACAGTGCAAAAGGCTTTTATGAATCTCTTGGAATGAAAGTGCAGAAAACAGGTATGGAAATCATAATAAAAAACATAGGAGAAAAAAATGATTGATTTATTAAAAGGACTTCAAATTTCCACCATAAATGGTGAATTTAATAAGAATTCAGATGGTTCAGTTGATTTTGTGGCAAAAAGAGCGCCTATAGGCGAAAAGTTTTTTCCTGAAATCAAGGAATATACTTTTGAAATGTCGGGAGAAATTTCTTTTGATGAATATGTTTTTATGGAGTATTCCTGCCATGGAATTCAAAGAGCAAGAAACATAAAACCGCCGTTTTTTGTGGCAGTATCAGATGACGCACAGGTTCCGCTTTTTGTCTATGACGACATAAAGATGGACAAAATGCGCCATAGCATAATTGTAAAATCACCAAAGGGTGTTTTTAATAAGATTAAGACAGATTTTTTCATCGATAAACTTCCTGAATCCTATTTCACAGTTCATAAGTTATACACCTGTAAAAAAGAAGAACTTCCTGCATGGTGTGAAAAAGGAATAGGGGACAAAAAAGAAAATCTTACCACCATAGATATATCGTCCCTATATAACAAAGAGTATGATTTTTCTGAGTTTGACAGCATTATAGATTCCGGTTTTTATACCAAAGAAAATAGGGTATATCGTTTCGGAATACCCTTTGAATTCGGTACTTCAAAAAATAATCTCATTGCACCGCCGCCCCCACCTTCAGAAAACGATGATGATGTGGTAAATTTTGGCGCACCAACCAAGAGAAGACTCTGTAATCCCATAAGCCGTGACGGAGAAACAGTTATAGAAATTAATAAAAATGCCAAAGAAATCTTTTTTGTATTCACTCTTTCAGGAAAACATCACACAAGAGTTGCCTATGGGTCAGGTCAGGATATCCTTGGCTGTGAGTATATTGAAATCTATCAACCGTTTTGTGTGGAAGATGTTGAGAGTTTTATGGTTGAGGTTGAATATGCAGACGGCAAAAAAGACACACACCTTCCCATGAACATCAGCACCAAAAGACATGGCATTGAGGGAGATGTGGGCATATATGCAGTGCCTTGTGACGGAAATTTGGTTAAGAATGTAATAATTCATAACAGACTGTTAGACACAGATGTATGCACCATGGCAGTAACCGTCAATGAAAATCAGGAAAGACTTTTTCCTGAAATGCTGATTCCCGATAAAAAGTGCAATGTGACTGATGCTGAATCATTTGGCAGGAAAATCAGCCTTTCAGACTCGATTCTGGAAGTTTCAAATGGTGGTATATATGCAAAGTTTGACATAAAAGAAGGACTGAAGATTCTTGAAATGTCCAATTCCTATGCACCGGATATGAAAATAACACCTGACAGTGTTTTGAAACTCAGAACAAAAGACGGAGAAATCTTAACCGACTTTGAAACTGTTGATGCAAAATGCTTTGATGATGCATGCGAAATTCTATACAAAAAAGATGGTGCTGACTTTAAAGTTAGAATCGGAACAGATGAAGACGATGGAATTAATTTTGATCTTTCTGTCACAAACTCATCTGACAAAACATTTCAAAAGGGTATCATCTTCCCATGCATATCAGGAGTAGATTTCTCGTCTTTTTCAGATAACTGGTACTTTGTTCCCAAATATCAGAACATTTGCAGTAATGAAACCTTCTATATGTACGAAGAATCTGCACCTTCGTTCCCGATGCAGTTTATGGATTTATATTCCGAAGAAAATATGGGCGGTCTCTGTATCTTAACAAAAGAAAGAGAACTTGTCACAAGAAAATATTTCCTCCAAAAAGACGATTCGGGAATGGATATGTATGTCGAATATCCCGTAATATACGGAGACATTGCACCCGGGGAAACATTTGCTGTGTCTCCCGCTCAGTTAATGACTCATACAGGCGACTGGAGAACTGCATTCAAAATATATAAATCCTGGATTGACAGTTGGTATGTACCACATAAATGTCAGGACAAAATGTGGTACAGAAAGTGTTTCTGGCTCCTTTCAGAACTTACCGACTTTTATGAGACAATGGACATTACCAAATTTCCCTGCTGGTACGATGAAGAAAAGAAAGAATTCAAGTTCAGAAGTATTCTTGAAGAACATAAAAAGAACACAGGAATATATCCCGACATTCTTCATATGTGGTCATGGACAAATCAGTTTGTTGGTGATGATAATCACTATTCTCAGAAATGGGGCAACTTTGGGGAAGAAGACTATGACAGATATGGCGGAAAAGAAACATTCAGAAATGCACTTCACGACATAAAGGATAATCTTGGTGTGGAGATGTCAATATATATGCATCCCACGCTTGTTACAAACACATATCCCGTAGCAGATAAATTTCTGCCACAATGCAAGGTAAAAACAGAATCAGGCGGAGAAATCTGCATAGAGGGTAACAGTATAAGAATGTGCCACGCAGAAGACACCTGGAGAGAATATGCAGTTTCCATGTATCCAAGGGTGTATAAAGACCTCGGAATCCCGCTTCTGTATATTGATGAATTTTCTCTCAGAATCGAAAACAGATGCTACGAGGAAAACCACGGACATCACGTTCCATCAAGCCTTTTGAAAACCGACAGAGATTTTATAACAAGACTCAAAGACATTATGCCTGAAGAAGTTGTTCTCTACGGTGAATATGCACCTGCAGATGTAAATGCAAGATATATTGATTGTAACATTTCATATTACATAATAGATTCTGTTGCAAGACTCATCGAAACAGCGGTTCGCGCAGACGACGGCGATGATCGTCTCGGAAGGGTATATACTGATGTATACCGCTTTGCATTTCCAAAACTTGTTCAGCTCATTCTTCCTATGGCAATGAGAAACATAAGCTGGCATCCTCAGAAGTTCATTTTCTTCAACGGTGAGGCAGTATATGATTCATTCTGGGACAATGAAGAATCAAGAGGAACAGAGTTTAATGTGAAAGCATACAAACTGAAAAAGGAATATTCAGACTGCTTCACATCTGATAACCCTGAAACCATGATAGAAACAGAATCTCCTGCAATTTGCATGAACAAATTTCCCGGAGAGGAAAGATGTGCATACACTGTATATAACAGAGCATACTCCACCTACAGAGGAAATGTACTTAAAATCAGACATACAGACGGTGCAACCTATTTTGATGCATGGAATGGAAAGATGCTTGATGTTGAAATTGACGGTGGAATTGCAACAGTCAAACTTGACATAGGCGCACAGGAAATGGGACTTATAGTAGTTAATTATAAATGATGATATTTAATAACCGATAAATCAAAAAGCAACGGTAGAAGGAGTCTTTTGTAATGAAGAGAGTTGGTTTATTATACATAATATTAGCAAGCATCCTTTGGGGAACAAGCGGAATCTTTGTGGACATTTTAGCACCATATGGAATCACCTCTCTTCAAATGACCTTCATAAGAGGTTTTGTTGCATTCGTTTGTATGGTAATATTTGTGTTGATATCAGACAAAAACCTTGTCAGAACAAATTGTAAGGAATTACTTCTTTTTATGGGAAGCGGATTATCTTTTTTTCTGACGGCAAGTTGTTATTATCAGTCAATGCAGTTGACATCTGTGTCCACCGCTGTTGTTCTGATGTATACAGCACCGGTATTTGTAATGATATATTCTGTAACGTTTTTAGGTGAGAAATTGAGTTTCCTTAAGTTGATAGCAGTAATCGGAATGATTATCGGATGCGCTCTCACATCAGGAATAATAGGGGGATTTAAAATTAATCTTGCAGGAATTGTAATAGGTTTTATGTCCGGAATAGCCTATGCATCCTATAATATTATTACAAAGATTGAAATGAAAAAGGGCATAAATCCCATAAAAGCAAATTTATACTGTTTTCTATTTAGCGTAATTGCAGGAACATTAACTGCGAAACCGACAGGAATTATAGATTGCATAAGCCTGAATCCCCTTGTGGTAATATCATTTTCTTTGGGAATGGGCATATTTGCCTGTATTCTTCCGTACTTTTTTTATACAATGGCCCTTCGTGACGTACCTGCCGGAACAGCATCATCACTTGGAATACTTGAGCCTATGGCGGCAACCCTGTTCAGCGTAATGCTTCTTGGCGAAAAACTCTCAATTTTTTCAGCATTTGGAATGATTCTTATTCTGACCTCAGTTTTTCTTCTGAGTCGGGAGAAGAACTTGTAAAAATGATATTCTTGCCTTTGAACTGAATAAAGTTAGTAAACCGAACAGACATGAAAATAATAAATATACAAAGATGACGATTGAAGAATATATAGCGGAATGCTATGTGTACACATGCAGAGTAGCAACATTAAAAATGACAACTGTTTTATAAACTAAACATTTTTACCAATCTTCACATAAATTTTGTTTGCTACAAAAATAAATTTTAAAAATATGGTGAAATACTTGAATTTTATGTAGAATAGTGATATAATTTAATTGAAAATCTTTGTTAATTATATTATGAAAGAAGATAAAGCAAATGGCAATAACATATGAACGAAAAAAACAAAGACAAAATAATATTTTATATACAATTGTTGCTGCAATTTTAATATGTGCAGTTTTTTTTGCAATGGTTGTATCTTTCTTTATTAAGGCTGAGGACGATGCTTATGAAATGCTTCATATTCAGACAAAACAGATTAAAGACGATCTTACTTTGCAATTGAAATCAGACAGAGAAAACCTGACTACTATGGCAAACTTTGCATCAAAGCTCTATGCTGACGGAAAAGGCTATGAGCGTATGTTTGATTCCTTTAAGCCAATCGGTTTGTTTTCAAGAATTGGTATTCTCAATCCGGATGGGACTTTTATTACAAAGGACGGCACTTATGATTTGGGCGGACAAATTTCATTTGAAGAGCAGGCACTTCTGGGGGAACATGTTACCGGAAGAACTTATAGCTATTCAATGCCTGATGAGCAGGTGGTACGCAGCTCTGTTCCGATTCAGGTGAACGGAGAAACTGTCGGCATTATGTATGGCATTATTAAAATCGAAACTATCAACGAAAAATACAATAATATGGCAAAAGAGCTTGATGCTCAACTTTTCGTTTATGATAAAGAAACAGGAAAATTTATTATAGATACAATAGATGAAAAGCCGTCTGAACTGTCAAGCTTGAAAAACAGAGAGTATAATGACGGCTATTCATACGAAATGCTGGCCAATTCCGATAAAGGTTATTCATCGTTCAAGTCAATACGTACAGGTGAGAATCTTTATATCCATTATTCTACCATTGAAGATTTTGACTGGGGTATCATGCTTGCACGTTATGAAACCCAGGTATTTGAGGAAACTCATAAAATATCCCACAATTTACTTGTTGTTTTTGCTCTAATCATTTTAATTATAGCAATTTATCTTCAACTGATATTAAGAAGCGAAAAAAACAGAGCAAAATTAAATTCAGAGTCTTCTGTTATCAGGCATCTTCTTCTGGAAATAAACAGGCAACATGAAAATATAAATACTGCATTAAAAAGAATAAAAGAATTTTCAAGCGCACGTTCATGCTTCTTTGCAGATACTGACGGAGAGGATTATTGCTACATAAAGCCTTCCTTGAAGGATAAATGCTTATTGGGTGACGAAAGAAAATACTTTGTAAGTGAGCTTTTCAGGTATGCGGCAAACATTCACACGGATGATTCATCTACC
>JAZQJX010000043.1:0-5269 GCA_045541875.1 Clostridia bacterium | reverse complement strand
ATTAATTTACATTCCCTTTTACCTTGACAGGTCTCGGAAAAATGTTGTTGATATATTGAAATTTATGTGGTATAATAATTATGCCAAATATAGTTTAATAAAAAATAAGTAGGAGTATTTTATTTTTAGGAATAATATATTCTCTGTTTGCTACACTAATTTTGAGTTTGTAAAAAATGCAGATTCCAAAAATTAGTGTGGTATTATATATCCTACAATTTAAACTATGTTTGGCGACATACGGAGTTTGCGTTTTTATGCGCTTGCTTCGGTGAGCGCATTTTTTAATTTGGAGGAATATTTATGAGTAATGAAAATAGTTTAGAGAACACACCAGAACTGAACATTTGGGAGAAAATATTTTTTCAGTTCTACACAGAAAAGATATATGAACTTCCAAAAAGCAAAGAGCATAAAATCGCACAGAAAAATGAAACAGAAAAACTGGAAGCGTTTATGGAGGCTATGGACAGCGAATGCAGAGATAAATATAATGAGTATGAAGAAGCCCGTAACCGTGTGGAATCGCATCTTCAATACCAAAGTTTTCTTTTGGGAATAAAATTTGCCAAAGAAATGGAAAAAATAATAAAAAGATAACTTCAAATGTTAAGTCTCAATCTGCAAAAGCCAATATTGTTTTCGATGTACTTTTATATGCATTTTGATGTGCAAAAAACAGTTGACTTTTAGAGAAAATGATGATATATTAAACCTATAATCTCAAAATCATATAGTTTTTGAGATTATAGGTTATATTTTTGGGTTTTATCTAAAAATATTGTGTAAAATTGATATTAAAATGGCAATTGCCATATAATAATAAATAGAGGGGTGAATCATATGGCATATAATTCCTTATATAAACTGTTTTACAAGGATTCATCAGGTTATGTCAAAGAGTATGAAAACAGGTTCAATAACGAAGAAAGCGTTAAACTGGATATTTTCATCGGTGAAAACCAGGCGTTTTTTTGCCCGGACACAGGAGTTTACAAAAAACTCGTATCCATCGAAAAATTTGACAAAAAAATAAATTATTTATATAACAAACTTCCTAAAGTGGCAATAACACAGTTTGCTACGAGATGTTTGATAGATGAAATAGTTCTGACAAATAACATAGAGGGGGTTCACAGTACAAGAAGAGAAATAAATGACATATTGAATAATATTCCTGAAAACAGAAAGAAAACCCGATTTGTCGGACTGGTCAGAAAATATAAAATGCTTATGGAAAATGAGAACATAAAAATAACAGATTGCGAAGACATCAGGAGGATATATGATGACATTTTTTCTGAAGAAATAAAAAATGACAATGATAAAAATCTTCCGGATGGAAAAATTTTCAGAAAGAACTCTGTAAGTGTGGTTTCTTCTACGGAAAAAGAACTTCATAGCGGCTTGTATCCCGAAAAAAAGATAATTGACACCATGGAAAGGGCTATAAAATTTCTGAATGATAGAAATGTGGAGGCAATATTCAGAATATCCATATTTCACTATCTGTTTGGATATATTCATCCTTTCTACGATGGAAACGGACGTGTAAGTCGATTCATAAGCAGTTACCTTTTGTCACAAAATTATAATAGTCTTATTGCATACAGAATTTCATATACAATAAAAGAAAACATCGGTAAGTATTATGATGCTTTTAAAATATGCAATCACAAAAATAACAAAGGAGACCTGACACCTTTTTTGGATATGTTTCTGGATATTGTGCAAACATCTTTTTCGCAGCTTTTTGACGCACTTCAAGAAAGGGTGTGCGACCTTGAGTATTATAAAGATGTGATTGCCAAATTGCCCGGAGGAAACAAAGGGGAAATATATGAAATGTATTGGTATCTTGTGCAAGCATCACTATTTTCTGATTCAGGAATCAGCATTGATGACTTGCAAAAGTGCATAAATGTCACCTATAACACTCTAAACAGCAGAAAAAAACAAATTCCTGCCGATCTGATAACTGAAAATAAATACGAAAGAAAAAAATATTTTATGCTGAATCTGGAAAATGTAGACAAATACCTAAAGTAAGTAAAAAAAGGATGCAAAACAATTCGTAAGAACTATTTTGCATCCTGATTTTTTGCTGTATAGGAAATTACGCAGAATTTAGTTCGCGAGATAAGATGTATATCAAATTACGCCCGCGACTTGAGTGCAGGCTCAGCCTGCTTTTTGTATCAGATATTAATATCAGTCAATTGTAACAAATACCTTTTCGTCAGAGGATTTATATGCTGCTTCAACAATTTTCTGGTCATAGATTGCACTTTCAATTGAAACAGGAACATCAGTGCCGTTGATGATTGCATCACCGAACTGTTCAACCTCTTTTGTGTACATATTTCCAAGAGGAGTTCCTTCAAGTGAAAGGGGAACGATTTCATCTCTTGTCTGATTTGCGTCATATTCAAGAGAGTCATCGCTGATTAAAATGTTAACTGTTCCGACTTCTGCCTGTGCAAGTGTGCCTGATGCAACAATTGAACCCTTTGTTCCATAGATTTCAAGTTTTGCAACAGATGCAGCATCGGGAATGTTGAAGTTTGAGTCAACAAATGCAGTGGAACCGTTGCACATTTTCATAACAAGAGCAGATGAGTCATCAACTTCATAGTTAAAGGTCTGTGTCTGATTGAAAGCAATAACTTCTTTTGCCTTAAGACCGCTTAAGTACTGCAAAAGGTCAATAACGTGAATACCCATATCAACCAAAGCACCGCCGCCTGACATTGCTTTTTTCTGTCTCCATGCACCTTCAATGTCGGGATACCAGCAGGTGAACTGACCTCTCATGGAAACGATGTCACCGATTTTGCCCTCTGCAATAATTTCTTTTATTCTCTGGTGATAGCCGTGGAATCTCATGAGGAATCCTATGCTGATTTTAACACCGCACTCTTCACACACTTTTTTGATTTCTTCTGCATCTTCAACCGTGAGAGCAACAGGCTTTTCCAAAAGGATATGCTTTTTAGCCTGCGCAGCTTTTATTGCCTGTTCCTTGTGGAAAAATACGGGGGATGCTATGTATACTGCTTCAATTTCATCGAGAGCAAGAAGATCTTCATAGTTGTCAAAAGCATATTTTGCATCATATTTTTTTCTAACGTTTTCTGCAACTTCCGGATTTGCATCCATAACTGCAACAAGTTCAACATTTTGTGCAAGCATCATTCCGGGAATGGTTTTTCTGTCTGCGATACCGCCGCAACCGATAACGCCCCATTTGATTTTTTTCATAACTTTTCTCCTTTAATATTTAAAAATTCTCCGTCTCTTTCGGAGGGTATAATAGTCCTTTTCATATATTCGACACAAGAGTGCAAAAATCCTTTTTTGAATTTGAGAAAACGGAAAATGATGTAATTGGAGTTTAGCGGTGAGTTTGCAGGGCAAACTCACCGAATGAAATGTGCCTTCCGGCACATGAAATGGCTTCGCCATGAAATGACAACGCAGTTGTCATGATATGAATTCCTTTGGAATTCATTAAAGTTAAAACTCGCCAAAGCGAGTTTTTTCCATAATGTCTGCATTGCAGACATTTCATGCACCTTCAGGTGCATTTCATTCTAACTGATTGAAAATCAATCAGTTAGAATGATAGGAAAAGATTTTGGAAAAATTATTTCAAATGATTTTCAATAACCTTTTTAAGTCCTTCTATGCATCTTTCAATATGCACTTCTTCCCATGAGGGATGGAGGAAAAGGCTCACGGTCTGAGAACGGAGAGCATTTGCATTTTTGCAAAATACCTTGTCATACTGAACGGATTCAGGATTGGTATATTCTGATGCTTCAAATGGGAATTTTGCATTTCCGAAACCGTTGTGTTCTCTGTAGGCTTTTTCTTCATATGCTTCGGGCCACTGGATTCCGTAGCAGGGGATGCCACTTGCACCAAGTTCTTTAACAACAACTTCTGCATCGCAGTCTATTGCATCAAGGTCTAAAAGAATGGGGTACCACCAATAGGAATTCTTTCTTTCCTCTGTGTTTACGGGGAGTTTTTTGATTCCTTTCATGCCGTCAAATGCTTCATCATACATTTTTGCATATTTAAAACGGCGTGCAAGGTTCCATGAGTCAAAACGTTTGAGTTCGTTTATGCCGATTACGGACTGAATTTCTGTCATACGATAGTTAAAGCCCACACGGTTGTGGATGTAGGGGAGTTTTTCTTCCAACGCAAGCATATTCATTCTCATTTTAACATCATATCCGTGGTCTCTGAAAGAACGGCATTCCCAACCGATATCTTCGTTATTGGTAACAACCATACCGCCCTCGCCGCCTGTGGTGAAGTGCTTACTCTGACAAAATGAAAAGCATCCCACATCGCCAATGAGACCTGCTTTTGTTCCTTTGAATTCACCGCCGAAACACTGAGCACAGTCTTCAACAATTTTGAGGTTGTGTTTTTTTGCAATTTCAAGAATGGGGCCCATGTCTGCCACAATTCCGTAGAGGTGAACAACGATGATTGCCTTTGTTCTTTCTGTTATGAGAGGCTCAATTGCATCGGGGTCAATTGTGTGGTCATCTGTTACGTCTGCAAAAACAGGGATTGCACCTGCTTGAACAACAGAGAATGATGATGCAATGAATGAATAGGAAGGAACAATAACTTCATCTCCCGGTCCGATTCCGAGACTTGCTAAGGCAATGTGAAGTGCTGCAGTCCCGTTGGTGCAGGAAATTGCCATTTTTGCACCAAGCCATTTTGCCCACATTTCTTCAAATTCCATACCCTTTTTGCCGGTCCAGTAGTTAACTTTTCCGTTTTTGATAGGCTCTAAAACATCTTCCAAAGTTTCGGGAGCAAACTGAGGCCACATGGGAAATCCGATTTCCTCAATGCCTGCTCCGTTCATTACGATTTCTTTTTCTGCCATAATTTTGTCTCCTTTTTTTAAAAACTGATTTGAGTTTATTATAGGAAGAGAAAGAAATTTAGTAAATGAGGAATAATTCTTTGAAAATATGGAATTGTTCATAATGGCAAGCAATGCAGAATAAAAACAAAAGAGGGAAGTGAGATAAATTGGAGTTTAGCGGTGAGTTTGTTTTGCAAACTCACCGAATGAAATGTGCCTTTCGGCACGTGAAATGGCTTCGCCATGAAATGACAACGCAGTTGTCATGATATGAATTCCTTTGGAATTCATTAAAGTTAAAACTCGCCAAAGCGAGTTTTTTCCATAATGTCTGCATAGCAGACATTTCATGCTGCGAAGCAGTATTTC
>JAZQJX010000042.1:0-4681 GCA_045541875.1 Clostridia bacterium | reverse complement strand
TTTAACAAGTTTCATAAACTTTCCGTCATCATCTTCGCCAACAAAAACTATTTTGTTAAATCCATAATTGGCATAAAGTTTCAGTGCCGGATAGTTATCAAGATTAACACCGACGGAGATCTCTTTGTAACCCATATCACCGGCAAGTTCCACCGCAAATTCTACAAGCTTTTTGCCAATACCTTTCCGTCGATATTGTTTTTTCACAACAAGCCTTGAAATATATAGGCGTTTATCTTTTTGAGTGTAATCAGTATCTCCTGCATCAAAAACAAGAGATATTTCTCCTAAAAAGCTTCCTGATTCTTTTTAGAAAAGACACGTCACAATCCAATTTTGGGTTGTGACGTGTCCTTTTAATTTATTCTCATATTATCGTTCAATATAAGTTTATAAGCCCATGTATTCTGCATATGTATACATACATCATACGTCAAATAGTTTTAAAAGTGTTCAGCCATTGCTGTTTAATATACTCGTGTCCCATTGCAGTGGGATGAACACCATCAGAGAGCCAGTATGATGTTTCGATGTTTTCAGAAAGTTTTTCAAATCCATCCTGCAATCTGATGAAAGGCAGATTGTACTTTTCAGAAATCTTTTCTGCCATCTGCGAACGTTTTTTTACTTCTGAATAAAAGCAATCCCAATTTTCTTCTGTTGCTGTGCCCTTTAAAACAAAAGGTTCCAATATCATTATTTTAATATCCGGAAGTGCTGTTTTCACTTCTTCAATAAGCATATCATATATTTTATAATACTTTTCAGCGTCTACACCATTTTCGCATGAAAACTCATGCCATACATCGTTAACACCTATTAATATACTCATAACATCGGGCTTAAGATTTATGATGTCATTTTTTATGCGGGCATACACATCTGTTACTCTGTTGCCGCTTATTCCCCTGTTAAAAAACTCATATTTTCCGGGATGTTCAAAGCCAAGATTTGCTTTTACCAAAATAGGATATCCTACACCTAAATCCACATCATTATCCCTTGAACGTCCTGCATCTGTAATTGAGTCTCCCTGAAATAAAATTTTCATATGTTTCACCATTCCTTTATGTCATATTTATTTTATTGATATTTTCTTTAGTTTTTCTCTTCGCCCTTTCCAGTCTGGCATCACTTTTGAAAGTTCATTATAGAAATCTTTTGAGTGATTTGGATGAATAAAATGTGTAAATTCATGAGCAACAACATATTCTATACATTCCAAAGGTGCAAACGCAAGATATTTATTAAAAGTCAGAATTCCTTTTCTGAAATGGCAATTGCCCCATTGGGAAACCATTAATCTGAATTTGATTTGCGGATACTTTACACCGAGATTTTTAAAATACGGATATATCTCTTTGCACAGGTTGAGTATTATATCAATCAATTCATCTTCTTCAAAATATCTACGTTTTTCCTCTTCCCTTTTTAAAGAAAACTTATCTATTGCTTTTAATATGAAATCTTCTTTGGAACGAATGAACTCTTCGATTTTTTTCATTGAAACAAATCTATTTGCCGAAATATGTACAGAACCGTCTGTTTTTATGCGAAGATTTATATTTTTAACCTTTTTATATTCAAGGTCATATTTAATTGTTTTGTTTTTTAAGATGATTTGTTTTTGCATACTTTTATACATCAAATAAATTTTTCGTGATCAGTCAGAATATACACATTTTTGTATCCCAGGTATATGAGCAGATTTCTTGCCTGAAAACTTCTTTTTCCTGCGGAGCAATAGAGGATAAGATTCTGATTTTTGTCGGGGTTTGATTTTCTCATAATGTTATGGGAATCATCATATGGAAGATTTACTGCGTCGTCAAGATGTGATTTGTTATATTCTTCCGCGCTTCTCACGTCTATCAGTTTTCCGCCTTTTGAAAGAAGAAGTTCAAGGTCATTATATGAAACTTTTTTCACTTCCTCAACAATGACATCATCAAGGTCATCCTTATTTTCAACAATGATGCTTTTTTCTGCTTTTACCCTATACACCTTTGTGCAATGTCTTTTCACATTAACATTTAAAATATCATCAGGTGCAAGGTCTTTATGTTCCCATAGATCTCTCACACTCAAAATTTTGCCAGAAAGCCCAACGTCTGAAAAGTTAATTTTAAAATCAACATCGGTTTCACATCTGTTGAAAAAAGCAATGGCTTTTTCGGATGAATTGTCACATCCGAGGTTCTTTATCCATACTTCTCCCACAACTTTTCCGTCTTTATCTTTGATTTCTCTTGCTACATATGCCTGAAGACAGGCAGAGTCCTGATTTATTGAAATAAGTTCTGAATTTTTTAGAATTTCGAGGGTACTGTCTTTGATGGTTGTGAGGTCGCACCCTATCATCAGAGGTGTTGACATCATACACCACATTGCAAAATGACTTTTTTCTTCATCATCAGAAAGACCGTTCCCAAGTTGCATCATATCAAGGTCATTGACATGACCGGGTGATGTGAATCGGGCAAGAGAACGAATGTTATCAATCTGATATACGATGGATTCAAATTCAGGTCTGATATCAGCGCCTGTCCGCCAGGAATCGGCAATCTTTGTTGCCCATTCACCGGGGAACTGCCATCTGCAGATGTTAAAAACTATGTTTTTTCCTGTGCGTTTTCTGATGTCGTCAATTACATTTGCAATTTTTGTATATTGCTCTTGTTCATCAAGGTCAAGTTTCTGACCGCCGCACCAGTCAACTTTTATGAAATCAAATCCGTATTCTTCAAGGAAAAGTTTCAAATCCTGTTCTTCATAGCCATAAAGCCCTACTCCCTCACCATTTTCTCCTTCATTGTCCCAATAGTAAGCACAGGTATTTTTTCCACCTTCTGAATATATTCCTGCTTTGAGTCCGAGAGAGTGAGCATAGTCTGCAACAGGTTTTATGCCATTTGGAAATCGTGTTTTATGAAAACAAAGTTTACCATCTTCTCCCCTGCCGCCAAAAAAGCCGTCATCCATATTGAAATATTCATAGCCACACTCAAAAAGTCCTGTGGACACAAGAGCATTTGCCTGTTTCTTCATTCTTTCTTCTGAAATATCTGTTCTGAAACGGTTCCAGGACGCCCAACCCATTATGGGTGTTTTTCTCGTGTTGAGTTTATTCATATAAATTATCTCCTTTGTGGGATTTGTGAATTGGTTTAACTGATTTCAGACATAATTATACAACACTTAAAACTCAATTACAATAGTTTTATATGCAGATAAGCAATATAACGCAACAATTTGGCTTAAAAGTGTAAGAGACTGTCATTTTTATAAAGACAGTCTCTTATGCGATTTACATATTCTGTTTTTTGATATTACAAATTTATATTTTTCAATCCCTTATCAAAAATTTTTGCAAGAATTACACCAATTATTATTCCGGCAACACCCTGAACAGCATTTGCAGGAATATTGATTGCTGATGCGACAAATCCATACATAAATCCTTCAAAAACGTAATATCCGAGAACCATTATGATTTCTGCAATTATACCGCCTATAACTCTTGAAAAGGTATTGCCTGCCTTGTTTTTCATGAGCTTAAATGTGAAATATGCAACAAGTGCCATAATCCCTTTTACAAGAAATGTGACGGGAGCATATACTACATATCCCGAAAAAATATCTGCAAAAGCAGAACCAAGACCTGCGGCAAGAAATCCGTATACGGGAGTCAGAATAAATCCCGAAAGAAGAACCATGCAGTCTCCGAGGTTTATGTATCCTTTGAGTGGTGACGGTATTTTTATAATCATTGTAGCGATACAGCAAAGGGCTGCGAACATAGATGCCATAACAAGTTTTTTTGTATTTGTATTCATAATCTCCACCTCTGATTTTACAGTAATTTATCATCATATCCCGCTCTTATTCCGCCAATAAATTTTGGTCTTGTGCGGGCTGCCAGAACCATTGCTTCGCCGATTTTATTATTATCAAGGCGAAGGGGAACCGCAACCTTTTTAAGGTGCATTCCTATCAGAGTGAATCCAATGTCTATTCCTGCGTCTGCTTTTATTTCCTCAACAACAACAGGATTTTTGAAATGTGCATAGGCTTGAGTTGCCATTGAGCCGCCCGCTTTTGGCTGAGGTACAACATTTACTGCCTCTGCAAGGGGGAAATCTTCTTTTTCAATTACTATAGCACGATTCAAATGCTCGCAACACTGAAATGCAAGTTTCAAATTTTCTTTTTTTGCATATTCATATATTGCTTCAAAGACTGTTTTTGCAACATCAGGACTTGAATTACTTCCGATTTTTGAACCTATAATTTCACTTGTTGAACATCCTACAACAACGCTGTCTCCGGGTTTAAGTCCGGCTTTTTCCTTTAATTCTTTCATAACGGATTCTGCCTGAACAGATAAATTATTTATCATTGTGCTTCACCTCATATTGATTATCTATGATGACATTATACAACACATCTGATTATGTATCAATTATCAAATCAGAAGTTTTTTATATAACCAGATGATAAGTTGTATCATCAATTATATAATTGAATAAATCGAAGTTTATCGGGGACGTATCAGCTAAATTTTGCAACAAGTTGCAAAGTTAAATTATTGCTTCGCAATAGCTAAATTGCTTTATTGAAGCAGCTAAATTAAATTTGCCAAAGTCAAGCTGCCCGCAGGGCAATTTAGCTCCCGAAGGGA
>JAZQJX010000041.1:0-6896 GCA_045541875.1 Clostridia bacterium | reverse complement strand
ACAGATTAAATACTATTGTTTGGTACTGAGTGAGAACTATATAAGAAATCATTTTGCAGACATAAAGAAATATGCAAATGTCATTGAAAATCGTTTGGATGATGAATGGTGCACCATGGAGAATGTATTGTCAGAAAATACACAGATGTTAGAATCTGCAAAAAAGTATAATGTGAACTACATACTCATTAACGATAAGTACGAAATCAATATTGAGTTATAACGGTAAATTCCAATAGGTCGAACAGTTAGGAAAATAAGAATTTGTAGGTGTGGTTTATGGGAAAGAAATTATCAGAAATGAGTTTGGACGAACTGTGGCAGTTGTTTCCTATTATTCTAACAAGACATCAAGATTGTTGGAAAAAATGGTATTTGGAAGAGGAAACTTTATTGAAAAAGAACCTTCTGCAGGTCGAAAGAATAAGCCATATAGGAAGTACGGCAATCCCTACTATATGGGCAAAGCCAATTATCGATATTCTTGTAGAAATCCCAATGGAAAGCAATCTGTATGACTATAAAGATTTGATTATTAACAATGGTTATATTTGTATGTCACAGAGTGAGAATGGATTATCTTTCAATAAAGGATATACAGAGAATGGTTATGCCGAGCGAGTGTTTCATTTGCATTTAAGATATGTAGGCGATAACAATGAATTGTATTTTAGAGATTACCTCATTGAGCAACCAGATGTAGCAAAAGAATATGAAGAATTAAAGTTAAGGTTATGGAAGAAATATGAGCACAACAGAGATGCCTATACAAATGCGAAAACTGAACTTGTAAAAGAATATACCGAAAAAGCAAGAATACTGTATGGGAATAGATACTGACAAATTCCAATTTGTTGAACTAAATATCTGCACAGGAGCAAGGTTGAAATATGCCTTGCTCCTTTTCATTGGGTATTCACGAAAATGAATAAAAAGGTCATTTATGCATATCACTACTTATCTAATACAGAGACTTATTTTATGTAAAAAGGACCTTAGCAAAAGAATTTATTGCTTTTGCTAAGGTCTTGTTTTGTATATGGAATTTCACTTTTCAATTTTTGCCTTTTGAGAGTTAATTTTTCTTATGACTTCAGGATTGAATTTATGCTTTCTGTCATAAGTCATCAGTCCGTTTCTTTCCTGCTCAACGTCATAAAGTTGAGTGTAACATATGGCACATATTTTAGGATTATTCATGAAAGTTTCTGTCAAGTTTTTAAATCTGTCCAAAAACTCATCCTCAGTTTTTGGAGCATCGCCGTATCCCCAACTTGATTCCTCACCCTGAGGGAGATTGTCCATATCCCACAAAATTCCGCCATATTCACTGACAAACACAGGCTGACCTTTGTAACTCTGACGCCCCGACCATTTGGGGAATCTTACTGTAATGTCCTGAATAATCCCCCGGTCAAGTTTTGAATAGTATTCTTCAATCAATTTGTAATCCTGCTCATAGTCATGAACATCATATACTTCGCAGTCCACTTCATGGAAAAATCCGCTTGTGTCAATAACCGGACGTGTGGGATCTGCTTTTTTGGTATATTCATAAAGATATTTAACAACTTTGGGATTCTGCATTTTCTGATATCCCGGGTAATCTGTTTCGTTAAGGGGACACCATCCGATGATTGAGGGGTGGGAAAAATCTCTGTCAATAACTTCTGCCCACTGGGGTAAAATTGAGTCAATACTTTTAAATTCAGATATGTCAAATCCCCAGTTTGGGAATTCGCCCCAGACAGGATATCCGAGTTTGTCTGCCCAATAAAGAAAGCGCGGTTCAAAAACTTTCTCGTGAAGTCTTGCGCCATTGAATCCAAGTTCCATGGATTTCAAAATATCATCTTTTAATGCTTCATCAGTGGGTGCAGTATATATGCCGTCGGGATAATATCCCTGATCAAGCACCCATCTTCCGAAAATTGTCCTTCCGTTTATCTCAAATCCGTTTACGCCAAATGAAAAGGTTCTCATACCAAAATAACACAGCACGCTGTCAATTGCTTTGTCACCGTCCCATATGGAAAAAACAATGTCATAAAGGTTACCTTTTCCAATATCCCAAAGGTGAATCTCGTCAAGAGGCACGCTTACATACACATTGTCGCCATATATTTTTGTGGAAGAATATCCCATAGAACGGGATTCAAATGATGCCTTGGCTTTAAGTGTTTTTCCGATAAATCCTTTTCCGCCAAGACTTATTTTGAACACTGCAACGCCGTTTTCGATGTCAGAAAAGGTATGAAAATTTGTTATATATGCACTTCCCACAGCCTCAATCCATACCGTTTGCCAGATTCCTGTACTGCGGGTGTAGAAGCATCCGTGAGATTCAAATTTTTCACTTTGTTTTCCGCTTGGCTGATTGTATTTGTTTTTGTTGTCTTCAACGCACAGACAAATAGCATTTTTCCCATCTTTAAGATAGTTTGTGATATCTGTTGAAAATGAAGTATATCCACCTTCATGAGTGCATACTTCAATTCCGTTTATATATACCGTAGAGATGTAGTCAACAGCACCAAAGTGTAGAATAATCCTGTGTCCCAAAAAGTTTTCAGGCAACGTAAATTCTTTCCTGTACCAAACACAATACATAAAATCCTTGTTGCCAATTCCCGAAAGTTCACTTTCAGGGCAAAAAGGAACAGTTATTTTAGAATCAAGAGAATCTCTCAGAAAAAACTTTTTATCTTTTCCTGATAATGAATTGTCAATTTCAAATTCCCATTCACCGTTTAAATTCAGCCAGTTGCCTCTCATCATCTGAGGGAATGGGTGCTCGCTTCTTGGAATACTCATAATATATCCTCCCGATTCATTTGATTATACGCAAAATAACCTTCGTATCTTCACAATAATTATACCTTTACACAATTATTTAGGTCAATGATGATTTATATCAAATAATTGACATTTTCTCTCATTTGATATATGATGTGATAGAGGTGTAATATATGATTATCACAGAAATAAAATCTATGTGGCCCGAAAAGAAAGGTTTTGGATTCATAAGAAGAAGTACAGGAAATCAATATATCTTTCTGCATTTTCTCTCTCCCGTCACAATTGAAACCATGGGGAAAAGCATAAGGGTAAATCCCGGCGGATGCATTATTTACGAAAAGTTTTCTTACCAAAGACTTTCATCACCTGAATGCGCTCTGACTCATAATTGGTTTCATCTTAAGGGGGACCTTACCGAGATTTCTAATAGATACGGAATTGAATTCGGAAAGGTGTATTATCCTGAAAATGATGAACACATAACCACCATAATTCAGAATATGGAAATTGAGTTTATGAACAAAAAGTCTCACTGGGAAGATATATGCAGACTTGGATGTGAAGAAATATTTGCAAGGATGACAAGGGCAGAACAAAAAAGCGAATCACCCATCAACCGCATAAAAAAAGAAACCCTTATGTCTATCCGCACAAGGGTACATCTTGAATATTTTAAGGATACAAGCGTTGAACAAATGGCAAAAGAGGCAGGCATGTCTGTTTCAAGATTTCACGCTGACTATAGCAAACTTTTTGGAACATCTCCCGGAAAAGACCTTATCAACACAAGAATTGAGCATGCAAAAAGAATGTTGAAATCAGGAATGACAATAGGGGATGTGGCAGAGGCAACAGGATTTAATAGTACATATCACTTTATACGTCAGTTTAAAAAGTACAGTGGAGTCACACCGGGGAAATACAGGGGAAAATAAGATAAAATCAATAGAATAAAACAGAAAAATCCATAGATGATAACAACATGAAAAGGCTATTGTTGTCTATGGATTTTCCTTTGTCTTAGTCTAATATAGATTTTTTGGGACTATGAGATGTAAAAATAACGAAATATAGGGTAGTGTCGTCTGCGGTGTTATCATAATCCCAACAATTGTTTTTTCTTCGCGTCAAATTCTTCTTGGGTTATAATTCCGTTATCTAAAAGTTCTTTGAATTTTTTTATTTCATCGGGAACTGAGTTTGAATTACTGCCGGAGTTTAATTCTTCATATTGTTCATCTGACAGCACTTCCAAGTCTCTCGAGTTGCATTTTGGACATCGGTTATAGTCTATTACTTGTGCTTGTAATTGTTGGGAACGATTCAATTCCGAGGAACTAGCTATAGCAGTTCCGCCAATCGCTTGCATAGCTCCTGCGAAAGCGGCTCTAGACGCAGATTTTTGGTTGCTTGCATTTTTATACAAATCAATACTTGAATAACAAAATATGTGGTTGCATACTTTACATCTTTTTTTAATTTCCGTACTATTGTTCTTTATAACAAACTCCTCAATATATTTAATAGCTTTCTCACCCTCTTCTTTTTGCTTGCGGTGATATGTTATTAAATGTTTTGTTCCACCAACAAATATGTAATACATTCCTTCATTTTTTGCATACTCTGTAGGTGCATTTATTGCAACAACCTCATCTAAATTATATGTCTTTGATTTAATTGTGATTGTGGTGTCTGTTAGCACCCATTTACCAAGTAATCCCATTGAAAAAACTAAATTCATAACTTTTACCTCCTTTAATTCTGAAAACGGATATTATGTGCTCATTGTTGTTGACAATTGTTTGATATGTATTTATCTGAATCATCTCCTCATTATATGTTTTTTCACAATAAGTTTTTTTCTCATTTCTAAATACTCACGCAATAAAAAATGTGAGGTGGCATCAATCGAGAACACCATCTAAATTATCAGTGCTGGACATGATAGCAAGTGTAAAACGAAAGGTGTCGATACTATCATGTATATACCAGTTCTCGTCTTCTTTAATAGCCAAAAAACTATGTGATTTATCAAGAATTGAATCAAGCGCACCTGTTATAGACCATTTAAAATCTATTTGTTTATAATCATCAATGGGTCTTGAAGTATCTATTCCTTTTAAAGTACCCAAAAAATTTTTAGTACTATCTAATTCATCTAAATCAATATCAGAAACAGTAACATCTGAAAAACTTATTTTATAGTTGTCACCATACCCAATTTTGCAAAGTTCATAGAATTCCTCAAAGTATGAATCCGGATCGACAGAATCTGTTGTATAAAACAATTCATTTAATTCGGATGTTTTTCCGTCACTTATACAATCCAGGAATTCATTGGCTATTTTTTCTGGACTGCTGTGTATTCCGAAATTACATGCGGATAGTGATATGACCATTATAAAACATAGTAATAAAGATATAATTTTTTTCATAAATAGAATCCTTTCTAATTTTTTGTAATGCTTGAATTCGTACATCGTTTATACTCCTTTCTAAAGTCTCACGCACTGATTAAAATGTACGGTTTAGAATTCATATCCCAAAACATAATCTCTTAATGTGTTGTCCATTTCAACAATGACATCCATTATTTCGGAAAAATAATTGCGTCCGGTAGCCAAATAAGTTCCTGTTTGGCTCAAATTATAGGGGTTTAAGTTGTCTCTGTATAATTCTAGTTCCTCTGTTGCTGAGTTGAAATAATATGCTGCCTTATTTGCATAATCAAGTAATGATGCAACGCTTTCATAACTGTAACCCGTAATTTCACATGCTGTTTTTAAACTGTGATTTGCAACAACTTCTTCGTCAAGGACAATATTGACACTTTCTGTGTATTCAAAGAAATCCATTTCAATATGAATTCCTTGGTAATTGGGATACGCTACATAATTGTCATAAATATCCTCGATACGCAAGTAGTTGTTATACATTCCGTAAAGATTATCTCTTAAAACAGAAGTGCAATTCTTGGCATATACAGCATCTTTGTATGCTTTTAAAGCATTGCTTACATCAGACAATTTTGCTTCTGTTTCTGTTTGAGATGGTTGTGTTACGGATGCTGTCCTTGTTTTATCGTTCCAGTTAACATTCATATTAAGAGTTTCTGAGACAGCTCGTAATGGCACATATGTAGTTCCGTTATACAAAATATTTGGAACCTCAATCGGTTTGTTATTTGCAACAAGATTAACAGAATTAAACTGAACATCTATGGTTTCGGCATATGCAGAGCCTCCTAAAACCAATAATAATAACAACACAGAAATTATTTTTTTCATAATTCAAAACCCTTTCTATTTTTTTAATGATTTGATTAGTACAGCGTTTATACTCCTTTCTAAAGTCTCACGCAATAAAAAAAGCGTGGCAACAGAAATTCTGCACCACGCACAAAAACGCGGCTTAGAATTCATGTTACCACACATTTTACTCTAAAATATGAATACTCCAAACAAATACCATATTGTAGCCGCATTTTATGTAAACGCAACTTTGTTTGGCTGTACTCAAAAAGAATAACGCAAAATAGAACATTCCTTTGGAATATTCTGGAGTTCATTATTAAATTTAAAGTAAAATATGTGGTGATTATATTATAACCTTAATAAACAAATAAATCAATATATTTTTAAAAATTATATTCTATAAAACAAAAAAGTACCGGATAAATAGTGTATCGTAGAAAACCTCTGCAGGCGAATGCCGAAGCCAGTTTTCGTAGATATACTATTTATCAAGTACATGAATAATCTTAAATAATTAAATTATATGAATTAAAAGATATCTTCACAATGAACTTAAACCCTGGACACCCGATTAGGTCGGTTGGTCTGCCAAGTTTTGCGGATAGCAAACATAGTAGGTGCGACACTTGCGGTGCCCGAAGCAAAGGGCATACCCACAAGGGGCACGCCCTTTCCAAGGCCGTAAACTTCTACGACTCAACTTCGCACCGTATGAGGGTGCTTGTTTCGTCGGAAGTTTTGGCATACATCGCCTTTTCTGTTCATCTTCGCCTACGGCTTGATTCACAGGAGGCGATAGCAACCGCTACGCCTTTTCAAGCCTTCCTTCATCTGCCACCGGCA
>JAZQJX010000040.1:0-22623 GCA_045541875.1 Clostridia bacterium | reverse complement strand
ATGAAGCCGCTACGCTGATGAATATTGAATAATGAAAAATTAATGAAGAAAATCGCAAAGCGATTTTCAACCACAATTATTCATCATTCATTATTAATTATTCATTTTATAAGTGGCATCCAGAATATACAGTCTTTATATAATGAATTCATCCGAATAAAAAAGGAGACCAACCATGAAAAAAATAATATCCGTTATTTTATGTACCATTATGCTTTTGGCGGCAATTCCCATATCTGCGGCAAATGTTATGAATATAGGCGATACTTTGAGCCTTACCACAGGTGATGCATACACTTCATATTCACCTATGGGGAGTGTATCAAGAAGTTATCAGTGGTATTCATCAAACAGCGCTGTGGTAGAAATTATAAGTTCAGGCGGTGCTTACTGCACAGTAAGGGCAAAGTCTGCGGGATCGGCTGTGATTTCCAACACGCAGTCTATGTCATATACAACCTATGACAGTATTTTAGGGACAAGACACTGTTATGAAACAGGCTATGGGGATTCATATTCAATTAAGGTAAACCCCATTGATCCCACAGGTATTTCTATTCCCTCAACCCTTTCGGTTGTGGCTGAATCATCAAAGAATGTGAGTGTAACATACACCCCTTCTAATGCAGGCTCTACCCTTTCATGGAGCACATCCGACAGTCAAGTTGCAACGGTAAAAGACGGCAAGGTAACAGGCGTTGGCACAGGCAGTGCCACAATTACCGTAAGGACAGCAAACGGCCTTAGCGACACTTGCAGGGTTACTGTTACTGCACCTGCAACAGAAGTTTATTCCGTATCACCCGAAGACGGCGAAACCCACGTGGCAAAGGATTGCGACATAAAATTTACATACAACAAAAGCATATCTTCAGGCAGTGCATATGCAAACGTAAAACTGTATGACAACACATCACGCAAAAGCGTTGCAATATCAAAAAGCATAAGCGGAAAAGTGCTTACCATAAAGCCCTCTTCCATGCTGACACCCGGGCATAGTTATACCGCAACGGTACCTGCAAAGGCAGTGGAAAATGCATACGGTGCCAAAAACACAACGACAGATACCGCCACATTTACCGTAAAACCTGTGGCGGTGCAAAGTATTACCCCCGAAGACGGCAGGGTTGGTATAGCCCTTGGCAGTGCAATAGTCATTAACTTTGATGACAAAGTGGGGGCAGGCTCGAATGTATCCTCCATTAAACTGACCGCAAAAAAGAGCGGGGAGACAAGCAGTAAAAACGTGGCTTTTAAAACCTCGTTTTCAGATAACAAACTTACAATAACACCAAATACAAACCTTGAATATTACACACAATACACCATAACCCTGCCTGCAGGAGCAGTGGCTTGCGACGGAGCAGACTCGGATGCACAGTTCAGTTCAAGTTTTAAAACATTGCGTAATTCTGAAATTGTATATCCCCCGGAAATAAGCGTAAGTGGCGGCATAGTTACAATTGAGGCGGAAGACGGTGCAAGCATATACTATACTCTTGACGGCGGCAATCCGAGAGTAAGCGGCAAGGTATATGAAGATTCATTTGCCGTAAACACTTCCATGCTGAATATGCGTGCCGTTGCCGTGAGGGCGGGCAAGATAAGCGAAGAAGCGTCTTTTGTTGGTGAATCGGGCTTTTCGGGACTGAACAAATCCAATTTTGGCGGAAGTGACAGTGATGAATACTACTCGGTAGCGGCATCTGCAGACGGATATGTGGCTGTGGGGTGCAGCGGTAAAGACAGTTTTGGCACAGGCGACTGGAAAGGAGTGACCGCCAAGGGAGGCAATGATGCAATAATCGTAAAGTATGACAACAATAACAATATAGAGTGGAAAAAGAATTTTGGCGGTGCAGGCGGGGATTATTATCAATGTGTTGCAACCGCAGAGGACGGATATGTAGCTGTAGGTGAAAGTTATAGTCATGGTTTTGGCACAGGCGACTGGACAGGAGTGTCGGGTAATGGTGGTTGTGATGCAATAATCGTAAAATATGACACCCTTGGAAATGTTTTGTGGAAAAAGAATTTTGGTGGCGACGATTCTGATTATTATCTCTCGGTAGCGGTAGCTACTGATGGATATGTCGCTGTGGGTTGGAGCAACAGCTTCGGCAAAGGCGACTGGGCAGGAGTGACAGGCAAGGGTAGCGCTGATGCAATAATTGTAAAATATGACACCCTTGGTAATGTGGTATGGAAAAAGAATTTTGGCGGAAGTAGCAGTGATTATTATAAATCGGTAGCGATAGCGGAAGACGGATATGTGGCTGTGGGTGAAAGTCATGGTTTTGGCACAGGCGACTGGGATGAAACGACGGGCAAGGGTGGTTTCGAT
Source organism: Clostridia bacterium (assembly GCA_045541875.1). Lineage (GTDB taxonomy): Bacteria > Bacillota > Clostridia > UMGS1810 > UMGS1810 > RGIG1828. The sequence continues at coordinate 20,279 of JAZQJX010000040.1, read as the reverse complement.
GCAATAATTGTAAAATATGACACCCTTGGTAATGTGGTATGGAAAAAGAACTTTGGCGGAAGTGATGATGATTATTATAATTCGGTGACGGCAGCATCTGACGGATATGTGGCTGTAGGTGAAAGTTATGCTTTTGGCAAAGGCGACTGGACAGGAGTGACAGGCAAAGGAGACAGTGATGCAATAATCGTAAAATATGACGCTCAGGGAAATGTTTTGTGGAAAAAGAACTTTGGCGGAAATGATTATGACTGGTATTACTCTGTGGCGGCAACATCTGACGGATATGTGGCAGTGGGCTCATCAAGCAGTGAAACAGGAGACCTTGAAGGCTTTGATGCCCATGGCAGCGATGCATTGATGGTAACATACGATGCAAACGGAAATGTGGTTGACAAAGCCCTTTACAGTTCCTATGGCATTGCATCTCTGGATAGTGTGTCGGCAGACAGAGGCAAGGTGGTAATGGCAGGAAGGTCTGACGGCTTAGGGGAATATGACTTTGAAGGATTAGAGGGAAAGGGCGATTACGACGGAATTATTATATCCCTCAGCAAAGCAGGAAATGAATATGATAAATATGTAACCTCTCAAAAGGGCAAGGTTGCCCTGTCGGGTAAAAACAACATAACAATCGGAGACGACTTTATTGTGCCTCTATACTTTACGCCCGAAAAAGAAACAACAGGAGTTAATGTAAAGGTTACATACCCTGAGTGTGTCACATATATCGGCGGCGAGGGTGCTCACGAGGGAGTGTATTTTGATAAGGGAACAAACACCGTTAATATATCGGGTGATTTTTCATCAGAGGGCGGACAGGTTAAGGAAGGAGAATGCTGCGTGCTTGCAGCATTGACTTTCAGGCTGAACGCAGAGGCATCAGAGGGAGATTTTGCCATAGCCATAGATGACAGCGAAACATTTTTTATGGACAGTGCAGGAAATATGGCAGTTTTTGCGCAGACAGAGGATTATAACTTTAGCGCACAATCTGTGGAAATAAGAAACATCACCTTGTCCGGCGAGACGGAAATAACAGGTAAAACAAGGTATTTTGCCGATTATTTTCCCGAAAATGCACAATCTGATGAAATTGTCTGGTCAGTTGCCGACTCTTCAACTGCATCCATTGACCAAAACGGCATGCTGAATCCCCTTAAAAACGGAAATATAACCGTAATGGTGACAGATAGCAAAACAGGACTCAGTGACAGTCTTGTTGTGACTGCTTCGGGCATAAAGTCATACATAAACAGCATAAGTGCCGAAGGCGGATTTTTTGCAACGGAATATGCAAGTGCACAAACAACAAGAACACTCTATGTGCCAAAGGGGACAAAAAACATAAAACTCACTTGTGCATATACAGGCGGAAGTGTTACAGGCACAAACGGAATTTTCTTTAACAATGTGGCAAAGACGGTTTCTATAGACACCTTACCTGCAACTCTTAGTCTGACAAAGAAGAATTCGTCAAATGACGATTGTATCTACACAATAGAAATAGTCGAAATGCCCGATGCAAAAATTACATCTGATGCCGAAAGGGTAAACGGAAAAATGCAGATTACAGTTGAGGCGCAAAGTTACGGCGATGCTGTTTTATGGGTAGCGGTGTATGACCGGAACAAGATGACATTTATTAAAAAGACAGACATTGTCCCCGGCAAAACCAATCTTGCAATAGGCACCGATGCACAAGGTGATAAGGTTAAGATAATGTGCTGGTACAAGGGAAAACTGATGCCTATGAGTAAGAGTGTTGTTATAGGTTAAAAAATGAGAAAAAATCTGTGAAATGTTCAAAACACCTTTGGCAAGAATATCTGAAAGGTTCGGTACCGACAAAAATGCGTGAACTTGAAAAATCCGTTCTGATTGAACGAAGCATAATAAAAAAATACAGAAAACAGTTATGGAATCCCTTTATTGAGGCGGTGGGAAGATATCGCCTCATAGAAGAGGGAGACAAAATTGCAGTTTGCATCTCAGGCGGCAAGGACTCCATGCTTCTTGCTCTTTTGATGAGGCAACTTCAAAGGCACTCTGAAGTACCCTTTGAAATTGTTTTTCTTGCAATGGACCCGGGGTACAGCAAAGCCAACCGACAAAGAATTGAAGAGAATGCAAAACTTATGAAAATTGATGTTGAGTTTTTTGATTCAGACATTTTCGATGTGGCAAACTCTGTGGAAAAATCCCCCTGTTATCTTTGTGCCCGTATGAGAAGAGGTCATCTCTATGCCAATGCAAAGATGAGAGGGTGCAACAAAATTGCACTCGGGCATCATATGAGTGACGTTATTGAAACAACCCTTATGGGAATGATGTTCTCAGGTCAACTTCAGGGTATGCTCCCAAGACTTTCAAGCACCAATTTTGAGGGAATGGAACTTATCCGTCCCATGTATTGCATACTGGAAGAAGACATAATTGCCTGGAGAGACTATAACGGACTTTCATTTTTGCAATGCGCCTGCCGTTTTACGGAAAATATTGACGAAAGCGGAGACGGAATCGGAAAGTCAAAGCGTCAGGAAGTTAAGGCACTGATTAAAACGCTCAAAAAAACAAATCCCGATGTGGAGCGTCATCTTTTTGAAAGCATTCACAATGTGTCTCTGGACACCCTTGTGGAATATAAGCAAAAGGGTGAAAGACATTCATTTTTAGAGAGGTTTGACAAGGAGAAGTTGTAATGGATGTAAGAAAAATCACAGATATTCTTTTTGAAAAAGGCGACATTGAAGACAAATATCTGAAAAAACTTATAGAGTCGGAAGAATCTATGGAATATCTTTTCAAAAAAGCCGATGAAAAAAGGCGTGAGATATATTCTGACAAAGTATATTTAAGAGGACTTATTGAGATTTCAAGTTATTGCAAAAACAACTGTCTCTATTGCGGAATAAGAGCCTCAAACAAAAATGCCAAAAGATTTCGCCTTGAAAAAGAGGAAATTCTTGCCTGCGCCCGCCATGGATATGAAACGGGCTTTCGCACCTTTGTGCTTCAGGGGGGCGAAGACGGATTTTATGATGATGACTATCTTTCAGATGTTGTCTCTTCCTTAAAAAAAGAGTTTCCCGAATGTGCAGTGACACTTTCTTTGGGAGAAAGAAGCGAGGAAAGTTACAAGACTCTTAAAGATGCCGGAGCAGACAGATATCTTCTGCGTCACGAGACGGGAGACAAAGACCATTATGAAAGCCTTCATCCCAAGAATATGAGTTTTGAGAATAGAATTGAGTGCCTTGTGAATCTAAAAAAGACCGGCTATCAGACAGGAAGCGGATTTATGGTGGGAACGCCCGGACAGACAACCGGGACTCTCATAAAGGATTTGAGACTTCTTCAAAAACTTCAGCCTGAAATGATAGGAATCGGCCCTTTTATTCCTCACAGGGACACTCCCTTTAAAAATGAAGAAGCGGGGAATTTAGAACTTACTCTTAAAATGATTGCAATTTCAAGGCTGATGTTTCCATATGCCCTCATTCCTTCCACCACTGCCCTTGCAACTCTTGATAAAAAAGGCAGAATCAAAGGACTTTTGGCGGGGGCAAATGTTGTTATGCCAAACCTTTCACCAAAGGATGCAAGAGAAAATTATAATCTCTATAACAACAAGGCGCACCTTGGTGCGGAGAGCATTGAGGGAATAGGAGAACTGAGAGAAGAAATTGAAAACGCCGGCTATCGCATCTCCCGGGAAAGAGGAGATGCACTGACAAAGCAGAAAACGGATGGTAATCTTAAGACCTGATAAAAAAGTTTAAAGTGCAAAAAGGCATGAATTAAAGTAAATAAAAACAGGGTGTGAAAAATTTACAGAAATTTTTCACACCCTGTTTTTATAACATCAAAAAAGAGTTTAATGAAAATAATCCTTATAGTTTCCGTCATATTTGGGATTATCACAAAAATTGGCGGATGATATCCACCTCTACACATTGGACATTTTGCTACAGCATATTTTTCATTGTACCTTTCGTATATCTGTTCCAAGTTCTGTGAGGCTATTATACACTGTGTCATTTAATGAACTGTCGGTAACAATAATATCCGCAACCTCCGGCGAAGAAATTTTTGCAAATGCAGTGCGACCGAATTTTGTGGCGTCTGCTGCCACTATGCATATTTCGGACTGTTCAATCATTGTGCGGTCAATTGCTGCCTCTTTGTCATAGTAGGTGGTGAATCCGTTTTGAGTATCGATTCCGTCAACAGAGAGAATGAGTTTGTCTGCATGATACCTTTTCAGTTGTTCTATGGCGTCGTCTCCGTATGAGAACTGATATTTTGAATTTACATATCCCCCCAGAAGACACACATTGAAATTCTGAATATCTGCCGCCTCTAAGGCAATTGCAACAGAGTTTGTGACAATGTTTAAATTATAATTTGTCGGAAGGCTTCTGAAGACGAGAAGAGTTGTTGTGCCGGAGTTTAACATTATTGTGTCCTTGTCGTCTACCATTTCCGCCACGGCTTTTGCAATTTTAAGTTTCTCTGCCTGATTAGTGCTCAGCCTCTGACTTAAGTTCATGCTGTAATATGGTTTATATGAACTGATTGCTCCGCCGTGAACACGGGAAAGAAGACCTTTTGCTTCAAGGTCTGTAAGATATGTTCTGACGGTAACCTCTGATGTGCCCAGAACCTTACTGAGTTCCGCTACACTTACGCTTCCGTTTTTTTCAAGTAAATCGAGGATTGTTTGCTTGCGCTTGTTTAGATCCATTTCTTTTCCTCCGAATAAAGGCTGTATAGTCTCATTATACCAAAAAGTTTTTATTATTGCAAGGTTTCGATATTCTTTTGTTTTCGAAAGTTAAGAAAGATTTTCGTAAATTTTTGTTGACATCTGTCCGGATAATGTTATATAATATAGTAAAGTGTATATCAGTTGTAATCATAATGTTAAAAAACACAGAAAAGAGCTGACAAAAATGCATTTGTTTGCATTGCCCGGGAATGCAAAATTCTCAAATAAGTATATGATTCTTTTTATCTTGCCGGTGATATTTGAAAATCTTATGCTTGGTCTTCTGGGTGTTGTGGATACCTTTATGGTGTCATCCCTTGGCGAAGTTGCGGTGGCAGGAGTGGGACTTGTTAACAGAATTGATAATTTTGCAAAGCAGTTCTTCATTGCCCTTGGAATGGGCGGAAGTATTGTTCTTGCTCAGTATATCGGTGCAAAGAATAAAGAAAACGCACGAAGATCCCTTGAGAACAACATAATCATTGTGACATTAATCGGCATTTTCGTTATGCTTGTCATGATGACTTTTAAGTCTCAGATTCTCCGTCTCCTTTATGGCAATGCTCAAAAGGATGTTCTTGAAAAGAGTTTTGGATATTTTTCCGTAACCGCTCTTTCATACCCCTTCACTGCACTCTATTATGCCTGCAATGCACAGTTCAGGGTAATGGGAAGAAACAAAATTCCCTTTATTGGCTCTGCTTGTATGATGGCCATAAACCTTGTTTTGAAATACATATTTATATACGTTTTGAAAATGGATGTGGAGGGAGCTGCTCTTTCAACTCTCATTGCTATGGCAATCGTGGGGTTTGTGCTTTTGTTTAATCTGAAAAGCAAAAAGAATATGGTACATATCCCTGCATTACACTCTGTTAAATTCTCCCCGAAAATGTCCTGGAAAATCATGAGGGTTTCCGTGCCCAACGGAATTGAGCAGGGAATGTTCCAACTTGGGGCGCTGCTTATTGCAGGTCTTGTGTCGGGGCTTGGGACTTCCGCCATTGCCGCAGATCAGATTGCGAGGAACATTTCTGTGTTTGTTCACTGTGCAGGCAGCGGTTTTGCATCCCTGATAATGACCGTCGTGGGACAGTGCATGGGTGCAAGGGATATAGACGGTGCGAAGTTCTACACAAAGCATATTCTTAAACTTGACTTTGCATTTACGTCATGTGCAGTTATTGTGTTCCTGATATTATTAAAACCTCTGGTTTCCATATTCAACGTATCCGCCGATGCAAAGGCTCAGGCAATAAGCATTATGATTCTCTATTCTACTGCTTCCGCCATTTTATATCCTTTAAGTTTTGCAGTTCCCTCAGCCCTTCGCGGCGCAGGGGATACAAGATTTGTTATGGTGGTCGCAAGTTTGTCGATGTTTCTTTTCAGAATCGGTGCGGCCTACATTTTCGTTCACACCTTCAAATTGGGTGTTATGGGCACCTGGGTTGCAATGGTATCTGACTGGGTTGTGAGAACGATTATATTTATGGTCAGATTCAAACGTGAAAAATGGGCAGAAAACAAAGTTATATAATCGCAGGAAGTAATTTACATTCCCATATGATAAAGGAGGCAATATGAATTTTCTAGGAATTGACTATGGAACAACTTCGGTAAAGGCGGTTTTGTTTGATGAAAATCTCAATCAGATAAAAGGCCTTTCAAAGGATTACACACTGAAAATCAAAAATGATATTGTAGAATTTGAAGCGGAAAAATATTGGGAAATGCTTGAAGAAATCCTTTTGTCAATGAGGGCGGATTTTAAAATCGACGCCATGGCAATTGACACCCAATGCGAGACTCTGATACTCACAGATGAAGATGGAAATCCCCTTCGCGATGCCATTGTGTGGCTTGACAACCGTGCATCGAAAGAGGCAGAGGAAATTGAAGCATACTTTGGAAGAAAAAAGGTGTATGAAATAACGGGTCAGCCTGAAATCACCGCCACATGGCCTGCGTCAAAACTTCTGTGGATAAAAAAACACGAGCCTGATGTGTGGGAAAAGACAAAAAAGATATTCCTTTTGGAGGATTATCTTATCTACAAACTCACAGGCGAATTTGTGACAGAAAAAACTCTCCAGTCCTCAAGCCTTTACTTTGACATAAGAGAAGGTGACTGGTGGGAAGAAATGCTTGACTTTTTAAGCGTCACGAAAGATATGCTCCCGAAAATTCTCGACAGCGGAGTCTTTGTCGGAGAATATGAGGGAATAAAGGTTGTCACATCTTCCATGGATCAGATTGCAGGGGCAATCGGTGCAGGGGTGACAGGAAATGACAGGGTTAGCGAAATGACCGGAACAACCATGGCGATTTTTGCACCCACAGATAAAATTCCTGCCTATGATGAGGAAAGCATTGTCCCCTGTCACTATAACTATAATAATGGCTACTGTCTCCTTTCCTGGAGTCCTACAGCAGGGATGGCACTTAAATGGTTTAAAAATGCCTTTTTGCCCGATAGGGATTTTACTGAAATTGACAAGATGGCGCAAGAGGTGAGCATAGGAAGTGACGGGCTGGTTTTTCTTCCCTATCTTTGCGGCTCCACAATGCCAAAATATAACCCCGATGCAAGGGGAAGTTTCACAGGCCTTACTCCCGAACACACGCCTGCTCACTTTGCAAGAAGCATTATGGAATCGGTTGCCTGCATACTGAAGAGCAACCTTGACTATCTCGGAGTTTCGGCAAAGGAAATAAGAGCAATGGGCGGAGGGGCGCTGAGCAAACTTTGGTGCAGTATGAAAGCGGATATGACCGGGAAAACCCTTGTGACTTTAAAAAATAAAGAAACGGCGTGTCTCGGCTCTGCCATACTTGCAGGAGTGGGATGCGGATATTTTGAATCTGTGGAGAAAGCCACGGAAATGATTGAAACTGATAAGGTTTATATGCCACAGAATAATGACTATTCAAAGGTGTATGAAAAATATATGTATTATGATAACATTCTCAACACAAGAAAGGAGAAAGAAATATGATTAAAGCAGCATTTGTAGGCTTCGGAGAAGTTAACACACCCTATGAAATACTCGTCAGAAAATGCACTGAGGCAGAGGCAAACTTGAAAAAAGAAGGAATGGATCTTGTGTCTGTTTTTCCCGTGACAGATGACTATGAGGAAAAGGACATAAAAAAAGCAGTCGATTCATTAAAAGGGAAAGACTTTGATGTTTTGATTGTATGCATTGCAGGCTGGATTCCCACCCATGCAGTTGTGAAAGTGACAGAGCATTTCCGCCATATTCCGATGGTACTTTGGGGACTATGCGGATGGATGGAGAGCGGACGCCTTGTTACTACTGCTGACCAGGCAGGAACGACAGCCATCAGAAAAACTTTTTATGACCTTGGCTACACTTTCAAATATGTGTATGACATAATCGGTCTTCCCTCAAAGGTCAAAACAGTTTATAACTATGCTTTGGCGGCATCGGCTGCAAAAAAACTTCGCCACGCAAGAAGCGGTATGGCAGGCTACAGAGATATGAATCTCTATGGCACACAAGTCGACGGTCCATCACTCAAAAGAGAAATAGGCCCCGAAATTGAAACCTTTGAAATGCTTGAAATTCAGCAAAGATACGAAAAGATAACAGACGATGAGAAGCAGGCAGTTATAGACAAATGTATGTCAAAGTGGAATTTTGTACGCCCTGCAAATCCCGAAAGTCTTAAAATGGCGGCAGGATATTATCTTGCAGTAAAGGCAATATGTGATGAGAGAGGCTATGATGCTATTTCCTTAAAAGACGTTGACGGCATGAAAAAACTTCTCGGTTTCCCTCCTGCTCCCATATTTATGCTTCTTTCCGATGAAGAAGGTCTTTGCACAATCCCCGAAAATGACTCTTTGGGAAACATAACCCAGCTTATGGTTAAATATCTCACAGGTCAGTGTGCTTTTTATCTTGAATTCTATGAATTCTTCACAGACAGAGTTTTAGCCGGTGTTCCGGACTATGTTCCCGCAGAAATTACAGATGGCGGCGTTACTGTTATGCCTGCGGCATTTGGGGAACTGTCTGAGGGAATCTTAAATGTGAGCAAGGTTAAACAGGGAGAGGTTACAATGTGCCGTCTCACCTATGACGACGGTATGTATTATATGCACATGGTAAAAGGCGAAGGCATCACCCCGAGAAAGTGGGAAGAGGCAGGCTGGACACAGCCGGCACCCCAACTTCCCGGACTTGAAATCCTTCTTGATGATGTTGAGACCTTTGCACAAAACGTAATGTGTCAGCACTACATTATTTCCTACGGTGATAATACTGAAGTTATTAAAAATCTTTGCGATATTCTTGGTATCGAGGTGATATGATTATGAGTATATTAATTGGTTGGGCAGAAGAATCAATTGTGCCCGAAAAAAAGGTGAGTCTGGCAGGACAGTTTTTTGAAAGAATTTCTGAATATGTTGAATCTGAGATATCTGTCACTGCAATGGCGGTTGAATCAGGCGGCGAACAGATGATTCTGGTTTCTGCAGATATTCCCAGCATAACAGACAATCAGCTTGACATCGCAAGAGAAAAGTTGAAGGTTCTTTTGCCTGATTTTGACACAAGAAAACTTATTGTTGCAGCCACCCACACTCACACGTCCCACAAACTCGGGAAAGCCTACAGCGAAAAATTCCCGCCTAAAGGTACAAGCCTTCAGGTTTTGCGCGAATTTCTCCCCGAAGGAAAAAATTATGAAGAGAAAGTCAAACCCGACGATTCTGTTATAACTCCCGATGAAGCAATAGAATTTGTAACAGATAAAATTGCACTGGCTGCAAAAAATGCCTGGGAGAAAAGAGAAGAAGCACTTTTTTCAAATGAATTTGGAAGAGCGGCTGTGGGAATGTGCAGAAGAGTTTCCTATGATGACGGTTCTGCCCAGATGTGGGGAGACACAAACACTGCAAACTTTGTCTCATTAGAGGGCGGAAATGACTCGGGCATCGAGCTTTTATACACCTTTGATAAAAGCAAAAAACTCACAGGTATTGTTGCAAACATTGCCTGCCCTGCACAAATTTTAGAGCAAAGAAGTTTCATTTCTGCAGACTTTTGGGGCAGAGCAAAAGCAAACCTACGCGAAAAATTCGGCGATGATATCTTCCTTCTTGGTCTGCCGGGAGCCGGTGGAGATCAGTGCCCCAGAGATCTTGTCAGATGGGTTGACCCTGAAACCCCCATTGACGATCCAAACGTTAAAAGGCCAAATGTTATAAAGAGAAAAGCAGACCCCTCAATGTATGACATATCGGGATGCAACAGGGCAGGGAAGCGAATTTCCAACGAAATTGCATCTGTATATGAAGAAATCACAGACTATCAAAGCGAGGCTGTTTTTGAGCATAAGGTTATAAACCTTGATGTTCCTTTAAGAAAGGCAACAATTGAAGAATATAACCATGCTGTGCGGGAAATTGAATACTACATCGACAAAAACAAAGACAAAGATAAATTCGACTTTGAAGATAATGCCCGTATGCACGTTCACGCAGGTCTTATTTCAAGATATCGCAGGCAACAGCAGACGGAAGTCAATACAATTGAATATCACATAATCCGTCTCGGAAACATTGCAATTGCCACAAATCCCTACGAACTTTTCCTTGACTACGGCAACAGAATCAAGGCAAGAAGCAAAGCAGAGCAGACCTTTATTGTTCAGCTTTGCTGCGGTTCTCACGGCTATCTGCCAACAGAAAAAGCAGAAAAAGGCGGTCACTACAGTGCCTATATTTCAAGCGGCACCGCAGGTCACGAGGGCGGAGATCTTCTTACAAGACACTCTATTAATGAAATCAATAAAATGTTTGAATAATAAAAAGAAAGAGGTTAGTAATTATGAGTAAAAACTGGGCAAGTGTTGATTTAAACACAGTACCGAATATGGTATCGGCAACTGTTCCGGGGCCGAAATCCATAGAATATCACGAAAGATGCGCAAAATATATGAAAGGCTATTCAAGCCAGGTAAAACTTTTCCCTGTTGCATTTGAATCAGGCTTTGGCTACACCCTGAAAGACGTTGACGGAAACACATATATTGATTTTTCATCAGGCATCTATGTAACAGGCCTTGGACATTGCCATCCGAAAATCAGCGAGGCAGTTGCAAATCAGGCGAAAAATCTTATGAACTGCCACGACTTTACAACAAAAGTTAAAATGGAACTCGTCGAAAAAATGCACGAAATCACCGGTGGAAGATTTGCAGGTTTCCAGTTCTATGATTCAGGAACAACCGCAGTTGAAGCAGGTCTCCGCTGCGCCCGTGCCGCAACGGGCAAGCAGGAATTCATCTCTTTCTGGAGAGATTTCCACGGCAAAACCTATGGTGCAAACTCCCTTGCAGTGGTAGGCGATGACACTCATATGAGAGCACCTGGATTTATGCTTGCTCCAAGACCGAATCCCTACCGTGACTTCTTTGGAAGAACACCGGAAGAAGCAAAGAAAGATTCTTCTCCCTACATAAGAATGATAGAAGGTATTCTTGACAACGAATGTGCATCAGGCGGCAAAAACGTTGCAGCAATAGTTTTAGAGCCTGTTCAGGGATGGGGCGGAACAGTTATTCCTCCCGATGACTTCATCCCCGCACTCCGTGCTCTTTGTGACAAGAGAGGCATTCTCCTTTTTGCAGATGAAGTTCTCAACTGCATGGCAAGAACCGGAAAGTGGCTTGCGATGGACCACTGGGATACCACTGCAGACATCACAACTCTCGGAAAAGGCTTTGGTAACGGGTTCCCCGTAACTGCCCTTGCAGTTTCAAAAGACCTTGCTCCTGCAATAGAAAAAATTTCCGCATCTTCAAGTTATGGCGGAAACCCAATGGCTTGTATTGCGGCGCTTGAATCAATTAAGGTTATTGAAGAAGAAAACTTAAACGAACGCTCTATCCACCTTGGAGAAATTATGTTGAAGAGAATGGAAGAGATGAAAGCCGCTCACCCGATCATCGGCGATGTTCGAGCAATCGGATGTCTCCAGGCAATTGAAATTGTAAAAGATAAGGAATCCAAAGAACCCTTTGCAGAGGCAGGCACTATGATTTACAAAAAAGCCTTTGAAAAAGGTCTTGCATGGGTACCGTCAGGTCACATACTGCGTATGTCTCCTCCGATGATTTTAGACGACGAAGCAGCGCTCAAAGGTCTTGACATCATTGAAGAGGCTGTGACAGAGACCGAAAAGCACTTTGGTTATTAATGGTTGAAAGGAAGATTTTATGAAAAAAGTAAGATTCGGCCTCATTGGTTGCGGACTTATGGCAAGAGAATTTGCATCTGCCGCCGCAAGGTGGTGTCATCTCACCGAAGATGTTCCTCAGCCCGAAATTGTCGGAATCTGCTCTGTTGTCCCTCAGGAAATGGAATGGTTCAAAAAAAACTTTCCTGAAATCAAATATGCAGTTTCAGACTACAAAGAACTTTTGGAAAAAGAAGATATTGATGCAATTTACTGCGCAGTTCCCCACAATCTTCACGAAGAATTCTATATTAACATCATAAAAAGCGGAAAAGCCCTTCTCGGAGAAAAACCCTTTGGCATTGACAAAAAAGCAAATGAGAACATTCTTGCGGCTCTGAAGGAAAACCCTGACACATTTGTGAGATGCTGCAGCGAATTCCCCTACTATCCTGCAATGCAGACCATGATTGAATGGTATAAAGAGGGAAAATTCGGGAAGGTTTTAGAGGTCCACTGCGGTTTTAACCACTGCAGTGATATGGACACGGAAAAACCAATTAACTGGAAAAGAATGGTAAAGTTCAACGGCGAATACGGATGCCTCGGAGACCTTGGGATCCACACTCAGCACGTACCTTTCCGTCTCGGGTTTAAGCCCGAAACCGTGAGAGCACATTTTTCAAATATTGTTAAAGAGCGTCCCGACGGAAAAGGCGGTATGGCAGTTTGTGATACCTTTGACAACTGCACCATGTTTTGCACAACAAAAAATTCAGATGGTGATGAAATTCCCATAACCTTTGAAACAAAGAGAATGTGCCCGGGTTCCACCAACCGCTGGTTCTTCGAAATCTACGGAATGGACACAAGTGCACGTTTTACAAGTGATGATGCAAATGCATTCTATTATACTTCCTCCTGGGGGAAAGAACAGTCGTGGAACAGAATTATCATAGGGTATAAACCAATGATAAAAACCATCACAGGCCCAATTTTTGAATTTGGCTTTACCGATGCAATTCAGCAACAGATTGCCGCATTTATGCTTGAATATTCAGGAAAGGAAGTTCCTTTCGGACTCTTTACACCCGACGAAACTGCACTTTCTCACGCTCTTGCAACAGCGGCACTCAAATCACACTATAATAAAACTGTGGAAATAATAGAAGGGTAATCATATGAAAAAATATCTGATTCCGAAAGACGGAAACTTTTATAAGGCAAACCTTCACTCTCACTCAAACATTTCCGACGGCACTCTCAGCCCCGCAGAAATGAAAAAACTCTATAAGGAAAACGGATACAGTATTCTTGCATATACAGACCACGACTATTTTATTCCTCACAACGACCTGACGGACGGGGATTTTCTCGCCCTGTCGGGTTTTGAGATGCAATATAACGAAAACAGCACATATCCTCTCCAAAAACATCTCAAAAGTTCTCACTTTTGTTTCATAGCAAAAAATCCGGACATAACCATTCATCCGGATTTTAATGAAAAAGCCGCCTGCATAAGTGTGTCGGGTGTAACAAAAGATGATGTGAACTATGACAAATCCGTTCCTCAAAACGAAAGAAATCACACACCGGCTTGCATTAATGAATCCATAAGAAAAGCAAGAGAGGCAGGTTTCTTTGTCACATACAATCACCCCGACTGGTCATTTGATCGCTACAATGACTATATAAATTATGAGGGTATGCATGCAATGGAGATTTTCAATAACGGATGTGACGTCATCGGATATGAAGCATATGCTCCGCAAGTGTATGACGACTTGTTGAGATCGGGGAAAAAGATTTTTGCCATTGCTGCAGATGACAACCACAACGGAATTGAAAATCCGGCGTGGGATTCTTTTGGAGGATTCACAATGATTAAAGCAAACAGCCTTGATTATGAAGAAGTGACAGATGCACTTTTCAAAGGCAAATTCTATGCAAGTCAAGGGCCTGAAATATATGAACTGTTTACAGAGGACGGATTTATTGCGGTGAAATGCTCCGATGCCAAAAGAATTACTCTTACCACCAACCGCAGAAGTGCAAAAATTATTGATGCAAAAGACGGAGAAGTGTTAAACGAAGCAAAATTCTCCATAGATCAAGATGATGTGTATGTGAGAATAACTGTCAAAGATTCTTCGGGGAAATGTGCAAACACAAATGCATATTTTGTTGAAGATTTTGAAATATGAGGACTCTGAACATAATAAAAAGCGGAAAAGTACTTTTTGGGGAAAAGAACAGCCCCGGAACAGAATTATCATAGGATATAAATCAATGATAAAAACCAAAACAGACATCTGTTTTTATCAGCAGGTGTCTGTTTTGTATTTTTTGCTATTTCTGTTGGCAAATTGAGAAAATAGATATATAATAATTATAGAAAAAGGCAGTCCGTTGAACGACTCGCCAGAATAACGATTAAAGGTTAGTTGCTACATGTGGTCGTGTGGGCGACTGGCTTGCTTTTATATCGAAAACTATCAGAAAGATAATTGTAAAATACAATAAATTTTGTTTGTAATGCTTAATACCCTATGCAGACCTCAAAATCTGCATAGGGTAATTTTATTTATGATGGGATTTATTATTCTTCAAATCCACTATACACATAGTCACGCAAAATAACTTCTTCAGCACAAATCCTTGTGTGGAAAAACAATCCACCAAAGAAAAATGCAAGTGTTTTAAAATAATTGTGTTCAAAATCCTGCTTTTTGAATGTGTGTCCGAGAAATCCCTTTGCAAAATAAACTCTTTACTTAAATTGTAAAACGTGTTACAATTAACCTGAACATAACATTTATTCCATAAAGAGGTGACACAGGTGGTATCAAAAGTTTTCTCGGGCGCTGTTTTTGGAATAGAGGCATTTCTCTTAACCGTTGAAGCGGATATGTTTTCAGCACTTCCCGGTATAGATATTGTCGGACTTGCAGATACTGCAGTCAAAGAATCAAAAGAAAGAATTAAAGCGGCACTTAAAAATTCAGGGTTTGCCATGCCGCAAAAAAGAATTGTCATAAATCTTGCACCTGCCAGCACAAAGAAAAACGGAGCATATCTTGACCTGCCCATTGCTCTTGCAATTCTGATGGCATCAGGTCAACTTGAAAGAGAAAAAACCGAGGGCTATCTTGTTTTGGGAGAACTTGCCCTTGACGGAAGCATCAGAAGAGTTGACGGAACACTTCCCATGGTTATGGAAGCGGTGAAAAACGGAATCACAAAAGTTATTGTCCCCCACGAAAACGCTCACGAGGCGGCAATTGTCACAAATTGTGAGGTGTACGGCGCAAGAAACTTAAAAGAGGCAGTAAGTCATCTCAGAGGCGAAGAGAAAATAGAAAAAACAACAGTTGACATAGACAAATTTTTTCAGGAAGAATCCTTTAAAGGCCTTGATTTTTCAGATGTACGAGGTCAGGAAAGTGCCAAAAGAGCCCTTGAAGTTGCAGCCGCAGGCGGCCACAACTGCCTGATGATAGGTTCGCCCGGTTCGGGAAAAACAATGCTTGCAAAAAGAATTCCCACAATTTTGCCCACTCTCACCTTTGATGAATCCCTGGAAGTTACAAAAATATATTCCATTGCAGGTCTTCTCGATTCAGATGTGCCTCTGGTAACAAAAAGACCTTTTCGCTCACCTCATCACACCGTTTCAAACGTTAGTATGACAGGCGGCGGTTCAATACCTCACCCCGGTGAAATCAGCCTTGCCCACAGAGGTGTTCTTTTCCTTGACGAGTTTCCTGAATTCAAAAAAGATGCAATAGAGGCAATGAGACAGCCTTTGGAAGATGGAAATTTCACTGTGTCAAGAGTTGCAGGAAGTGCAACTTTCCCAAGTTCGGTGATGCTCATTGCAAGTATGAACCCTTGTCTTTGCGGAAATTTCGGAGATCCCGAAAAGGAATGTACCTGCACTCCCCTTACGGTAAAAAAATACCTTGGAAAAATATCAGGGCCTGTTATGGACAGAATTGACATTCAGATTCAGGTACCCTCTGTAAGATATGAAGATATTTCTTCCGATAAAAAAGGTGAAAGTTCAGATGCCATAAGAGAAAGGGTTGAAAGGGCAAGAAAAATCCAACTCAAACGTTTTGAGGGCACAGGTATCTATTCAAATGCCCAGATGAGTGCATCTCAAATCGAAAAGTTTTGTCCTTTGACAGATGAGTGCAAAACCCTTTTGGGAGAAGTGTTTAACAAAATGGGACTTTCTGCAAGAGCCCACTCAAGAATCTTAAAAGTTGCCCGCACCATTGCAGACCTTGATGCAAGCGAGGACATATGCCCATCGCACATTGCAGAAGCAATAGGCTACAGAAGCCTTGATAATAAAATGAAACTATAGAGGAAAAAACCATGCTGAAAATCATTAATAAATTTTTAAATTTCATCCTGTGGATTCTCGTGCCATATTTTCTTGCAAGCCTTGCAACAAAGCACTTTGGCATAGAAATGGGGTTAGGTGTTGTGATTCTCACCTTTGTTGCCCTTTTTCTGAAATTCAAAGCTACAATTTTCACTCTTATTGCCGCAAGAAAATTCGACTCAAATCACGATGAGGGATTCAGGTGGTATCAGAAAGCCTATGACACAGGGAAGATGAATGCACAGCAGTCTCTTATCTATGCCTATCTTCTCATCCGTGACGGTCACATTGACAAAGCGCACAGGCTTATAAATTCTGTTACATCCCGGAAAAAAGACAAACTCACCCCATCCAACATTCAGGCGTCCGAACTGAATCTTGCGCTTATCTACTGGAAAAAAGGCGACCTTTCGGGAGCCATTGAACTTATGGAAAAAATAGGCTCCGAGGGCTATCGCTCAACGGTATATTACGGAAATCTCGGTCTTTTTTACATTTTGAACAATCAACTTGAAAAAGCGGAGAAAATTACTCTCGAAGCACTTGAATTCAATCCGTCAGATGCGGGAATAAGAGATAATCTTGGATTTGTATATTATAAAAAAGGTGAAATAGATAAGGCAGAGGAAGTTTATGAAAAACTTTTTGAAGATACTTCCCCCACCTTTACGGAAGCCTTCTACAATTACGGACTTGTCCTTGAGGCAAAAGGGGACTTTGACGGTGCATCCCAGCAATATCTCAAGGCAAGAAGTTGCCCCGAAAGATATCTTTCGCCTGTGAAACTCGGTCACATTGATATGGCTCTTTCAAGAGTTGAGGAGAAAAAAGTTTTATGAAATATCTGTATTTAGACTGCTTTGCAGGACTTGACCCATCTATGATTCTTGCATCTTTTCTTGACATGGGAACTGATGTGAAAACCCTTGAAAAACACTTTCTTTCAGGAGTTACAATTGATGTTGGCAATGAAAAAAGAATGGGAATGGAATCGGTGCGTGTAAGTTTTGATTCAAAATGTCCGTCAAAACTTGTGGGCGCAAATGAAATAGACGCTCTCATAAATGGAATGTCTGTATCTTCAGAATGTGAAAAATTATTGAAAAAATATGTTTCGATTCTGAAAGAAACCTGCTTTTTTGAACCTGAAAAGGCAGAATTTGACCTTTTTGAGCAGTCGGTAAACCTTTCTGCTCTTTGTGCATTATGGAATGAGATTGAGAGACTCAAAATCGGAAAGATATATGTCTCCCCAATTTTTACATCTTCCGAAGAGGGACTCCTTGGTCCTTTCACAAAGCCTGAAACTTTGTGCATTGCAAAAAAGTATGCCCTTAAAACACGCTATGCAAAGGAATTTGAAGAGATTTTCTCACCCTTTTCCGCATCAATGCTTGCATCCCTTGGTGCAGAGTCGGTGTCCGGATTTGTGCCCTCATCTGTCATAAAAATCGGATACGGCGCAGGAAGAGGCGAACTTCAGACCGTTCCAAACATTTTGCGTTCTGTCATCGGTGAAGATTTTAGCGACGGCTTGTTTTTTTCTGAGGGAGAACTTTCTTTGGATTTTGCGGAAAACTTTGATTATGCAGGGATGAAAGAGAGATAAGAATGAAAAAGGTTACAATAAACAAAAATGATGCAGGACAAAGACTTGACAAATTTCTTTTCAAGTTCTTTTCGTCAATTCCTGCATCAATGGTATATAAGGGAATAAGGAAAAAGAGAATAAAAGTCAACGGCAAAAAAAGTGAAATCGGATATATGCTCTGTGAGGGCGATGTTCTTGAACTTTACATAAATGACGAGTTTTTTGAGGAAAAAGAAACGGATTTTGATTTCAGAACTCTTACGCCTGACTTCAAAGTTGTCTATGAAGACGAAAACATACTTCTTGCAGACAAAGGCGTCGGCATTAGCGTTCACGATGATGAAACAGAGACGAAAAACACCCTCATAAATCAGATAAAGGCCTATCTCTATAAAAAAGGAGAATATGATCCCGAAAAAGAAAACTCCTTTGCCCCTGCCCTTTGCAACCGCATTGACAGAAACACATCGGGAATTGTCATAGCGGCAAAAAATGCATCGTCGCTTCGCATATTAAATGAAAAAATAAAAGAAAGAGAAATAAAGAAATTTTATCTCTGCCTTGTTCAGGGAAAAATGAAAGACAGAGAAAAAACTCTTAAAACATATATTGTGAAAAATGAAAAACAAAACAGGGTATACTGCCACCCGACACCGCAAAACGGCGGTAAAACTGCCATTACAAAATATAAGGTGTTAAAAGAAGGCAGCCTCACTTCCCTTCTGGAAGTTGAACTTTTAACAGGCAGAACCCATCAGATAAGAGCGCACCTTGCATCTGTCGGACATCCTCTTGCAGGGGACGGAAAGTATGGAACAAATGAGTTTAACAAAAAGGTGGGAATGAAATATCAGGCACTTTATTCCTACAAACTAAAGTTTGATTTTTCAGACGAAAACGAACTTTCTTATCTTGCAGGGAAAACCTTTCAGGTGGAAGATGTACCTTTTGCAAAGGATGTTTTGTGAAAAAGATTTTCAATCATCAACCCCCTTCCCCAATCCTTTAGGGCAATAAGGAAATCTTTTTTTGAAACAAGCAAAATACGCACGCAATGCGCGTAATTTGGTACAATATAAGCATAGTTTGTATAATTTACAAGCTGTGCTTATTTTAGTTATAATAAGAAGGTAATGATATACTGACGATGCGTAATTGAACTTAGCGTTCGAATAGGAAAGTGTCAGCCGCCTTCTTATTATAAAGATTCGATTAAGCAGGTTGTTCCTGTTTCTTAATGAAACAGCGTTCGTGTCACTAACCAATATGAATCGTAATAAGTTTGTTGCGGAAACATTACACATCTTAATTTAGAAAGAAGGAATGTTTATGATTAGTGTTGGTATTGATGTATCCAAAGGTAAAAGCACTGTTTGTATTATGAAACCCGGAGGCGAAGTGCTGAAAAAACCTTTTGAAATGGTTCATTCTACGGAATCAATACTCCAACTTGTTAAACTTATCAATTCCTACGATGAGGAAACTCGTGTCGTTCTGGAATCTACCGGACACTATCACTTACCTGTGGTAACTCTGCTCATTGAAAAGGATATATTTACCTGCTGCGTAAATGCCTTTCGAATGAAAAAGTTTTGTTCGCAAAGCATCAGGCGAGTAAAAACAGATAAAATTGATGCTGTTCACATTGCTCAATTCGGACTTACATACTGGGATGAATTATCTCCTGTAAAGCCTCCTGAAGATGTTTATCAGGAACTCAAACTGCTTGCACGACAGTATTATCAAACAGTTTCTATGCTTGTTAAAGCTAAAGTAAATTTAAGTAATTTGCTTGACCAGACTATGCCCGGCATTAAGGAATTGATGAATGATAGTCCAAGTAATCACAAGCTTACCGACTTTGTTAAGCGTTATTATCATTATGGTCATATCCTTGAAATAGGAGAAAAACGCTTTACATCTGATTATTGCAAATGGGCAAAAAAACAGGGATACCGTGTGTACGAACGTTTAGCAAGTGAAATTCTTGCCGTAGCTCAAAACGGTATCCCTGTGCTTCCAAACTCTCCTGTCACCAAGGCTGTAGTTGTAGAAGCTGTGCGAGTACTTCATGAAATTGAAATATCTCGTGACACCATTTTAACCCAAATGCAAGAACTTGCCAAGTCTTTCCCGGAATTTTCTGTTATCAGAGAAATGCCTTGTATTGGTGATACACTTGCACCACGTATCATTGCTGAGATTGGTGACATTCGCCGTTTTAAAAACAAGCATTCTTTAATTGCTTATGCAGGCATTGATGCACCACCTTATCAATCAGGATCATTTAATGCTACAGAACGTCATATT
>JAZQJX010000039.1:0-29718 GCA_045541875.1 Clostridia bacterium | reverse complement strand
TGATTGTTGAATAATAAAAAACATTTTAACAACATAATATCATTAGTAACAGGCACCCAACGGGTGCCTGTTATTTTAATTGTATAGGAAACTTCGTTCCTATACAATTAAAATATTATCATATTGCCGTGCAAAATTTTTAGAAAAGCAAAAAATTGCTTTTCAAAAATGCACATGGCTTAAGAAAAGCGAATTTGCTCCGCACGTCCGCCGCAGGGCGGAGCGGCGAAGCCGCTTTTCTTGTTGTGTGATCAGATAAATTCCTGTTTGCATTATAGTTATAATCATTAAATTTTTTAAAATGACCTACGTCGGCAAATGGCAGGAAATGATATTTGAAGAGGAAAATCCTTTTAAAACATAAATTAAAATCTGTTTCTCCCGAAATGTTTTGGTTATAATTTCATTTTTGGTGAATATTATTTACATATAGATTTTAACTTATGAAAGGATGATTCAAATGACAGTGGAAAATGTGAATGTTAACAATGAGGTTTCGGTATCGGGATATGTGGAGGGTGAACTTTCTTTCAGTCACGAAATATATTCGGAGGCCTTTTATTCTTTTGTTTTGAAAGTTATGAGACTTTCTGATATCTGTGACTATATAAATGTTACCGTATCTGAACGGCTCATAAAAGATATGGACATAAGAGACGGTGTTAGGATAAGCGTGACAGGACAATTCCGATCCTATAATAATTATTCGGAAAGCGGAAACAAACTTCTTCTCACAGTTTTTGCAAGAGATGTAAGGGAAATGTCAGAAGATGACGAAAAACAAAATCCCAATCACATTTTCTTAAATGGGTTTTTATGTAAGAGTCCTGTCTACAGAACCACACCTTTCGGAAGAGAAATCACCGATCTTTTAATAGCCGTAAACAGAGCCTATAATAAATCTGACTATATTCCATGCATTGCCTGGGGCAGAAACGCAAGATACTGTGCGTCACTAAGCGTCGGAGATAACATAAAGGTGTGGGGAAGAATTCAGTCAAGAGAATATCAGAAACGCATATCAGAAGATGAATCGGTAACCAAGACAGCCTATGAAATTTCAATTTCCAAACTGGAAGTTGTTTCCGAATCCATAAGTGAATCCGATATAGAAATAATTTAAAATTGTAAAAAAGTACCTGACATATAAAAAACTTTCGTGTACACAATAGTTAATGCAAAGAAAATTTGCAAAATTTTTTCAAGGAGAGTTTTTAGTATGTCAAGAAAGAATGTAGTTCCTGAAGCTAAAGAAGCTATGGACAGATTTAAAATGGAAGCAGCATCAGAAGTAGGCGTTAACCTCAAACAGGGTTATAACGGTGACTTAACAAGCAAACAGGCAGGTTCTGTAGGCGGACAGATGGTTAAAAAAATGATCAAGTCCTACGAAGAATCCATGAAATAATCATAGGATTATCACTGGGAAAAAAGCATATAATGCAATAAAGATACCGGAAAGATTATCAGATCTCTCCGGTATCTTTATTTTAAATAATTTTGAAATGAGGAAATGATTATGTGTTCAATATGTGCAATGGCAGATTTTAAAAACAATCAAAACATCGATCCCGGAATACTTTCTGTAATGGGGAAAAGTATGAAACACAGAGGCCCCGATGACACGGGATTATATCTGACTCCCCATGTGTCTTTTTGCCATAACCGTCTTTCTGTTATGGACGTAAAAAGAGGCAAGCAACCCATGACAGCCGTGTATGAAGGAAAAAAGTACATAATATGTTATAACGGAGAAATATATAACACTACAGAACTGAAAAAAGATCTTGTAGAATGCGGCGCAGAGTTTTTTACAGACTGTGACACGGAAGTTCTCTTGTGGTCCTATATAATATGGGGCAGGGAATGTGTAAAAAAACTCAACGGCATTTTTGCATTTATAGTATACGATGAATCCAAAAGAGAATTGTTTCTTGCAAGAGACAGATTTGGCGTCAAACCTCTTTTTTATAGTTTCATAGGCACAACACTTGTTGTATCATCTGAAATAAAAGCAATGCTGTCTCATCCGTCAATCAAACCAAAAGTTGATAAAACAGGGCTTTGGCAACTTTTGTTTTTATCACCGGTGACATTTAATAACACCACGGTTTTCCGTGACATATTCCAACTTTCACCCGGAGAATGTGCAACATTTTCCATGGCGGGATTTAAAAAGGAAAAATACTGGACTATGGAAGCAAAACCACACACAGATTCAAGAGAAGAAACCATCTATAAAACAAAAGAACTTTTAAAGATGGCGGTAAAAAGACAACTTAAAAGTGATGTTCCTCTTTGCACATTTTTGTCAGGCGGTCTTGATTCATCTGCCATAACAGCCATCGCTTCAAAGGAAATGAGGGAAAGGGGTGAAAAACTTTCCACCTATTCCTTTGAATATGAGGGAAACAAGGAAAATTTCAGGCAAAGTCTTTTCCAGCCAAAATGTGATGACGATTTTGCAACGGGACTTTCGGATTTCCTTTTTACTGACCACAAGGTTCTCACTGTTTCCACAGAAAACCTCTCTGAATATCTTTCATATGCCGTTGATGCAAGAGATTTTCCAGGTCAGGCTGACATAGATTCTTCTCTTATATATTTTTGTGAAAAGGTGAAAGAAAATCACACCGTTGCTCTTTCGGGAGAATGCAGTGACGAAATCTTCGGGGGATATCCGTGGTTTTACAGAGAAGAAATGCTGAAAAGAGAATTTTTCCCCTGGATTCACGATCCCTATGTAAGAGTATCACTTTTTAAAGAAGATGTTATCTCGCCAAAAGACGGTTATAATTATGTCAGTGAAAGATACAGAAACGACCTTGGTGAATTCAGTTTTCTTGACACAGACACTCCTGAAATGAAAAATTCAAGAATTGCCACAAATCTTTCTGTGAAATATTTTATGACGTCTCTTCTTGAAAGAAAAGACCGTATGAGTATGGCAAGGGGAGTGGAAGTGCGTGTTCCTTTTGCAGATCATCATCTTGCCGAGTATGTATATAACGTTCCGTGGGATATAAAATTTGAAAACGCAACAGAAAAATCACTTTTAAGATATGCCGTGGAAGATTATCTTCCAAAAGAGATAACATGGCGCAAAAAAAGTCCTTATCCCAAAAGTCATGATCCATCTTATGCAAAGATTGTGACAGAACTTTTAAGAAAAAGACTTAGCGTCAGAAACACTCTCTTTTGTGAACTTTGTGACAAGGAAAAAATCACTGAAATGCTGTCCTCTGACGGAGACACATGGTTTGGTCAACTTATGGCAAAACCACAACTCATTGCCTGGCTTTTGCAGTTTGACTATTGGCTTGAAAAGTATAATATAGTTCTTGTATGAAAAATTGGTGGTGAAAAAATCGTTCGAATTTTTCACCACCAATTTAATATGTTATTTCATTGACAGACTGTTATTCAAAAGTGATGTGCTATACATAAAAAGAATATCTTTATTGCTGAAATCAACGAAGTTTGCAATGAATGAACTTTGAATATATCTTATGTCAACAAGGGTGATTTTGCTATAACTTTCAGCCATAAGAGGAGCAAGGGAACTCCCAAAAGAATCCCTGAAAATCACAAGTTCCTTATGGGTTTTGGCATTCGGATTTTTAATCTCAATAAGTGCCTGAGTCCCTGAAAGGAACATTTCATAGGGATCTTTTCCATATGCTTTTTCCATGTCATACATATTGTTTTCAACTGCTTTTCCCATATCGTTATAATAGGTTACAGTGCAGGATTGCAAAATATCATTTGTAAGATACTTTATGGTGTCAGGTTTGGTTTTGAGACCGTACTGACCTGCGTACACCCCATAGAATGGATTGTCAAGAACATTTTCTTCAAAATCACCCACAGACGAATTTCCCATTTTTTCAAGATATCTTTTTGCAATATCCACAATTTTTTCCTGACGCCAGTGGGAATCCGTTTTGTAATAATCATCAAGGGATAAAAGGTCTCTTATTTCAATATATTCCATGAAAGGGAGACTCTCTTTAAAGTTTTTGATAAACTCATCATAATCAAGGCAAGGGTAGCCGTTTTTGGGAGAAAGTATGAAGTTTTTATCGGGGATAACAGAAAGATATACCTTTGAATTCTTACCTTTAATGTTTGTGTCGTAAATTTTTGTAAAAAGTTCTGCGGCATAATTCGTCATATAAGGATTTTCGTCATCGTCCATTTTGGAGATGTGACCGTCCTGAACATAGAGACCGTTGTTTTCATATTTGCCGAGAATCTTTTGCACAAAAAATGCTTTATAGGAGCGGAATATATCTCTTAAAGGAAACTGGTCCTGAGTGTAAGACTCAAAGTTTTCCATAAAGGTTCCGCTCATAACAGACTCTGCGGACAGTTCCGGCATTTGTGCAAGAGCACGTCTTTCCGAAAGGGAGAATTCAGAATCTGTTTTAAAAATACATATAAAAAACACTGATATGAAGATGGTTGAGAAAAGAAGAGTTGAAATTATATTTTTTGTTTTCATAATATCACCTGCCCTGGAAATAATTGATTTAGAATCTGAAATAAAGGAATGGGTTAAATGAGCCGTCAACAAGATATGAAACACAAATGACAAGAAGAATCAATAAAACCGGAATCTCGGAAAACTCCATAATAACTTTTGTGAATCTCTTTTTGTACAAGCACTCCTTAAAGGATTTGAAAAGGGGAGTTGCACCAATAACTGCAATAAGGAGAACTGTAAAATAACTTTTGAAATAGTGAATAAATTCATCTGATATAAAAGGAATTTCAGATATTGCAAACATTCCTTTTAACTTCATGAAAATGTCTGATGCAGACAAACCGCTGAAAATAACAAAACTTATAATTACAAAAAAGAGGGTATATATTCTTCCTGAAACAGGAGATTTTTTAAGCCATTCTTTCAGCCACAGTTTTTCAATCATAAGAAGAAGTGCAAAGAAAAGTCCCCATATCACAAAGTTCCATGCGGCACCGTGCCAGAAACCTGTGAGACACCAGATTGTGAGGATGTTTATAATCAGTTTTTTTCTGCCAACTCTGCTTCCGCCCATGGGGATATACACATAGTCTCTGAACCAGGAGCCAAGAGATATATGCCATCTTCTCCAGAATTCCGTGATGCTTGAAGAAATAAAGGGATAGTTGAAGTTTTCCATAAAGTCAAATCCGAAAAACTTTCCAAGACCTATTGCCATATCGGAATACCCCGAAAAATCAAAATATATCTGGAGCATATAGGCAATTGCATACAGCCAGAAAAACAAGACTGATTTATCCTGGGACTGATAAAACACTTCGCATAACTCACCCAGTGTATTTGCCACAATAATCTTTTTCGAAAGACCGACAATAAAACGTCTGAACCCTTCTGAAATTTTTTCAAAGGAATGAGTACGGCTTATGAGAGAAGATTCCACATCGGAATATCTTACAATAGGCCCTGCAATAAGTTGCGGAAAAAGTGCAACATACGTTGCAAGAGTAAGGGGGTTTTTCTGGGATTTCACATCACCTCTGTACACATCAATAACATAACTGAGTATCTGAAAGGTATAAAAACTTATTCCTATCGGAAGAACAACATTCAAAGCCTTAACTTCTATGCCGGTAACACGCGAAAAGTTTTCAACAAAAAAGTTTGCATACTTAAAATATAAAAGGAAAGACAGTATTATAACTGACGAGAGGGCGAGAAAAACTTTTGACAGTTTTTTATCTCTGAATTTTTCAATTAAAATAGCACCAACATATCCTGTCAGAACTGTTGTTATCATCAAAGCAAGATACTTTGGCTCGCCCCAACCGTAAAAGCAAAGACTAAACAGAAGTAAAACAGTGTTCTTCATGGGTTTTGGCGAGATGAAATATACAATTGAAAGAGCAGGCAGGAAATAGAAAAGAAAAGATAAACTTGAAAAAAGCAAGGTGTTTCCTCCTTTCAAAAACGGGCAAAATCAATAACTGCGGGAAAGATTTAAAATTCCTTCCCGCAGTATAGGTTAATTTTCAGATTTTATTCTTCATCAAAAGATGCGGGACACATTACAAAAAAGACTTTATTGCCAACGTTTCCTGCAATCATTTCATCTGCCTCTGTGCAGATGTTCCATCTTTTGTTTGCGTTTGCTTTGAGATTTGCCACAAAAGAGGATGCATCTGTATCTGCATCAAGTGTAAATACATATCCGATAAAGGGGATAGAACCAATCATAGGTGCAAACATATATCCTTCGGAAAATCCTTTAATCTCTGCATTATCAAAACCGTTCAAAAATCCGGGTTCAACGCTCATTGACGCACCGCCAAAGGGAATTACGGGATTTGTTAAAAGTGCATCTGCAATTGCCTGGGTGCTCATTGTGGATGCTTTTGATTTAAAATCTGCCAAAAGAATGTTTCCGACTGTTTTGGGTTTTTCTTCGGGTTTGGATTCGGGTTTTACCTCAGGTTTTGCCTCGGGTGTTGCTTCTGGCTTTGTTTCAGGTTTTGTTTCAGGTTTTACCTCGGGCTTTGCCTCGGGTTTTGTTTCGGGCTTAACCTCAGGTTTGGATTCGGGTTTTGCCTCAGGCTTTGTTTCCTCTGCTTTTTCTTCGCCTTTTTCAGTCTCATCAACAACATCTTCGGCTGATGAATCTACAGTTTCCTCAACAGAGGAGTCCGTAATTTTATCTGATTGTGAGGGTTTTGATGTTTCATTTTTTACCTCATCTTTTTTACCGCATGCAGCAAAAGATGCCACAATGGAAATTGCTAAAATAAGTGCCAATAATTTTTTCATAATTATTCTCCTTTGTCTTTTTTCATACATAATACCTGCAAGGCAGGTAAAAGGTTGCAAAAAAATTAAAATTCTTTCAAAATACTTTTTTTGAGCATCATAATGGTTTTTTCTCCGTCCATATCACCGTTGTCAATCATAAGAACAGCCCCATACACCAAAGAACAGATAACATAGCATTTATGCTCGGTTTCACTTTCTGACACACCGAATTCAGTGCAGCATTTTTTTACAAGTGTGCAGATGGTATCCGTGATTTTTGAAAATTCGCTTTCGATTTCAAACTCTTTGGTCTTGAGGGTGAGAACAGAGCGGAAGTTTGGGTTTGCTATCCAGAATTTAACATAGGATGCACAAACTTCTGTCAGTTGCTTTTTTAAATCATCTTTGAAAAATTCTTCAATCTGATTTTGCAAAAGAAGCCACCTTGAATGAATGTAGGATACAATCTCTTTTATGAAATCTTCCTTTCCCTTAAAATGCTTGTAGGGGGCGGCGCAGGAAACATTGCAGTTTGATGCAACTCTCCGCAATGAAAAATCAGCGATTCCGTGATTTTCAATTTCTGATATTCCTGAAATGATTAACTTTTGTCTGACGGTTTCATAGCCTTCGTAATCTTCCATTTATATAACCTCGCTAAAAGATTAGTGATACACGAAAATATTGTATCACATATTGTACAAATAAGCAACAGTTTTGATAAAACTACATATTTTATGTTGACAAAATTATATTTTGTGATATAATAGTCTTAATTCATTAAAGTTAACACTGTTAACTTCGGAGGTAATCATGGATAAACTTCAGACTGCAAGAGAAATAATAAATAAGACAGACAGGGAAATGGCAAGACTTTTTGTGGAGAGAATGAATGCTTCAAAACTTGTTGCAGAGCACAAAAGAGAACACGGTCTTCCGATTTTTGATGCAAAAAGAGAAGAAGAAGTAATAAAGAACAATTCTCTTTTGGTGGAAGACATTGAACTTCGCTCCTTCTACATAAACTTTTTGAAAAGCACAATGGATATATCAAAAAGTTATCAGCATAAACTTTTAGAGGGTGCAAGAATTGCCTATTCAGGTGTTGAAGGTGCATTTGCCCACATTGCCGCAAAGAGAATTTTCCCTGATGGCAACCTTACTTCCTACACAAGTTTCGAGGAAAGTTATGCATCGGTTGTAAAGGGAGAGTGCGACTGTGTTGTACTTCCCATTGAAAACAGTTATGCAGGAGAAGTAGCCCAGGTAACCGACCTTATGTTTGAGGGTTCGCTTTTTGTAACAGGAATATATGACCTTGAAATCACTCACAATCTTCTGGGTGTTCCGGGTGCTCATCTTTCAGATATTAAAACTGTCATAAGCCATCCTCAGGCAATCAGCCAATGCTCAGGCTATATTTCCGAAAAAGGGTTTGCTGCCATTCAGACATCGAATACAGCCATGGCGGCACAGTCGGTTTCTGAAAAGGGCGACAAAACAGTTGCGGCAATTGCAAGCAGGGAAACCGCAAAATTATATAATTTGGAAGTCATTGATCATCACATAAACACAAGCAATACAAACACAACCCGTTTTGCAGTATTTTCAAAATCCGAAAACAAAAGCGTTCCTGCATCTCACACAAATTTCATTCTTCTTTTCACAGTCAATAATGAAGCAGGCGCCCTTGCAAAGGCTATCAGCATCATAGGCAGATACGGATTTAATATGAATGCCTTAAGAAGCCGTCCCATAAAGGGAAGAAACTGGCAGTATTATTTCTATGTGGAAGCAGAGGGAGACATTTCAGGAAAAATCGGAGAACTGATGCTTTCCGAACTTTCTGAATATTGTGACACTGTTAAGGTGGCAGGGAAATATTACAGCGAAAAACTATTATCCGATGAGGTGGATATAAAATGAACATACATATGAATCTTGGAAAAGACAGTTATGATATAGTTGTTGAAAGTGGCATTTTGAAAAGAGCCTCAGAGGAGATTAATCTTCAAAGAAAAGTTTTCATAGTCACAGATTCAGGCGTTCCGAAAGAATACGCCAAAGAGATTTTAAACCAATGCAGAGACGGACACATTTTCATAATTCCCCAGGGTGAGGAAAGCAAGAATTTAAAAACTTTTGAAACCCTTTTAAGGGAAATGCTTTCTTATGGGTTTTCCCGTTCCGATTGTGTGGTTGCAGTCGGCGGCGGCGTTGTGGGAGACCTTTCGGGATTTGTGGCAAGTGCATATATGAGGGGAATTGAGTTTTATAACATCCCCACAACGGTTTTATCTCAGATTGATTCATCCATTGGCGGAAAGGTGGCAGTTGACCTTGACGGATATAAAAACATAATCGGAGCATTTTATCAGCCGTCGAAGGTTTTAATAGATCCGGATGTACTAAAAACCCTTCCCTCAAGGCAGATTTCAAACGGTCTTTCGGAGGCAGTTAAAATGGCAATAACCTGCGATGAAGAACTTTTTGAAATACTTGAAAAAAATGAACCTATGGACAGTATTGACGAAATTATCATAAAATCACTGAACATTAAAAAGTCAGTGGTAGAACAGGATGAAAAAGAAATGGGACTTCGCAAAATCCTGAATTTCGGTCACACAATCGGCCACGCCATAGAAAAAGAAACAGGATTTTCTTTTTTCTATCACGGTGAGTGTGTGGCACTTGGAATGATTCCAATGTGTTCGGATTCTCTGAAAGCACGTCTCATTCCCGTTCTGGAAAAACTTTCTCTTCCGACCAAAGCAGACATCAACATAGATTCGGTGTCAAAGGCAATCTCTCACGACAAAAAAGTGAAAGACGGAAAGGTCAGCGCAGTTTTTTCTGACAGACTCGGAAGTTTTGAAATAAAATCCATTGAATGTGACAGTTTAAAAGACAGAATTGCTCTGATTGCAAAAGGGGGGAATTCCAGATGAAAAACACATTTGGACAAAGCGTTTCAGTCACACTTTTCGGTGAAAGCCACGGAGAGGAAATCGGCATTGTCATAGACGGACTAAGCCCCGGAATAGAAATTGATGAAGAATATATTGCCCAAAAACTTTCTCTTCGCCGTCCGAAAGGAAGAATTTCCACTGCAAGAAAGGAAACGGATCCTTTCAGAATTGTAAGCGGAGTGCATAATGGAATGACAACAGGAACCCCCATTTGCATCCTCATTCCAAACGGTGACACAAAATCTAAGGACTATTCTGCCCTTGAAAACCTTGCGCGTCCCGGTCACGCAGACTATAGCGCCCAATGTAAATATCACGGTTTTCAGGACAAACGCGGCGGAGGACATTTCAGCGGAAGAATAACTGCACCCATAGTTGCCGCAGGAGCAATTGCTCTGAAAGTGCTTGAAAACAAAGGTATCTATATCGGCACTCACATAAAGGAATGTCACGGCATAAAAGACAGGGGTTTTGGAAACATTCTTTCAGACATAAAAGAACTTTCCAACATGGAATTTCCCGTTCTTTGTAAAGACAGCGGAGATAAAATTCACGAAGAGATTCTTCTTGCTGCAAACGACGGTGACAGTGTGGGCGGAATTTTAGAAACCGCAGTGTGGGGAATTCCTGCAGGGGTTGGCGAACCCTGGTTTGATTCTGTTGAAAGTGTTCTTTCTCACATTCTTTTCTCTGTACCCGCCATAAAAGGTGTGGAATTTGGCATAGGATTTGACTTTGCCAAAAAAAGAGGCAGTGAGGCAAACGATAGTTTTAAAATGGAAAACGGAGATGTTGTGACAGTTACCAACAACAACGGAGGAATAAACGGCGGTATAACAAACGGAATGCCAATTATTTTTTCCTGCGTTGTAAAACCAACACCCTCCATATATAAACAACAAAAAACAGTAGATTATATTAATAAAGAAGATGCAACCTTGAATTTGAGCGGCAGACACGATCCTGCCATAATTCACAGAGCGAGAATTGTAATAGATTCTGTCACAGCACTTGCTCTTTGTGATATGCTTGCTCAAAGGTATGGCACAGATTGGTTGAGATAATATGGAATACGGACTTATCGGTGAAAAACTGGGACACAGTTTTTCAAAGGAAATTCACGAAAAAATAGAAAATTATGAATATGTCTTAAAGGAAATAAAAAAAGAAGACCTTGAAATCTTTATGAAAGCAAAGGATTTCAAAGCCATCAATGTTACAATTCCCTATAAGGAAGCGGTTATGAAATATCTTGACTGCATAAGCGACAGTGCAAGAGAAATCGGTGCTGTGAATGTTATTGTAAACGCAGACGGAAAACTCTATGGAGACAACACAGACTTTGCTGGAATGAAAGCCCTTATAGAAAAAGCGGGCATTTCTGTGTCAGGAAAAAAAGTTCTGATACTCGGTACTGGCGGAACATCAAAAACTGCCTTTGCCGTGGCAAAGAGTATGGGTGCGTCCGTTGTTTTAAAGGTCAGCAGAAAAAAAACAGACGGCAATATTACATATGAGGAAATGTATGAATCTTATACTGATGCCGAAGTGATTATAAACACAACCCCTTGCGGAATGTATCCAAATGCAGATGATGTGCCTGTAGATATTGAAAAATTCCCTTGCCTTGAGGGAGTTATAGATGCCATATATAATCCACTTCGCACAAACCTTGTGTCCGATGCAATGAAAAAGGGGATAAAGGCAGAAGGCGGACTTTATATGCTTTGTGCTCAGGCGGTTTTTGCATCAGAAAAGTTTACGGGAAAAACCCTTCCCCAAGACACGACAAAAAAAGTCTATGGAGAAATTTATCCCAAAAAGCAAAATATTGTTTTAATCGGGATGCCTTCATCGGGCAAATCAACCGTTGGAAGACAACTTGCCAAAGAACTTGGTATGGAATTTGCAGACACCGATGATATGATAGTTAAAAAGCACAAAATGCCCATTACGGAAATCTTTTCACTTTATGGTGAAGATGTGTTCAGAAAATGGGAGGCAGAGTGTGTACGGGAGATATCTTTAAAAAGCGGATATGTTATTGCCACCGGCGGAGGTGCAGTTTTGAGTGAAAAAAGTGTTCGGTTGCTCAAACAAAACGGCAGACTGTATTTTCTTGACCGTCCTTTGGAACTTCTTATGCCAACAACGGACAGACCTCTTGCAAAAGACAGAGAAGCCATAGAAAAAAGATACAAAGAGCGCTATCCCATATACAAAAATGTGGCAGATGAAACAGTGAACAATGCATCTTCTGTCACAGAATGTGCAGAGAAGATTTTGGAACTTCACAGCAAAAATGTGTAATCGGAGGTGACATAAGCAGATGAGAGTAAAAATTGAAAAATCAAAGGCAACCGGCATAGTAAAAGCACCGCCGTCAAAAAGTATGTCACACCGTATGCTCATATGTTCGGGACTTTGCGAGGGTGAAAGCGTTGTGAGAGGGATTTCTTTTTCGGAAGATGTGCTTGCAACTCTTGACTGCCTTGAATCCCTCGGAGCAAAGTACCGCATTGACGGGGATTGTGTATATATCAAAGGTATAAATCCTTTTGACATAGAAAAAGATGTGGACTTATTCTGCCGTGAAAGCGGAAGTACAATGAGGTTTTTTGTTCCCATTTGTCTCACCGGCAAAAGAAAAAGCAAACTATACGGAAGCAGAACACTTCTGAAAAGACCTATGAGTGTTTACGAAGATATTTGCCGTGAGCAGGAACTTGGATTTGAATGTTTTGACGATCACATGGAAATCAGCGGCAAACTGAAATCCGGAAACTATAAGGTGAAAGGGAACATAAGCAGTCAGTTCATAAGCGGACTTTTGTTTATAATGCCCCTTCTTGATGGAGACAGTACCATAAGCATAACGGCGCCGATTGAAAGTTCGTCATATATCAATCTGACAATTGATGCCCTTAAAACATTCGGAGTGGAGGTTGTATGGTCTGATGAACGCATCCTCTACATAAAAGGAAATCAGAGGTATAACGCATCTGACGTTACAGTTGAGGGGGATTATTCCAACAGTGCTTTTTTCGCATCACTATCCTATCTTGGTTCTGATGTGAAAGTTGTGGGACTAAATCCCGAAAGTTTGCAGGGAGATAAAGTCTATGATAAGTATTTTGATATGCTTAGCCGTGGAACTCCAACAATTCACATATCTGACTGCCCTGATCTCGGCCCTGTTCTTTTTGCTTTGGCAGCCTGCAAAAACGGTGCAATATTCACAGGTACCGCAAGGCTTAAGATAAAAGAAAGCGACAGAGCAAAAGCCATGGCAACAGAACTTGAAAAATTCGGTATTTCGGTCAGAGTGGATGAAGATTCCGTCGTGGTATATCCGGGAGATTTTTATCCTCCGAAAGAGGCACTTTGCGGACACAATGACCACAGAATTGTAATGTCTCTTGCGGTGATGCTTACCACCTGCGGCGGCACAATTGAGGGAAGCGAAGCCGTATCAAAAAGTTTCCCCGATTTTTTTGATATATTAGAAAAAACAGGAATTAAGGTGACACAGTATGCAGATAATTAACAAAGAAATAAGAATATTAATTGTCGGTCTTGGACTCATTGGCGGAAGTTATGCAAAAGCCCTTAAGAAAAAAGGCTTTTATGTCACAGCCATAAACAATGATCCCTCAGCCATAGATTATGCCCTGAAAGAAAAATTCATAGACGAAGGGTATTCATATGTTAATGAAGATGCAGTTAGGTCATGTACCATTGCAATCTTTGCCCTTTATCCGAAAGTGTTTACTCAATGGATAAAAGAATACGGACATCTTTTTTCTGAAGGCACACTCATAACCGATGTGACAGGTGTCAAGGAATGTATTGTTGATGAAATTCAGAGCCTTTTAAAACCCGGTGTTGAATTTATAGCCGCTCATCCCATGGCAGGAAAAGAAGTTTATGGGGTTGAAAACAGCGATGATAAAATATTTGAAGGTGCAAACTATATTGTTGTACCCACAGAAAAAAACACCCCCGAGGCAATAGAAATCTGCAAAGACCTTGGTTTGGTTATGGGATTTAACAAAGTTTCTGTTCTTTCACCAAAAGAACACGACGAAATGATAGGCTTTGTGTCTCAACTAACCCACTGCATTGCGGTAGGACTTATGACCTGTTCTGATAACGAACATCTTGTGGATTATACAGGGGATTCATTCAGAGATTTAACAAGAATTGCCAGAATAAACGAAAATATGTGGTCAGAACTTTTTATGCTCAATAAGGATGCTCTCCTTGAGCAATTTGAAAGGTTTATAGACGAGTGCAACACCCTTAAAAGTATGATATCCAACGAGGATACAGAAGGTTTAAAAGAAAAAATG
The DNA here is from genome assembly GCA_045541875.1 of Clostridia bacterium. Classification (GTDB taxonomy): domain Bacteria; phylum Bacillota; class Clostridia; order UMGS1810; family UMGS1810; genus RGIG1828. The sequence continues at coordinate 15,628 of JAZQJX010000039.1, read as the reverse complement.
CGCCTTTCCACAAAAAGAAGGGCACTGTTTGATAAATAAGTATTATGAAAGAAGGAAAATACAATGAATATGATTTTTGAAAGAAAACTTCCCATCCCTCAGGAGGTTAAGGAAATGTATCCCGTATCAGAGGATATAAAAAAACTTATTGCAGAAAGAGACAGAGAAATCGCAGACATTTTCACAGGAAAATCAGAAAAAATCGTTCTCATCATCGGACCTTGTTCTGCTGATAACGAGGATAGCGTAATAGATTATATTTCAAGACTCAGAACTGTTCAGGATAAGGTTTCAGATAAGATTTTCATAATTCCCAGAATCTACACCAACAAACCCCGTACAACAGGCGATGGCTACAAGGGAATGCTTCATCAGCCCGACCCCAACGAAAAACCCGATATGTTTAAAGGCATTGTTGCCATAAGGGAACTTCATATGAGAGCCCTTCGTGAAACAGGATTTTCATGTGCAGATGAAATGCTCTATCCCGAAAACTACAGATACTTAAATGATATTTTAGCATACGTTGCAATCGGTGCACGCTCTGTGGAAAATCAGCAGCACCGCCTTACCGCAAGCGGACTTGACATTCCCGTGGGAATGAAAAACCCCACAGGCGGCGACCTTTCTGTTATGATGAATGCCATAACTGCCGCACAGCATAAGCACACCTTCATATACCGCGGCTGGGAAGTTCATTCTCAAGGCAACCCCCTTGCTCACGCAATCTTAAGAGGTTATGTCAACAAACACGGTCAGAGTCTTCCCAACTATCACTATGAAGACCTCATTTCCCTTTGTGAACTCTACGATAATTCCAATCTTGCAAATCCTGCAGTTATCATTGATACCAACCACGCAAACTCAGGAAAGAAATACGATCAGCAAAGCCGCATTGCAAAAGATGTAATGCACAGTTGCCGTCACGATGAAAGAATCAAGAAAATGGTTAAAGGCTTTATGATAGAAAGTTATATTGAAGACGGAGCGCAGAAAATCGGCGAGTGCATCTGGGGAAAATCCATCACAGATCCTTGTCTTGGATGGGAAAAGACAGAAAAATTAATATATGATCTTGCAGAACTCGTATGATTTTGGGATGTAAAAAAAGTCCATAATTGATTAATCTCACCCTCGACGTACCTTTGTACGCCTTCGGGCTGTCGTGCCACCCGTGAATGTTTCCCGGGTGGCATTCAATTTCTCAATTCTGAATCATTTTTTCCTATCCCAAATTAGGATACGCAGTTTATCGTCTGAATAATCCTTTAACAGCCCCAAAAACTATCCCAGCCAGTGAAATCAATAAAACACTTCCGAGAAAACATCCGAAAAGTCCTAAAGAAAAAGAGGCTGATTTGCAGATTGCAATAATGTTTCCGAGTGTTAGCAAGGTTATGAGAAAGATGAGTTCTGCATTTTCTTTTCTTACTTTTTTTCTTGGTTTCGTAATGCTTTTAAGTGCGGGAACATCTTTGTTGCACACTCCGTATGGTCTCATGTAAGGAATTGTATGTACGTTTGTCATAATTTTTCCTCCTTCGGGAATTTTATCTTTTGATTTATATAGATAATAACAAACGATGTGTCCCATAAAAAGGACACATCATGAAATTAATTCCCATAATTCAAAAACACCGAAATCTCTTTACAAATTGCGCCTGACAAGTTATAATATTATCAAGAAATGTCATTTGAGAAACCCGACATAAATATAATTAACTTGTAAGGGGGCATTTTGTATGAAAAAAACAATTTTTAAAGGTTCTGCAACTGCACTTGTAACACCAATCAACGAAAAAGGCGTAAATTTTGATGCACTTGAAAAAATGATTGAATTTCAGATTGCACAAAATACAGATGCGCTTGTTATTTGCGGAACAACCGGTGAAGCACCCACTTTGGAAGATAGTGAGCATCTCGATGCAATTGAGTGCGCCGTGAGCGTTTCAAAGGGCAGAATCCCTGTTATTGCAGGAACCGGCAGTAACAACACCGCCCACGCAATAATGATGAATAAGGAAGCACAAAAAAGAGGTGCAGATGCTCTTTTATGGGTAGCACCATATTATAACAAAAGCACACAAAGAGGTCTTGAGAAACACTATCAGGCACTTGCCGCATCAACCGACCTTCCTGCCATACTCTATAACGTACCCTCGCGTACAGGCTCTGACATAAAGGCGGAAACCGTTGAAAAACTTTCAAAGGTTGAAAACATTGTTGCCATAAAGGAAGCAAGCGGAGACGTTGCAAGAAGTGTGGATATCATTGCAAGATGCGGTGAAAATATTGATGTATATTCAGGAAACGATGACATAATTGTTCCCATGATGAGCATAGGTGCAAAAGGTGTCATATCCGTTCTTTCAAATGTAGTACCCAAAGATACCCACGAAATGTGTATGCATTGTCTGAACGGTGACTATGAAAAAGCAACTGAACTTCAACTCAAATATTTCACTCTTGTGAAAGCACTCTTTTGCGAAGTGAATCCCATTCCCGTAAAGACTGCCATGAATCTTATGGGCTTTGATGCAGGAATTTTAAGACTTCCTCTTTATGAAATGGAAGAAAAGAATTTCAATTTACTAAAAGAAATTATGAAAAGTCATGGACTTATAAAATAATACTTAAAGAATAAAACAGAGTTGTGAAAAATTTTCTTTTTCACAACTCTGTTTTTGTTAAATTATATTCGCAATAAGTACATCAAGTGCCGCCCATGAATCTGAAAGTCCGCTTTTTATTCTGTGGTCTGTATCGACAGATAATTCCAAAATCTTATTCACCTTTTCAAGATTTGTTTTGTCTGCCTGCCTTTGCCACATCTTCACCAGAAAATCCCTTTCGCCAAACTCTCTTGCAATCACAGATGCGGGAGTGCCTTTTGGAAACAGCAAAACCTTTTTCAGTTGGTTGAACTTTGCAAAAACCGCACTGTTTATGGCGATTGGTTCCTCTTTCAAAAGTTTCAATGCGCCATAAAGTTCTCCGCCTTTTTTTGCATCCTTATCCAAAAATGCGTCAAGCATTTCAAAGACTTTGCTTTCAACCATTTTGCATGAACATATGTCGATGTCTTCTTCCGTTATAACTTTTTTTGCACTGCAGTATGAAGCAAGTTTTTCAATTTCGTTTTTCAGCATATACATAGATGTACCGCAACAGTCTATAAGATATTTTGCCGCATCTTTTGAGATGCCTGCGCCTTTGCTTTTAGCATATCTTTCAATCCAGTTAATGAGGTCAACTTCTTTCTGAAAAGGGAATTCGTCAACGCAGTAATGCTCCGAGACATACTTGAAAAGGGCACTTCTTTTGTCAATGTTGGTTTCGGAAAAAATAATTACTGCATAATCGGGAACATCTGAAAAGATTTTTTTCCAGTCCTCTCTCACAGATTCTGTGCACTTATAGAAAATGTCGCTGTCTTTTATAAAGATAACCTTTTTTTCGCTCATACAGGGGTATGATGAAAGAAACATGGCAACATCCTCTGTGTCGGGCTTGTCCATGGTATATTCCTTGTAGTTGAAATCGGCAAGGTCAGGGTCTAAAAGTTTTTCTGTCAGAGCCTTTTTGTAATAATCTCTCAAAAACGCCTCTTCGCCGTATAAAAGATAGACACTTTTATATTCGCCGCTTTTCATATCTTCCTTGATTTTAAGCATATTTTCATCTCATTTCTTTAACGCTTATAATTCTGTCTTTGTCCAAAGTGAATATGACTGCACCGCTTTGGTCGGTTCTCTTTGTTTTGATATTTTCGTCTTTCAAGATATTCAGAACTCTCTTGTCGGGATGGTTGTATAAATTATATTTTGAACAGGAAATAACCGCATATTCAGGTGATGATTTATCAATCAGATCCTTAAGATTATCACAGTATCCGCCGTGATGGGGGATTTTTATGATGTCAGAGTCAATGTCATAATCTGCAAGTTTTTCAATTTCTTTTTCTTCTGCATCACCGCAAAGGAGAACTGAATTTTCACCGTATACAAGCCTTGTGATAAGGGACATATTGTTGTTGTCAAAATACATATCGCTTCCGGGAAGAAGAAATTCTATTTTCATATCACTGTCAAAACTCATTCCGGCGCCGCTTTTCACATATACAATTTCTGTGTTGGAACTGAGTGCGGCATATATAAGTTTTTCTTTTATTGCTTCAGCCTCGGATTCCTGTGGGTTGTAATATTCGGGGAGCATCAGTTTTCTGATTTTTCCGTCAGACAAAAGTTTTTCCATAATGTTTGCGTGGTCTGAATGGTAGTGAGTCACAATTGCCGCATCAATCATCTTGATGTTTTTATGCCTGAGCATTGCCTCAACAGATGATGTGCAAAAATCAGTCTCACCGCTTGTCCCTGAATCTATCAACACAGAGGTTTTCCCCTGACTAATGAGACAACATTCACCTTGCCCCACATCTGCAAAAACAATTTCAAGGTTATCTGTGTCTCTGTTATTATACACCAAAAATCCTCCAAGGGCAACTGCGAAAATCAAAAGAGTGCAAAAGGCCTTTTTCATGCCGTGTTTAAAAAAGATTTTTGAAAGTATGATAAACGATATTAATGTTATTCCAAAATACATAGCGTCAGCAGGATAGATGTCAAGAACTGCTTTTTCAACATGTGCAACGGATTTGACCACCCATGATATGTAAATATATGTGCCCGATATAAAACCTGATATGGCTTTAAGGATCCACAAAGGAGCAAATCCGGACACGGCGGCAAAAACCGAGCCTGCACCCAAAAGAGCCGGCATTACAGGCAAAATCAAGGCATTGGTAATCCATGAGAGGAGAGGTATGTATCCAAAAGTTCCAACGGTCACAGGCAGGGTGAAAAGACTTGTGAAAACCGAAACGCAAAATGTTGTTCCAAGATAATTTCCCCAAAGAATTGTGAGAAAGTCCCTTTCTTTTAAATATTTTATGAAATCAAATGCAACAAGCACACCGAGAGTTGAAAGAAATGAAAGGGCAAAAGATGTGGAATAAAAGCAATAGGGCATAAAAATAATCATTAAAAACCCTGTGAGAAATAGAGCGGTTTTACTGCTGTAGTGCCTTGGCACAAGGGATGCAAAGGAGAGGATAGAAGACATTAGAAATGCTCTTATGAGAGACACTCCGAATCCTGTGAAAACAAGAACAAAACATCCGATTACAAGACAGGTTATCACCGAAAGTATCGCCTTGTATTTGCGCTTAAGATTCAGCCTTCTGATTGCCCCGTATGCAGCATAAATAAAAATGCTGAGGTGAAGACCTGATATTGCCACAATGTGATATACGCCCGATTTTTTAAAATTATCCTCATCATCAGGTGAAATATCTGTGCGGTCACCGCCGACAACGGCTCTTAAAGTTCCTGATGCAGACGGTGAAAGAAACATATCAGATGTTTTTATGAATCTGTCTCTTACCGAATAAATCTTATCAAGTAGAAAACCGCGGCGTGACAGGATTTTCACATTTTCATCATCTGATGTGAAAATTCCTGAGACATTTAAGGATTTGAGATATTCTTTATAGTCAAAACTTCCGGGATTTGATGCACCAAAAACTTTTTCAACGGTTCCCGTAACTGAAATTGTATCACCGCAGGAGATTATGTCTTTTCCCTCAGGAAATTTCATAAGGAAATTAAGATTTTCAAAATCTTTGACAGAACACTTTATGATTTTTGCCTGTGCTTTTGTTTCTCCATCCTCTGTTTCGGGAAAAGAATTAATAATTGCCTCAGCGGTAATTTTTCCTGATTGACTGTTTATTTTTTCCACGCTTTGCTTATAATGTATATTATAGTTTCTGACAGAGAAAAAAGACAGAAGAATAAGCAGGCAAAAGAGTATGATATGACTTTGTAATTCCGATAATCTTTTGAACATTTTCATTTTATTATCCCTTTTAATAATTTTCTGCCTATATAATACCATTTTTTTGTACATTTAACAACTTGATTTTATGAAAAATATGGTATATAATATGTTTTAACTGAAAATTAGGTTGGAATGTTATGTAGTTTTATGATTATTTCAGGAGGAGGAACATACATATGGCTTTGTATGCAATGAGCGATCTTCACCTTTCGCTTGGGGTTGAAAAGCCAATGGACGTGTTCGGGAATTCGTGGCATAATTATATGGAAAAAATAAAATTCCAATGGAACAAAACAGTTGGAAAAGATGACACCGTCATTGTGGGCGGTGACATATCCTGGGGAATGTATCTTGACGAGGCAAAAGAGGATTTTGCATTTTTAAATTCTCTTCCCGGAAAAAAGATACTTCTGAGAGGTAATCACGACTACTGGTGGGAGAGCCTTTCAAAACTCAGGGCATTTCTTTTGAAAAACTCATTTGACACAATAGAGTTTTTGCAAAACGATGCCATAATCGCACAGGAAAAGGTCATTTGCGGCACAAGAGGGTGGATTCTTCCTCAAAGTGACGGCTTTACCGGAAAAGACAGAAAGATATATGAGCGCGAACTCATTCGCCTTTCTCTTTCTCTTGAAAAAGGAAAAAAGATTTCAGAGGGAAGAGAAGTCATATGTGTTTTCCATTTTCCGCCCCTTAAGTCTGATGGCAGTCTTGATCCTTCAATCGGGGAGATACTTCACCAAAATTCAGTAAAGCGTTGCCTCTACGGTCATCTTCACGGTCAGGTTGCAAAATCTGCGTTTGAAGGAGTGTCAGAGGGAATAGAATTCCGGCTTGTTTCTGCTGATTTTCTGGAATTTACTCCGTATAATCTGGATTTTTAAATCCGGTTAATATATATTTAAAAAAGTCAAAAATTTTATCCAGGAGGGTTTCTTACAGATGAAACTTATAAAAAACGAACAAATCGAAAAAAACACAGTCAAACTTACAATTGAAGTTGACAAAGAAGCATTTGAAAAAGCAATTGACAAGGCATACAAAAAGAACGTAAAGCAGATTGCTCTTCCCGGTTTCAGAAAGGGCAAAGCACCCCGTAAGATCATCGAAAAATATTACGGTGTAGGCGTGTTCTATGAAGATGCAGTTAACTTCATTTGTCCTGACGCATACGAATTTGCAGTTAAAGAAGCAGGAATTGATCCTGTTGACCGTCCTGAAATTGATATTGAATCAATCGGCGAAGATGCACCCCTCGTTATCACAGCAACCGTAACAGTTAAACCCGAAGTTAAACTTGGAGAATACAAAGGCATCGAATGTGAAAAAGTTGTATATGAAACAAAAGAAGAAGATATAGATGCTCAGATCAAGCAGGATGCTGAGAAAAATGTCCGTCTTGTAAACATTGAAGACAGAGATGTTGAAAAAGGCGATATCACCACAATCGACTTTGAAGGTTTTGTAGACGGTGTTGCTTTTGAAGGCGGAAAAGGCACAAACCACACTCTCGAAATCGGAAGCGGTCAGTTTATCCCCGGTTTTGAAGATCAACTCATCGGTGCAAAATTAAATGTTGAAACAGAAGTTAATGTTACATTCCCCGAAGAATATCACGCAGAAGACTTAAAAGGTAAACCTGCAGTATTCAAAGTAACAGTTAAAGAAATCAAAGTTAAGGAATATCCTGAACTTGATGACGATTTTGCAAAAGATGTAAGTGAATTTGAAACATTCGCTGAATACAAAAACAGCATCAAGGAAAAACTTGACAAATCCAACGAAGCAAGAACAAAAGGCGAATATGAAAACAAACTCGTTGAAATTGTAACAGAAGCATCTGAAGTTGAAATTCCCCAGTGCATGATTGACAACCGCATTGAAGATATGATAAGAGACTTTGGTTATCGTCTCTCTTCACAGGGTCTCAACATGGAACAGTATATGCAGATTACTGGAACAACTGTAGACACATTCAAAGAACAGTTCAAAGATCAGGCTGAAACTCAGGTTAAATCAAACCTTGTTTTAGAGGCTATTGCAAAAGCAGAAAAAGTTGAAGTGACAGATGCTGATGTTGAAGAAGAACTCAAAACAATGGCAGAAATGTACGGCATGGAACTTGACAAAGTTAAAACTCTCATCGGTGATAACGAAAAAGAATCCATGAAAGAAGACCTTAAGATAAGAAAAGCAGTAGCATTCATTGCAGATAACTCAAAATCAAAAGCAGCAAAAGCAAAAGCACCTGCAAAAAAGACTGCAGCAAAAACAACAACTGCTAAAAAGACAACAACAAAGAAAACAACTGAAAAAGCAGACGGCGAAAAAGCACCTGCTAAAAAAACAACAAAGTCAACAACAACAAAGACAACAACCGCTAAAAAAACAACCACAACCAAGAAAGCCGCTCCCAAAGCAAAGGCTGAAGATAAATAATAATCAGGCAGTTAATTTTGAATTTCAAAACAAGGAGGAATTGCTATTATGAGTCTTGTACCAATGGTCATAGAACAGACAAACAGAGGAGAAAGATCATTCGATATATATTCCCGTCTTTTAAAAGACAGAATTATATTTTTGGGTGAAGAAGTAAACGATGTAACTGCAAGCCTTGTTGTTGCACAGCTTCTTTTCCTTGAAGGAGAAGATCCTGATAAAGATATCAGTCTCTATATCAACAGTCCCGGCGGATCAATCACCGCAGGTATGGCAATATATGACACTATGCAGTACATCAAGTGTGATGTTTCAACAATCTGCATAGGTATGGCTGCATCCATGGGAGCATTCCTTTTGGCAGCAGGCGCTAAGGGTAAGAGATTTGCGCTTCCCAACAGTGAAATTATGATTCATCAGCCTCTCGGCGGTATGCAGGGACAGGCAACAGACATCAAAATTCACGCTGACAGAATTATAAAGATGAAAGAAACTTTAAACACAATTCTCAGTGAAAGAACAGGTAAATCTCTTGAAGAAATCACCCGCGACACTGAAAGAGACAACTTTATGACTGCCATAGAGGCAAAAGAATATGGCCTTGTTGATGAGGTTATAGAAAAAAGAAAATAATAGGAGTCTCAGTAAATGACAAATAGAAGTAAAGATAAATTTGTGTGCTCATTTTGCGGAAAACCTCAGGATATGGTCATGAGACTGATATCCAGTCCGTCAGGAGATGTGTTTATCTGCGATGAGTGCGTGGAAGCCTGCAGCGAGATAGTGGAAAATGATTATCGCGAACTTGAAGTTGCACCCGAATTTTCTCTTTCTGAACTTCCCAAACCCGTGGATATAAAAAATATCCTCGATCAGTATGTGGTAGGACAGGATAAGGCAAAGAAAAGCCTTGCGGTTGCAGTGTACAATCACTACAAACGCATATCAAAAGGTGCAAAAGATGAGGATGAAACCGAGCTTCAGAAAAGTAACATTCTCATGGTTGGTCCCACAGGTTCGGGAAAAACTCTTCTTGCACAGACTCTGGCAAGAATCATTGATGTTCCCTTTGCTATAGCCGATGCCACCTCTCTCACAGAGGCAGGCTATGTTGGTGAAGATGTCGAAAATATTCTCTTAAAACTTATTCAGGCTGCGGACTATAATATAGAAAGCGCTCAAAAGGGAATTATCTATATTGACGAAATCGATAAAATTGCAAGAAAATCCGAAAACCCCTCCATCACCCGTGATGTAAGCGGTGAAGGTGTTCAGCAGGCACTTCTCAAAATTTTAGAGGGAACAGTTGCCTCCGTTCCACCACAAGGCGGAAGAAAACATCCTCAGCAGGAATTTATTCAGATTGACACAACCAACATTCTTTTCATATGCGGCGGTGCATTTGACGGAATCGAAAAGATTATTGAACAGAGAACCGGCAAAAAAGTGCTTGGTTTCGGTGCTGACATTAAATCAGGAAAAGAAAAGCAGATTGGTGAAGTCTTAAAAGACATTCAGCCTCAGGACCTTTTGAAATTTGGTCTCATTCCTGAATTCATCGGAAGATTAAGTGTCAGCGTGACACTTGATAACCTTGACAGAGATGCTCTCATAAGCATTCTCACAGAGCCAAAAAATGCCCTTGTGAAACAGTATCAGAAACTTCTTTCCTATGATGGTGTTGAACTTGGGTTTGAAAAAGAAGCCATTGAAGCAATTGCCGATAAGGCAATAGAGAGAAAAACAGGAGCAAGGGGTCTTCGTTCCATTATGGAAGAGACAATGAGCGACATTATGTTTGCCGCACCCTCTGATCCGAATCTTTCAAAGTGTACAGTAACCAAAGAAATGGTAAATGGCAAGGTTAAGACTCTTGAACCTTCAAAACCAAGAGCAGTAAGAGTAAAAAAAGAAGCATAAATAATGAGAATGGACTGTAAAAAAGAAATTTTACAGTCCATTTTTAAAACGAGGTAAAATAATGAAAAAAACCTTCCACATTCCCGTGTTTGTTCCACATAAGGGATGCCCTCATGACTGTGTTTTTTGCAATCAGAAAAAAATCACAGGACAAACTGAGGAAATGACGCCCAAAAAAGCAAAAGAGATTATAGATTCTCATCTTGAAACAATAGAAAAGAGAAATAAAAGGGAAGAGTGCCACATTGAAATTGCCTTTTTCGGCGGAAGTTTCACCGCCATTGAAAGAGAAAGTATGATATCTCTTCTTGAGGTTGCACATAAATATGTCAAAGAAAAAAGAGCAGACGGAATCAGATGTTCAACTCGTCCCGATTGCATAAGTCCGGAAATTCTTTCCATCTGCAAAAATTATGGTATGACATCTGTGGAACTTGGTGTTCAGTCAGCAGATGAAGAAGTTCTTTGCCTTTCAAACAGGGGACACAGTTTTGAGGATGTAAAAAACGCCTCAAAACTCATAAAGGAATATGAGATGGAACTTGGTCTTCAGATGATGACGGGACTTCCGGGTGACAGTTTTGAAATATCAAAAATGACTGCAGAAAAAATTGCATCTCTTTCGCCTGATTGCGTGAGAATATATCCAACTCTTGTTATGGAAGGAACACATCTTTTTGAAATGTATGAAAAAGGGGAATACTCTCCTCAAAAACTTGACGATGCCGTAAATCTTGCATCTGAACTTGCATCATTTTTCAAAGACAGAAACATCACAGTTTTAAGAATCGGACTTCAGACTACCGACGGAGTGAACAGAGAAACTGTGAAAGGTCCCTATCACGAAGCCTTTGCAGAACTTGTATATTCAAAAATGATGCGGGACGAAATTGAGAAAGCATATCTTCTTTGGAAAAGAGATAATAATTCAAACTTAAAAGTTTTTGAATATAAAACCTTGCCTCAAAAAGTTTCTCAGGCAATAGGTCATAGGGGAGAAAACAAAAAATATTTCAAAGAAAAATATGGTGTTGACCTGAAAATAGTGACAAATTAAAGAAAAAAACAACAAAACTTTGCGAAAACCACAAAAAAAATCACAAAAAAACAGAAAAAACTAAATTTTTCGTTGACAATCAGATATTTCTGTGGTATTATTATGATAAGATTTTTTATGTAAGGAGATACAGACTATGTTAGTTAATATGAATGAAGTCCTTATTCCTGCAAAGAAAAACCGCTATGCAGTTGGTCTTTTCAACGCAGTAAACTTAGAACTTGCCCGTGGTATCATAAATGCGGCAGAGGCAACAAGATCCCCTGTTATCATGGGTACAGCGGAAGTTCTTCTTCCCTATGGTCCCCTTGAGGAAGTTTCCTACTACCTTATCCCCATGGCAAAGAAAGCATCTGTTCCTGTTGTTGTACACCTTGACCACGGTCTTACATATGACACTTGTATTGAAGCATTGAAACTTGGTTTCAGTTCAGTTATGTATGACTGCTCAACAGATTCTTATGAAGAAAACGTAAGAAAAGTTAAGGAAATGGCAGATATTGCCCATTCCTACGGTGCAACAATCGAAGGAGAACTTGGCCATGTTGGTGACAACGAAGGCTCAGCAGAAGGAAGTCATCACCTGGATGATCCTTCAAAATATTTCACCGATCCCAAACTTGCAAAAGACTTTGTTGAAAAAACAGGTGTTGATGCTCTTGCAATTGCTGTCGGCAATGCCCACGGAGCATACAAACTCCCCCCGAAACTTGACTTTGAAAGAATCCGCACAATTGCAAATACAGTGGATGTTCCTCTGGTTCTTCACGGCGGTTCAGGTCTTACTGATGACGATTTCAGAAAGGCAATTCAGGAAGGTATCAGCAAAGTTAACATCTTCACAGACATAAACGTTGCAGCAGTTGAAGCAGAATTCAAAAAATTCCATAGCATGGACAAAGGTCTCATCGACCTTATTCCTGCTGCAGTTGAAGCAGTAAAACTTGAAACTTCAAAGAAAATGAAACTTTTCTCAAGTGACGGAAAAGCAGGCGGCGCACCTCAGGCTCCGGGACTTAGTCTTGATGAACTCACAAGACTTGTTGCAGAAGAAGTTGCAAAATATATTAATAAATAAACATATAAATAAAGCACAAAAGGCGTTATCTCAAATTTTGGGATAACGTCTTTTTCTTGCTGTATAGGAAATTACTCTGGAATTTAGTTCGCGAGATAAGATGTATATCAAATTACGCTCGCGACTTGGGTGCAGACTCAGCCTGCTTTCTTGAATTTTGTGCTTTCCTTTCATATAGTATAGCGGAGTTTTGATATAATTAAACCCATTGATGAATTTGACAATGAACATATAATGGAATATAATATAGCAGGTAGTGGTGTTGGGTTTAAGTCGAAGAATTATTTTGTTCTCTCATCAAATACTCTGGTCAAAAGAAAATGTGACGGAGTATGAATATGACCGTATAACAAAAACAGCCACGACTCCAAACTGTACTCATAATTCTGTGATAACATCACGGATAATAAAAAAACTATAATATATAATATATTTAACATAGGAAAGGGGCTGATGATAACATGGCAGTTTTAAATAAAGATATAGTTTACGATATGATAATAGTCGGCGGAGGTCCTGGTGGTTATACATCAGCACTTTACGCTGCAAGAGCCGGAATTAATGTTTTGGTTCTTGAAAAGTTTTCAGCAGGCGGACAAATGGCACTTACGCATCAGATTGACAATTATCCCGGGTTTGAAGATGGTATTGATGGGTTCTCTCTTGCCGATAAAATGAAAAAGCAGGCAGAACGCTTTGGCGCAAAAAGTGTAAATTGCGAAGCAGTCAGAGTAAATCTTACTGCAAATCCAAAGGAAATAGAAACTGCAAAAGGAACATTTTTCGCAAAAACAGTTGTGCTTGCCGCAGGAGCAAATCCGAGAGAACTTGGTATCGAAAAGGAATCTGAACTTGTGGGAAGAGGTGTTGCGTATTGTGCTTCCTGTGACGGAATGTTTTACAGGGGCAAAACGGTTGTTGTGGTTGGTGGTGGAAATACTGCAGCGGCAGATGCAATTCTTCTCAGCCGTATTGCAAAAAAGGTTATTATTGTTCATCGCAGAGACACTTTAAGGGCAACCAGAATTTACCATGAGCCTTTAATGAATGCAGAAAATGTGGAGTTTAAATGGGATAGTACAATTACAGAACTTTTGCATGAAGATAAAATAACAGGTGTTAAGATTAAAAATATCAAAACAGGAGAAGAAAGTATAATTGATTGTGACGGTGTATTTGTAAGTGTTGGAAGAAAACCTGCAACCGGTTTTCTCGGTGGCGAGCCTGATTTGGACGAGAACGGATACATCATTGCAGATGAAACAACAAAGACGAGCGTTCCCGGCGTGTATGCCGTCGGCGATATCAGAACCAAACAACTTCGTCAGGTGGTTACCGCTGTTTCAGATGGTGCAATGGCAGTTCATTCGGCAGAAGAGTATCTTGCCAAAGAACATAAAGGAAGTGAAAAATAATGCAATATTTAATATCGTTTCTTGAAGGGATTATCACCTTTATATCACCTTGTCTGCTTCCGATGCTTCCCATATACATTTCATATTTTGCAGGAGGCAAAGAAAGAACCACTGCAAAAACATTAAATGGTGCTTTCGGATTTGTAACAGGTTTCACCGTTGTTTTTGTAATACTTGGAGCATTGGCAGGAACAGTGGGGAGTTTCTTTCGTGAATACCAGACTGCGGTAAACATTATTTCGGGGCTGATTGTGATAATTTTCGGGCTGAATTTTCTTGGAGTGTTTAACCTGAACATCTTTACGGGAAATAAGCACAATGTTAAAACTGATAATATGGGCTTTTTCTCTGCAATGCTTTTCGGAATTGCTTTTTCCGTAGGTTGGACTCCTTGTGTTGGAGCATTCTTGGGTTCGGCACTTATGCTGGCATCCCGGCAAGGGCATGCAATAGAAGGAATGATGATGCTCCTTAGTTATTCATTGGGACTTGGGATACCGTTTATACTAAGTGCTGTATTGATTGATTATCTCAAATCAGTATTTAATCTGATTAAGAGAAATTACAAAATCATCAACCTTATAAGCGGCAGTCTGCTTGTTATAATCGGTATTATGATGGCAACTGGAACACTGGGGCAACTTATGAATCTGCTCAGTTAGGAGGCACTATGAAAAATAAGAAAACACTGATAATACTTATTCTTGCATTTGCAGTTTTGCTTGGCGGGGCATATATACTGTACTCTCAACTTGGACAGTCGCAATCGCCCGATCAACTTTCGGTAGAGCAACAGGAAAAAGATGAAACAGAAGAAAATCAAAAACCATCAGCACCTGATTTCACAGTGTATGATGCAGACGGAAATGAGGTTAAACTGTATGACTTTATCGGGAAACCCATTGTCCTTAATTTCTGGGCAAGTTGGTGCGGTCCGTGCCGTCGTTCAATGCCCGGAATAAAGCAACTGCTTGCCGAGCATGCTGACCGTCTGGCAGTAGTCGGTGTGTCGGTGGACGAGAGCGAAGAGGCGTGGCTGAAGGCAGTGGAAGATCTTGAACTCACGTGGCCTCAACTGCGTGACAACAACGATGAAGGCAATCGGGCTTACGGCATAACCTCTATACCGCATACCGTGCTTATCAGTCGCGACGGCACGATCGTAGCGCATGACCCCGAGCATGAGCAGATAGAAGAGTTGCTGAAATAAGAGAAAGCAAAAAAACAAAGAATCACAACTAAAAACATATCCGCCTGTGCAGGCAGTTCTTATCTCTCTTTGCTCGAACGATTATTTTGCGAGCAAAATCTTGTGGTCAGCCGGGCATAAACATTTGTAAGTTTATAACAATATGGTAAAAATCACTTTCCCCGACAATAGTGTTCGGGAGTATGAAAACGGCGTTACCCCGTTACAGGTAGCAGAAAGTATCAGTTCACGTCTGGCACAGGATATCCTTTGCGCAAGTATAGGGAAGCCTAACCCCGACCCTTCCCTAGAGGGAAGGGAGAATAGTTTCCAGATCGTTGAGTTGAATTATCCGATTACTGAAGATGCGGCTATCAAGTTGCACAAGTGGGACGACCCTGAGGCCAAACACGCCTTCTGGCACACCTCCAGCCACTTGATGGCTGAGGCTCTGCAGGAACTTTATCCGGGCATTCAGTTTGGTATAGGACCGGCTATTGAGAACGGTTTCTATTACGACGTTCTGCCTGCCGAAGGTCAGGTAATCAAGGATAGCGACTTTCCTGCTATCGAAGCAAAAATGATGGAGTTGCGTGCCAAGAAAGAGCAACTCGTGAAGAAACAGATCA
>JAZQJX010000038.1:0-32883 GCA_045541875.1 Clostridia bacterium | reverse complement strand
CGGGAGCTAAATTGCCCTGCGGGCAGCTTGACTTTGGCAAATTTAATTTAGCTGCTTCAATGAAGCAATTTAGCTATTGCGAAGCAATAATTTAGCTTTGCAACTTGTTGCAAAATTTAGCTGATACGTCCCCGACAAACTACAATTTATCACAGATTTCATAATGCCAAAACAACGGTCAGAACATCAATAGTCGTTCTGACCGTTATTCAAAATATATGGAGTTTCCAACATGTCAGTTATTATGGCATAACAACTTTTGAAACAATCGGTTTAAGAACATCTGCATTCCAGAGCATTACATTTACAGTATAGTTACCGTCTGCAATGTCTGAAGGAAGGTCTTGAAGTGTGAGACCTACCGGTTTTGTTTCATCTTCATCAAATGTCACAACTTTGGTTGTAACAGATGCAAGTTTTCCATTATCATCTATAACAGTTGCAACACAAAGAACTCTGTCGTATTCACCTTTTACAGCAACAAATTTTACTGTGAGATCATCATTTGCTGTAATTTCATTTCTTGATGTCACAAGCTTTTCATTATTGATATAGTCAATCCTGGAATGACCTACAGGAACTTTTGAATATCCTGCCTGATAGTTATCAAGATATACAACGTTTGCATCATTATCTCCGCTTGAACTGTTAAGAGTCATATCAAAATAGAGGAAGTTTGCATTTATATTATAGCCATTGAGTGTGGGGCTGCAGTCGTTTGTCGCGTCGCCCATTGTTGCACTTGTATCCAATACGGAATGTACAACATCGTCAACCATCAGAGCATATGAACCATACAGAGGGTCATACACAACCTTTATGTTGTACCACTGACCTTTGTTGTATGGGATTTTCTTTGATTTGCTGGCAGTAACAAAGTTTGACTGAAGTTCGGTTACTATAGAAAGAGTTCCATCGGGTGAGAAAGAGAATAAACCGGGCCATTTTTCTACTCTTGCAGTTCCGTTAACTTTGTTAACATAGAATGTGGGGGCAATACCAAAATTGGTTTGTGCAAGGCTGTCAACATATACATCTATGGAGTGAACATAAAGTCTTTCCATATCTTCAACGCCAACAAAAGGTCTGCGGTTTGTTTTAATATTAGCAGATGCCTTCTCTTCTTCTCCTTTGTAGGATGAAAGTTTAATTACAGAACCATGTTTTTCATCATCAGCAAATTCCTCATGTTCATCTGCAATAGATGAACTTACACCTGTAGCTTTTCTCTCGTAATTTGCCATACCTGTTGCAGTATATGCAGTGGTAAATTCATCGACATATGCTTCAAAAGTTACAGCTTCTGATGTTCCGAGAACATTTCCCGATTCGGTCAAAACTTCAGCATAAACTGTGTTTGTGCCGGCTGATGCTACAACAATGTTGTCTTCATATTTAACACCGTTGCAATAGTATACAACTGTGCCGTCTTCGTAGGTTGATGTTGTGTCAATCACAACTTTTGAACCTGCAACAACTTTTGCATCTTTGCAAACGGGAGAAACTGTTATTCCTGCCGGTGTGCATTTGTAGATGTTTACATCCTTGAGATAGTACACAAGGTCTCTGTTTGTTGAAAGAGGTGAAGGGAGAACAAATGATTTCAGATATTTGTCATCTGAATCAGGATGAGTTGCACACAATGATCTTCCTGATGTTACCTGAACGTTGTCAACTGTTACATCATATACATTTCTGTCGCTGTCAACTATAATGCTGACATTAACCCATTTGCCTGTGGGAAGAATTTTGCTTCTCATTCTTGCGGCACCGTTTATTGCTCCGCTTGGTTCGTCTGCATAGAGTGTATAGTTATTCTTGTTTGTATCTGATCCGCAACCAAACCAGATATTTCCCAAATCTATTTTATCTCCGCTGCCTTCTGCATATATCCGGTAATCAATTTTTATGATTCCGCTTCCTGTTTCTGCCAGGGTATAGTAGTCACCATATGTGGCACCATTGGGGTCTATACGCATCAAATCTGCATTGATGCTTGTTCCCTGGGGCTTTGTTATTTTCATAACATTTTGGGTATTTTCATCAGGTTCTTCAACAGCAGGGTCCGGCACAAAGCTTTCAAAGGTCTGCTGACCATAGATGAACATTTTGTTTCCGTATTCTGAAAGGTCGTGGGAATAAAGAGTTGTTCCTTTTACAAGAGGAGTGAACACTTTTTCGATTGTGTTTGAAGTTGCAACAACTGTGTCCCCTTCCATAACCTTTGCCTGCATTACATTTGTTCCTTCAACGCTTGTGAAAGCAAAATCTCCGACTTTATCAGCTGATCCTGCTTCTTCACCGTTTAAGAAATAAACAATTTCCTGTCCTTCTTCCAAGGTTACGTTTGCACGTACCACAACATCAGTTCCGGCAAGTGTGTAAGGAGAATAATTTGAACTGTAGTATACCCAGTTTTCATATCCGTCCGGAAGTGAAAGAGTGATTGTGCCCTCTGCACTTGCATCAAAAACAAACATTGATGACAAAAGCATAAGCGCTACAAATAATGATAAAAATCTTTTTGCCATATTTTTCATCTTCTTAAAATTTACATGTAATCAACTTAATCATATACGGATTATATCATATTAATCCGGTGACAATCAATATATAAAATAGCCACTTATTGTACATTTATATCAAATTTTTATAAAAAATTGTTTTTCTGTCTTGTCCATATTATAAAAAAACAACGGAAAAATTCTATGTATTTATAGAATTTTTCCGTTGTCAATAATATTTCTTTTACGCTTCAACTTCTATGAAATCTATAACGTAGAGAGAATTCTGATATACATAATATGCAATCATATCATAATCTTCTTCGTTGTAGTCTTCAGGAATCATTACGGACACCTGACCGGACTTTTCATCCTCACCGTTGCAGTATGCAGGTGTTGTGCCGACTCTCTTAAGACCGCCGTCTTTGTACAGACCCACAATGATGATTCCGTCCTTATCATCAGAGAGAAGATTTCTCACTTCAACATCAAAGGTTGCATATTCACCGGGTACAACAGAATCTGTTTCACATTTTGTGATTGCACAAGGCGGAAAATCAACGGTGAGTTCAACAAAATCATCGCCTGATGCCATTGCTCCAAGAGCGGTTCTTGCCTCGGGGAATGAAACTATACAGTTTTCTCTTCCCAGAAATTCACCAATGGGTGTGATGATTATAACATCCATTCCCTCATCAAAGGAAAAGTCAAAGTCTTTTTCCTCTCCATTCACCTTGAAGATAACATCTTCTTTCAGAATTTCTTCCATATCCTGTGAAAATTCGATGACAACACTTGCACCATCAAGGGGGAAAGCGTTTAGTTCATATGAGTCATCACCTTTTTGTGCATATGCTTCAAATTCATATCTTATGAGTTGATTTGTTGATTTGCAGGCAATGTTATCAACATAGAATTCGTTACACTTTCCTGCTCCGCCCATACCGCCGGTTTCAACACAGAACATTATATATGAATTAGCACAGGTTTTTGCAAAATCCAATTTGTTTCTATCAGTTGTTGCTGTGTCAAACCCGAAGGAAGAATATACAACACCGTCTGCTATGAGTATTACTTGCTCACTCACACCATCAATTACGATCTGAATATTCAGCCATTTTCCGAGTGGTGCATCAAACACAGGAGTGATTTTGTTTGATACATATGTTTCATCTACAGATGTTGCAACCTGAACTGTGCCGTCTGTTTTAAAGATAAAGGGATATGAGTTTGCACTATCGTTGTTATAACGGGTTCTCAAAAGTCTACTATCTTTGTCAACACTGAGAGGCATAATATCAAAATCAAACATCATTACGTTCTTTCCGCTTTTATATGGCGCATCGAAGGCACTTCGGGAACTCCAGTGGTCAAGATCGGCATAGCGTGAACTTCCCTCATTCGCAGGGTTTTCAGATTTAAGATGAGCCACTTTTCCGTGAGATGCATTTTCAGAATCTTCGTCTCCGGAAAGGTCAAGAGCTTCGGACAAAATGGTCGATACATCACCTGCAGAACCCTGATTTGTTCTGAAATTCGGTGCTTTAGTATCAATATCAAGAAGCGAGAGTGTCTGAAAATCTTTATACTCATTACCGATGATTTCAATAATCTCCGAAACTCCCACAACGTCGCCGTCAGAATCGTAAGCCGTGACATAAATTTCGTTTATACCGTAAGATATTGGTGCTTTATAGGAAAGTTCGTCGGTCTCCTGAGAATCTTCACCGTTTGTAGTATAAACAAAATATGTTGCCATACCTGTATTGTCACTTGCATAGACCATTGCAGTTGTTCCCATGGGAGCATAGGTCACTGCACTGTCGAGTGTCACGCCGGAAGATCCGGCGGACACGTTTACAGAAAGGGCAATTACCAATGCCAATATTACAAATGATAATGTTAGTATTTTTTTCATGATTTTCTCCCTTTCTATTATTTTCTCAAAGCAATAACTTCCGTTATGGAGTTCCATGAGTTAAGGTTATTACCGTGACAGTATATCTTAACATATCTTCCGGAACCGTTAACGGGGAATTCTTCAACCTCGGCAGTTTTACCGTTTGATTCGCCTCTGAATACTTCGGTGAAGTCCATACCATCATCTGATACAAGAATTTCAAAAACTTCTCTTCTGAGATCACCTTCAAGGAAGGAAATATAGAATTTCTCAAAATCTATTTTTGTGCCGTAATCTATGATGATATATTCAAAGACACCTTGTGCAGACCAACGGGTCTTGTAGCTATAGTCAAATGCACCGGAAACGTCATTTCCGTCTGTTGAAGATGCAGTGTAGCCAACGGGTTCTACAATTCTTGTTATATCAAGAGCATTTTGGAAATCGGTGGGACTTGACATCTTAACAAATCTCAGAATTCTTGAAAATGAATCGTAGGATGTGGTAAGACCTAAAATACGGTTATGGTCGAGAGGATTGATGTAGACCTTGCCATTGTCTGCAACGAATGGAGCAGATGTGAGTTCAAAGGGGGCTCCCGATTTGGTTGCCGTGGTGCTTCCGACGGTCATTACAACCGAACTTACTTCGTTTGCAAGAGTAATCTGACTGCCATTTACTGTGACGGTTGTTCCAAGTTCTCTGAAGTCATCTTCAGAAAGATAGGGCTGACCGTCTTTTGCTATTGTTGGATCTACTGTATAACTGAATCTCTTTTGGGTCTGGTTGAATACTAAAACATCACCGGTACGAAGCGTTCTTTCATCTCTCGGATATTCAAATTGCTGAGCAGGTGTAGAATCATCAACCTTTGTGAAGGTGTATTGCCCCTGACCGAGTCTTGCATAAATTGTATTTTCTCCGTCCTTAACTTCATATACAAAGGATTCACCTGCACCTGTCACTTGCCATTTTCCGACAGATACATCTGTTACAAGAACGCACATTTTTGCATATTCTGAAGATGGCACAGTGAGAGTGAAGTTCTGATTAACCAAATCTCTTGTTTTTGAGAAGAGAACTATCCTGTCCATTACAGTTACACCAACAAAGGACCCTTCATAGAACTTTGTCATCGGAAGGTCGGGAAGATTCTTTTCTCTGTCTGTTACATACATAGAGTTGAGGAAGATATCATCCTTGGAGCTTCTTTTTGGCGACAGTTCAAGTCTCCAGTTGCCCTGTTCGTGGTCGGTTCCTGCTTTATCGGCATTGGGATAGTTTGCTCCGCCCGACAAGCTTTCTTTACCTTCACCGCCAACATTTGTGAATACGGCTGATGAACCTTCGGGAATCATTGTATTGATTACAAGTTTTCCTGTGTATCCATAGTCATTTCTTGTGACGGTGGTCACGTTATTTACTGTTACAGGCTCTTCAATTGTCTGAAGATTCCATGTCTTTTTAAAAGACGCATTTGATGATGAAACATTATCATAGCAAATAAAGGCAAGAGGATAATCTGTGTTGAAAAGATTGAGAACAACAGTTGAACGTGTGTAGCCTGTTACCTTATCGGAATATGCATCTGTAAGGTCGGTTTTGAGATAGGAAAATTCGGGTGTTTCTCTGTTTGGACCTGCATATGTGCTGACAGTTTTTGCATGATCCGGATGTTCAAGAAACTCAGGTAATGTATCGGTATTTTCCTCAAGTCTCTGACCACCTTCGTTTGCAAAGTCAAATCTCATGGGATATCCGCTGATTGAGAAAACTTCATCGGGGTCATACACGGTTACACAGTTTTTGGAAACTGTTCTTCTGTAGTAGTTAAAATAGTGCTGATTTCCCCAACCGCCGGTTTCACCTGCGTAGCTACCACCACCGGAGGTGAGAAGACCTTTGTAGTAGATTGTGAATCCGCCAATGTCTGAGTGATCGTGGTCGTGGTCACCAACAAGTTTTTCCTGACCATTTACAAACACAACCGCAGTTTCACCATCAAGACCTGATCTCCAGGAAGTTCTTGCGGTCATTGTTGTTATTGGATAACTTGTGTAGTGAGTCAGGGGCATTTCCTTGCCATAGTCATCGGGATAGATATATTCAACACTTGGATCAATTGCCAAAAGTGAGAGTACACCGTTATCATAGAGAGCCGCTCCTGCAGAATAGTTTCTGAGAGAAAGCTGTTTTACTGTTTCACCATTTACATAGGGGTTACCATAGTGAGATGCATAGAGCATCATTGAAAGGTCGTTTGATGAATAGGTTGGACCTATGGTGGGTGTAATTGAAATCCAGGTGTCACCATCTTCAAGGAACATTCCGTTTGGATATCTGAAGTTCAGGAAACTATAGGGAATATTGGTTACTTCATCACCCATTGCATTGGGATAGCCCATTCTTTCATATACAAGCTGACCGATAATTTCCCATGTTGCTCTTACGGCACCATATGCCGTACCTGCAGGGTGATGACCTGATTTGTTAAAATATTCTCTTGTGGGGAACATATATTCAAAGAGAACACCTGCAGCCGCATCATACATTTCAGGTTCTTCGTCATAGATTGCAATACCGGCTACAGACTGGAAGTAGAAAAGTTCGCCTTCACCGCCATGGCCTGCAAAGGTTTCTCTCATTCCTGCAGGATAGCCGATTTCCATAAGTGATGCAGTACGCTTCATATGACCTATGAAGAATTCTTTGTCTTCCTCTGTCAGTACATCAAAGCACCAGTCATATACACATCCGCTGACAGCAAGGGTTGTACCTATGCTTCGGGTTATGTCACCTACTGTGGTATCCCAAATGAGAGTTTCATACATATCTTTCATATACTGTATGGTCTGTCTTGCATGATCCTGATCCACTTCGCCCATAAGATACATATATGCTCTGCACTGGATGTTGAACACGTGAGCAAGGGAGAAATTGTTTTTGGTTCCTGTATCAGGCATATGGCAATCCATTTCCAGGAATGCTCTCTGCTTTACCTGAGAATACATTGGCGCAAGCAAGGGGTGCTTTGCATTTTCTTTGAGCTGTGGAATATCCTTTGCCTGTGCCAAAACTCTGGGATGAACACCTGCAGGAGGTGTTACCGGTGGCAAAGGAGCAACTCGTTCCTTCTCAATTCCGAGCATTGCAGACGGCAAATCATCTTTGCCCACAGGTGCAAAATTTGCATCGGTGGTGAGAACGAATTTATCAAGAACAAAGCCTGTGTCTCTGTATTTGATGTTATATTCAAATATTCCGTCAGGCATGCTGACAGTTGCGGTTTTAACCCAGTAATATTCTGTGTTTACCGAGAGCCATTCAGGCTGATATTTTGTTGAGCCTGTGTAGGATTTAAAGAACGATGTTGAACTTGAGTTTGGAGCTTTGAGTCGAACCCATACGAAATATTTTCCTATTTCAGACATGGGGACCTGAACTTTGAAGCCCATTGTTACATCTTCAATAAGATCAACATTGCTCTGGAATGACACATTTGCACAAGTGAGCCCGTAAGAGCCTGATGCATTTTCATCCATTACAATTTTTGCTTTGTCTTTAAAGTCCATATTTTCTGCTTCAACCACAACATTACCGTTTGTGATAACCGGCATCTCTTTTTCAGGGAAGTTAAGTTTTTTGTTTGTTGTGATGTCGTAATATTTTACGGGACGTGTTACCGCACTTGCACTTGAACACAAAAGAACAGATACAAGAATAAAAATCAATATTTTTTTCACAGTCCTTAACCTCCTTATCTATAGATTACAATGGTGGAAGGCACGCCGTAGGATGTTGCCATAAACACATGTGTTTCTTCGCCGGCACCTTGGGGATATGCAATTATATCTTCAGGTTTTGCAGTGCGAAGAATTGAGCCTTTTGTTCCTACATCTTCACACAAATAATATTTATAGGACGCGGCTTTCATGTATGCATCGGTTCTTTCATTTAAGCCCTCGCCGATTGTTACCATAAAGCTTGCATCATTTGTCCATACAACGCTGCCATAAAGATATCTTGTGAGACTGGAGAAGGAAGCGGTAGGATTGTCGGTTGTGGGAGCACCACCGATATACATCTGTTTTTCTGATTTGTCAAAAATCATCTGAGGAGATGTTATGCGACCCTCACGATCGACTCGGAAACGTATGATATCTCCGTTTTCGGGAAGCGCGCCTTTTGCAATTTTCAATATGTTTTCATCGCCAAAATATTCTGAAAGTGTTCCCGAAATGTATCCTGTTACCTTCACAGATGGTTCAAGATTGGAATCCATTGCGTATCTGACAGAATCTACAACCATAATTCCAAGAGAGTTGGCAAAGGATGCCGCACTTGAGTTATCAATGATGAGTGCAGTTGCGACTCTGCTGCCTTTTTCGTTTCCGTATACCTCAACAACCGGGAAGTAGTTATTATCGAGTTTTCCGATAATGTACAGGTCTTCATCATCTCTCAACTCTTCTGACGGAACACCGAAAACAGCAGTTCCGCTTATGAGAAGCTTTCCGTCAAAGCTGTTACCGTAGTGGAGGAGGTTTCCGCTTGAATTTTTGGAAAGACCAAGTGCATCGGTATCATATCTGTAGAGTCCGTCCACCGAAGTTACCCCGTCTTTTGCAATATTAATCCAAGAGATTTCTCCGTTTTCGTTTTTCTTGAATCTGATTACCTGTCTTTTAACATCACCGTTTTCTTCTGTTCCCAGATAGGCGAGAACGTTAACAGGCTTTTCAATTGTTGTATCGGTTCCGTGAAGTACTTCAACCTTTTTGGCAAAATCATAGTTTCTGAAAATTCCTGTTGAAGAAAACACACGAACGCTTACGTCATCAGCAGATTCAATCCCTTTACCCTTCTTGGCATCTGTGAGATATGCAATCTCAAAAGCCTGAAACTGAAGCGCTTCAACATCTGAAAGATAACCACTCTTATTGAACATCATTGTTACTTTCTGACCGACTCTGAGACTTTCAATTTGAGGATTGAAAGCAAGAGATTCGGATGGTGTGTATCTTACTCCGTTGACAGTTATGTAATATTTACCGTTTTCAACTTCGATTTCTTCAATTTCGCCGGTATAGGAATCGGTTGTGACAACAATACTTGTTGTGTTGCCGTCAAGGTCTTGACTCACACTGATTACACAACCCTTTACAACCTTTCCTTTGCTGACAGGCTTTCCTTCAAGGTTAAAGAACAAAGCGTTTTCGCCCTCTCTGTAGGAACTTATGTCAACGTAGGCAGATTCTCTGTAAAGAGGAATAATTATATCGTCTGTTATTGTGCCAACAACATATGAATCATAAGCATCAATATTTATAAAATCATAGATGCCATCAGAGTTGTTGTCAACAGCTTCAAGTGTGCCATCCTTGGTTGAAAGGTTCCACACGTTGAAAATATCCATACTGCCGGATGTGCAAAGTCTGTTGTTGTAGACAATATTTGTTTCACCGTTTATTTTGATTCTTTTTTCTTTCTTACCATTATAATATAAAATACCATTGTCATATCCTTCTACTTCTCTTCCGTCGAGAAGGATAACATCATTGCCATATTCGTCATAATACAAGATGTTGCCTGTTGTGCCCTCATCAACATAGAAAGCCTCTATACGGCGACCGAGTTTAGTTGAAAGATCAATAAAATCTGTGTCAAATCTGAATGTTGTGCCTCCGAGAATAATTTCATCATAAGAAACATCAGCACAGCCAAGAACATTTACATTATATACACCATTTATAACGTCGGAATATCTCTTTATTCCAAAGTATTCATAGAGATAATCCTTATTGGAATTGGGGGTGTATATGAACGTAGAATCTTTATAGTACACTACCTGGAAAAGAGGAACGCCAAGCGCTCTTTTGAACATTGATGCAAGTGTTTCCCATGTTACATAACTATCGCCATAGGGCGCAAATTTATCGGTAATGCCAAGTTGAGTGGCAACAGCCATATATCCCGATGGATAGCCGCCGAGAGACTGTGCTTTAACATCATAGCCAAGGAAGGAAACAAAAACTTTTAGAAGTTGTGAATAGGTCACATTTGCTTCAGGCGAAAACTGTCTGTATCCTGTTCCGCCCATAATGCCTGCGTTTGCTATTGCATCTGAATATCCTGACATTGAATATTCAACGTCGTCAAAAAGAAGACTTCCGTTATCTGTTTCAAGTTCTGTGCCTTGCAGGATGATATTCAGAATACACTCTGCAAGTTCCATTCTTTTTACGGTTGAATCGGGAACAACATCTTCCGAGAAAATCCCTACCGCTTTGGCAAACTGAAAATCTGCCGAAACTGCAACTGATTCTTCGTTGACAGTTTCTGCACCAAATGCTACCGCACCCGATGAAAGCACAAGCGCCAGCGAAAGAATGCACGCCACGAATTTTTTCATCATTAATTTGCTCCTCCTGTTCTTTTCATTGCCTCATATATGAGTTTTGCCGCTTCGGCACGAGTCATATTTTCACCGGGATAAAACATTTTGTTTTCTCTGCCTGAAATAATTTCTTCTGCAGCAAGAAGACCTATGCTGTCTTTCGCCCACTGACTCATTTCGCCATCGTCTTTAAATTCCTTTGCTTCTTTTTCAAATGCAAAACCTGCACTTGTCATTGACCTTGCAATTATTGTTGCCGCCTGCTCACGGGTGATATTGCCTTTTGGGTTAAACAAAGACTCAGAAACTCCGGTTACAATTCCCCTTTCAACTGCGGTTGCAATATAGGGCATTGACCATCCGGAAATATCGGTGAACGAGGTGTGTGTTGCATCTGCTTTTCCAACAAAAGCAAGAACTGCCATTTTTGCAAATTCCTCTCTTGTAACGGTTGCAGAAGGATCAAAAGTGCTTTCTGATTTTCCTGAAATTATTCCGCGTCTGTAGAGATATGCAACAGCATCGGTTGCCCACTGTGCAGACTCCATATCAGTGAATGGAACTGTTGTGTTTTCAACATAGCCGGCATTTGTTTCATTTCCTGAAACAACAGGCTTTTCGACAGGATCAGAAGGAAGGCTGATTGAGGAGCTGCCAGAGCCACCACCGCCGCCTCCGCCACCGCCTGAGGAGGATTCACCGTCGGCATCCTTGATCGCCTGATTATAGGTCTTAACCAAAGCTTCAAAGGTTTTATCTGTTGATGCGGAAAGCTTTTTGTACACATAGTTTTTGTTTTTAACGTTTTTGATTTTTGTTGTATCAAGACCGAATTTGGAAAGTTCGTCTGCATATTCAGAATCTGCAAACATATCGGTGATATGACCATAGCCAAAGGTTTCTGCTGTATTATAATTTGTTATGTAATTAAGGAGGGCGGATTTTACGAAGACCGTTTTAATATCCTGAGCGGTTTCATAGTCTCCTCCGAGAACCGCATCATTAACTGCTTTAACTCCCGATTCATTGATGGAATTGAGATAGTCATCATATACAAGTTCAGAATCAATTCCCACAACATCGGTATAATCAAGATAACCATCTTTGACAAGCTCGGAAACACCATCTGCATATGCTGCAATACAAAGGTTTTCGAGAAGGGTTTCATACATTTTGTCAACATCCGGTTCGTAATTTTCTTTAAGAGCAAGAAGTTTTTCAATTGTGTCTTCATCAACCAAAGATAAAAGTCGATGATTGTCAAGACTGTATACCTTGTAGAGTTCTCCTATTCTTCCTTCGGGGCCCTCAGAATTGAGTGCACTGATTTCATCAAGTTTTTTCTGAAAAAAATAGAAACCGAACTCCTGTGTGTTTGTTTCATCTTTTGTGGAGTATATGAGAGAATAGGTTCCACCGCCAAAGTTGTGGGGATCGGTCAGTTTCGCATCCACTTCAAAGCCATTGTCACCTGCTACGGTTTTTCCGTAGAATTGAAGAGCCATCTCTCCCGATGTGCCAACATCGGCAACAGTAAATTCAGGGTTAATAACCGCAACAGTTACAATTGCCCCTTTTGGCGCTTCTCCTTTCACTGTTATAACGTCATTTGCAGCATCCTTAATTGTGATTTCTGCAGCATAGGCGCATGTACATATCACCATAGCAAATGTCACGAGCATACAAAGCACTTTTTTCATTTCTCTTCCTCCTGTTTATGTATTAACATTACCAATATATACATCGTAATATAATAATGTAATAATATCACATATCCATATAATTATACAAGTGGTATAATTATACTATTTTTACTGTTTTTTGCTTATCTCTTTGGATTATGAAAAATCATAACTAAAGTCAAAAGCTATATGAAACATACAATTTATTACTTATTTATCCGCCGGGTCAATAATGATATTCTACGCAAAACAGCGTTCAGAACAGGAATAGCCGTTCTGAACGCTGTTTTTGTAAGGTATCTGTTGATATTACGGAGTAACAATTTTTGAAACAATCGGTGCAAAGTTATCTGCATTCAGAAACATAACATTTACTGTGTTTTTGCCTCGCACTGTCGCAAAAACACTACACCGAAAATTCTTTGAACCTAAAACAAGATAAAATTGTTTGTTTTTCAAGGCGGAAGGTCGTAGGAATACTGACGTATTTCAAGACCGACAACGAGGAAAAACATCTATTTTACTTGTTTTAGGCGAGTTCGGATACTGACACAACTGCTTAAGCCATGTGCATTTTTGAAAAGCAAATTTGCTTTTCAAAAAAATTTGCACGACAATATAATTGTTTTTTACTGTATTGGAACGAAGTTTCCTATACAGTAAAAACAGCGATCAAAGCAGAGTGTATCCCTTTGACCGCTGTACAAATTATAAGTAATTTCGTTATTTAATTTTGAGGCATAACTGTTTTCGTGACTATCGGAGTATGGTTTTTCGAATCCCAGAGCATTACGTTAACTGTGTAGTTTCCGCTTGCAATTGATGAAGGAAGATCTTCAAGAGTAAGAGTTACGGGCACTGAATCTGTAGTTTCATCAAATGATACAGTATCTGTTGCAAGAGAAACAAGTTCACCGCCTGTTTCAAGAACTGTTGCTATGCAAAGAACATTATCAACGTCACCTTTTATTGCAGTAAAGTTAACAATGAGGTCGTCTGCACTATCTATTTCACTTCTGTTTGTTACAAGCTGAGCATTGTTAATATATTCAATAGCAGTGTGATTTGCAGGAATTACGGAATAGCCTTCTATGTAATTTGAAAGTGTCACCTTATTGGGATTTGCTTCGTCTCCTGATGCACTCATGACGGGGTCTAAATAGAAATAGGTGTTTGTGGGTGTCAGGTCGCTGGTTGTTCCCATGGTTGCACTGACGTCAATTACAGAATATACAACATCGTCCACAAGAAGAATATAGGAGCCATAAAGAGGATCATATATGGTCTTCACATTATATGTGTCTTTTGTTGTATCATAAAGTACGTCTGTATATTCTGTAACAGTGATACCGTTTGATGCAACAGTCTTTGCAACCTGTATCTTATCTTTTGTAAATTTAAAATATGTGGGATATAACTCCCCTTTTTTCGACTTAAATGTTGACAAGAAACTAAATGATCCCGAAACTATTTCAGGCTTTACATCCAGAGAATTGTAGTAAAGTCTTGTTGCTCCTGCTATGCTGTCATCTCCGGAATATTTTCTGCCTATATCCGATATGGAAGTGCCATTACCGGGGTTGGAGAATGTTCCTACAGTTGCAGTTGTGCTTGCTGATTTAAATGAGTCAATATATGCTTCAAATGTTATAGGATCGGATGTTCCCAAAACATTTCCGGATGCACCGATAGCCTGGGCATAAACTGTGTTTGTGCCTGCAGATGCTTTAACCTTGTTATCTGTGTATTTAACACCATTGCAGTAATATACCACATCTGCATCTGCAAAGGTTGATTCTGTGTTTATCACAACTTTTGAACCTGCTACTGCCTTTGCATTACCAATACTTGTGGAAGAAATGGAAATGCCTGCAGGGATGCATTTGTATATGCTCAAATCTTTAAGGTAATATGTCATAGCACCTGCTGAAATAGGAGCAGGGAGAATGAATGTCTTCAGATAACTTCCATCATTGCTATGAGAACAATAAGTTCCTCCTGTTACCACCTGGTCATCACCAATAGTTACATCATATGTTTTTGAAGTGTTGTCAATAATGATGCTTACATCTACCCATTCATTATGAGGAAGAGATGCGTTTCTGCTTCTCGCATTTCCGGATATAACTGTGTCACCGTTTGCATAACTATAATCGTCAGCAATCAAACTCCATCTGTAAGCACCATTTGATCCGCAGGAAATGTTCATGTCTATCAGACTTAACTTTGCTGCAGAACCTGTTACATATATACTATAGTCAATTCTTACAATTCCGCTTCCGGTTTCTGCAGCTGTGAAATAATCAGAGTTACTCTTTGCTTTTATCTGCAAATAGGTAGCGTTGGGAGCCGCAGCACTTGCTGCTCTTTCTACTTTCATAACATTTCTGTCTGAACCTGCAGGATCTTCAACAAATGTTCCTACACCAGCAGTAGAACCATAGTACCATTTTGTACCCACATTACTTGCAAGGTCATATGTGTGAAGGTCACTGCCGTTCTTTACAAGGGGAGTGAAATCCATTGTGATTTCGTTAGAGGTTG
This sequence comes from Clostridia bacterium, assembly GCA_045541875.1. Lineage (GTDB taxonomy): Bacteria > Bacillota > Clostridia > UMGS1810 > UMGS1810 > RGIG1828. Next base: position 17,856 of record JAZQJX010000038.1, on the reverse strand, counting down.
CAACAACTGTGGTGTCTTCCATAACCTTTGCTTGAATAACATTTTCACCGTCAACACTATTGAAGGTAAAGTTCTCTGCATATTTTTCTTCTTCCCCTGTCAGACCGCTTGTTCCAACTTTGTTGCCATTTAAAAACCAGTGAATTTCCTGGCCTTCTGCCAAAGTTACAGTCGGCGAAACAGTCACTTCCGTTCCCGCAAGTGTGTATTGGGAATAGGTTGAACTGTATGCGTGATTTTCCGCGTCATTCGCCAATGCAATGGTGAATGTTGCTTCTTCTGCACTTACTTCAAAGACAAACATTGTCATTGAAAGAGCAAGCACAAGAACGATTGATAAAAATCTTTTTGCCATAATTTCCATCTCCTTAAAAATTTATAGTTTTTACAGGCACCCTTTAAGATTGCCTGCATATAGTGTCCAAATGTGCCATGATGTTATCTTAACTATACCACTTCATTTTTTTGATTCAAATAGAAAAAATCCATCAAAATATCTAAATTGGTCAGATTCATCTGAATTGTCACATACGGACACCACTTTTTACTGCTTACCTTTAAACTGTATCACAAATAGCCAATAAAAATCATTATACAAAAAAACTTTTTATTGTACATTAATGTCATTATTTATACTTTTGTCCACCGTTAAAAAAAGTTTTGTGCAAATTTTTGCGAGTCTTAAACCGACAACGTAATTTCGTTAAAACTATCATAAACACATAAAAATGGAGATGAAAAAATCCATTTGGATTTTTCATCTCCTATATAATTTCTATATGTGATACCATAAGATAGTATAAAAATTACACCATAAACACAAGTTTTGTATGAATTTTATCAAGTTTCCCTTCGCATCCGATTGTAACGGGAATGTCATATCTTCCTTCTTTCAATCCCATTGGTGTAAAACGGATTGTTTTTTGAGCAAACATTGAATGGTCGCAACTATCATAGATTGGAACATTGAATTTCCCGTGAACTGTTTCCCATTCTTCGGGAAAATCTATATTCACATTTATCCATTGATGATGTCTTAAAAAACTTTCAAAGTGGAATTCTATCTCTTTTTCTTTTCCCTCTTCAATTTCTATACCATCTATTGGAATTATTACTGTTTCAAGAAGAGAATTCTCCTTTTTCATTCCTCTGTTTCTCAGTTCAAAACGTTCTCTGTTTGTGCGGGCAAAGTTATATCCGACAAGACGCTTCACGTCATAAAGTTCGTCTGCCATTTCAACGCTTCCATCTTCCGGCTCATAGTATTCCTGCATAAATGTAGGCATAAGTTTTGCAATACGTTTTGTAAGTTCTGTAACGGTAAGCGGAAGTGCATCACCCTCGGGAAGTTTCTTTGTTCTGTCAACAGATACTGTTTTGATTTCGTCGCCAATGGGAACAAGCCATTTTTCGTCTATACATTCGGGACCATAGATAATTCCGAGAATTGCACCTGCAGTTCCCGCTGTGCAGTCCGCATCTTCACAGCATCCCGTTGAAATGCACATTGCCTTTGAAAAATCTCCTTCTGAATAGAGCACGCTCATAATTGCAATTGCAACATTTGACGGTGCATCAAATCCAAGAGGCCCTCTTGGAATTTCGGGATCAGGCTTGCCTACAAACTGACCAAGATACAGACCAAATCCGCCGGGAACTGTCTGCATAATTTTTTTGTAGGCTTCTTTCCATGTGAGACCTTTATCAAAACATTCAACCGCAGTGTTAACACCAAGGGCAAGAGCAGAATCTTCAGGAATATATGAAAGAGCAATGTCTATGAGTTTTCTTATGTCTTTTTCGCAAAATGCCGCACTTTCCAATGCCGCACAGAAAATTTCTCCCCATAGTCCTTCGTCTGCATGGTCAATAACACCGTCTTCATAGGCGTATTTAACTGCAATTTCAGGTCTGCCCGGAGCAAGACACGCCCAGATTTCACTTCTTATGAAGCACCCGCAACTGTCCTTGTGAGCATTGTTATACCTATTGGAAAGACCAACGGGAAGTCCTGATTTCATATTGCTTTTTGCAACACCATATTCAGACCAGTCTGCAACAATATATCCAAGCCAGTATTCTGCAAGAATATCTGCATTGACATTTTTCCCGAATCTCTGGGCAGCTGCGAGCCATATCAGCTGAAGATCCAAATCATCGTTTGGAAGAACCCCTTTTGAAAGGTCGTGAGTGTAATATTCAAGGTCAATAAGTCCTCTTTTACCTTCAAAAGGTGCTCCCATAGTTCCGCCAATGTTTTTTCCGAGGAAACATCCTTTAACTTTATTTTTATATTCCTTAAACCCAAGTTTCATATATATTCCTCCTTATTTTTTTAGCCGCCGGAAAAATGTCCGACGGCTAATAGAATGTAACACGACTACACGCCTCATTCAATAGGTGTTTTTATACTTTTAACGTGGTTGTAGTGGTAAAATTATACTTTTTACAGTCCTTATTAATTTATTTTTCATCAAAGCCATACATTGTTGTCTGTATCATTCTCAATTATTTCCACATCAAGTTCTCCTGCCTTGCTGTAGAAATATTTTGTCATAGGCTCTATTTTGAATCCGTTTTCTTTCATTCTCAAAAGGTCTGCTCTTCTTCCTCGGAGCATTTTCATAAAGTTGTCTTTTCCCTCGGAGAAGTTTTCTCTTTCCCAAAGAATATCATACTCTTTGAGATTCTCATCAATCATCTTTATGATTTCATCAATTTTTGCTTCAGTTGAACATCTGTTATATCTGATTTTGGTGGTTTCAGCCGCTATCAGAACCTGATTTGCGTTAACAAGAATCTGACGTTTGAAGTTTTCATCAAAGTCGATTTTTTCAACATCGGAAATTACCTTTTTCATGTAATCAAGAACGTTGTCAAAATAGAAATCGTCACCACATTCCATAAGGTCAAAATCACCGTAAAGTGCAGTTTCTTCAATAGGTTTGTCAATAAGACGCATACTCATTGCAAAACCAGGAATTCTTTCAGGCTCAAGAAGGTAATACTGTCCCATTCTGTAGATAAGTTCGGAAATATGCTTTCCGTCAAAATATTTTTCATCAATAAATCTTTTTGATTCCTTTATGAAATCTGCTTTCATCAGATAGTTATTCTGTTTTGCTCCTGCATTCCATGCATACTGTCCGCCAAGGGCTGTGGGCACAAGATTCCATACAGGGAATGAGTTGTGACCGTCACCTGCACCCCAGTCTGTATACATATATCCCACTGCACCGTGTTCTCTTCCAATTTCAGCACAGAGCTGAAGATTGAAAGTCAACACGTCATAACGGCTTGTACAACATCCCCATGTGCTTGAACTTGGACAAACATAGAAAGGTGCATTGTTTCTTGAAAGTGCCGAGCACCATCTTTCCATTGTTGCCGTGGGAATGGGATCATATCCCCATATGAGGGCAATTGCATCTTTGGGGGCATTCTGAAAAACATAGTCCTCATTTTTAAAGTGATGAATCATATCAGTAAAATACTGACATCTTCTTCCGTACTTTTCTCTTGAAAGGTCGGCAACTTTATTAAGCCATTCAACAAATACTGCCTCTTTCCCTTTTTCCTCGCAAACCTCTTTTGTCTGATACATTCCAAGACCGCCACTTTCATCAAAGCCCACATTTGCCATATCGGAAGATGTGCAAAGAGGGAAAATTGATTCGTAGAGTTTGTCAAGAAATTCCAAGGATTCAGGCAAAAGCGGATTGATTGTGCCTGTGTTTCTGGTTTCGTCACCAATTCTCAGGTGCTTGAACTCATCCTGATCAAGCCATGTTTTAAGATGTCCGAAACTTCCCACATAGGGAACAAGTTTTATAAATCTCTTTTCGCAGTAGTCATTGAGACAGGTCATATCTTCGGGAGTGTAACATTCAAACCCTTCGGTATATTTCGGGAATGCCTTATAGTCAAAAACAAATCTCTCAAAAAAGAGTTGGAATTCGTTATATTTAAGGTCTGCCATAAGGTCAACATATCTTTTAAGAGTTTCAAGTTTTGGCATTCTTCCATAACTTACATCAAGAAGATAGCATCTGTTTTCAAAATCAGGCTTATCCAAAATCTCGCAAAACCTCAACTCCGATCCAAATTTTCCGATGAGTTGTTTCAAAGATGTGACAGCACGGAAAATGCCTGCATCAGAAGACGCTGTAAGGGTGATTCCATCCTCATTTATCAAAATGGCATACTCTTCCTCGCCAAATTTCTCATCCTTTTTTACCTTCAGATCTTCATTGCCGTTTTTGTACTTGTCAAAAAGGTATAAAAGATCTGTATTTTCATCATATGCCTTCATTTTGTATATACCTTTAAGGTAGGTCTCTTCTTTTGGTTTTGGGAAAATCATTTTGTTTCCTCCTTTTTATGCCCAAGTTTTAATCAGTATACATCAGAAAAGAAATTCATACAATGTGAAATTTTACTTTTTAGGTACTCTTTCTTTTCTTTTTATTTTACCATTCAAAAACTTTTTTTCAAGGCTTGGTGATGCTGTCTTTTTTGTCCTAATATGCTTTATTTACAAAACTTTTCTATATAGTTATCTATGGCACTTTCAATTATCTCAAGTGCCGCGCCCTTTCCCATAACTTCATTTACTGCCGTATCTTTGTTTTCAAGATTTTTGTATACGGTGAAAAAGTGGCTCATTTCTTCAAAAACGTGGCCGGGAAGTTCTGTGATATCTCTATACATATTATAATTGGGATCATTAAAGGGAATGGCAATTATCTTTTCATCATTTCTGCCGTTATCAATCATGGAAATTACCCCGATAGGATATGCCCTTACCAGAGTCATGGGCTGAATTTTTTCAGAACACAGCAATAGCACATCAAGGGGGTCATTATCGTCGCCATAGGTGCGGGGAATGAAACCGTAGTTTGCAGGATAATGGGTTGAGGTATAGAGTATGCGGTCAAGCATCAGATAGCCTGTTTCCTTATCCAGTTCATATTTTTTCTTGCTTCCTTTGGAAATTTCCACAACGCAGATAAAATCTTCGGGATTTATTCTTTTCGGTGATATATCATGCCATATATTTGACATATAAATTCTCCTTTCATTTGAGAAGTTCGTATTTTTAAAGACATATTATCATATATTCTGACCATTTTTCAATGCATCGGTCAAATATTATTCCATTATTATAAAATTTGTGCAAAATAACTCAGCGAATTTGTAAAATCTTTTTTTGCTTTTTTGAAAAAAAGTGTTGACAAAAGGATTCCAATATGATATACTATCATTCGTCGGTTGGATGAGACACCTCATTTGACCGGGCGAATTATGCGGGAGTGGCTCAGTGGTAGAGCGTCACCTTGCCAAGGTGAACGTCGCGAGTTCGAATCTCGTCAACCGCTTCAAAATCAATCAAGAGACGTATTTGTTACGTCTCTTGATTGCAAAATCAGACTTTTTAGTTATGATTTTTAAAAAAACACATATTATATTAATATGATATGGCGTCATAGCCAAGCGGTAAGGCACGGGTCTGCAACACCCTTATCCCCGGTTCAAATCCGGGTGACGCCTTCAGAAAAAAGCGTACTGAAAATTCAGTACGCTTTTTTCAACTAAATTCGCCTGACGGCGAGCTAAATTGAGCAAGCTCAGCTAAATTACTACGTAGCTAAATTGACCTGCGGTCAGCTAATGGCGAATTTAATTTAGCTGTTTCAAAGAAACAATTTAGCTATTGCGAAGCAATAATTTCGCTTTGCAACTTGTTGCAAAATTTAGCTGAAATCTGTTGCATCTATTATGAACGTGAAAGCCAGAAAAAAGCATCAAGCTTAATACAAGATTGGTGCTTTTTTCAACTAAATTCGCCTGACGGCGAGCTAAATGTGCTAACGCACGCTAAATTACTTCGTAGCTAAATTGACCTGCGGTCAGCTAATGGCGAATTTAATTTAGCTGTTTCAAAGAAACAATTTAGCTATTGCGGAGCAATAATTTAGCTTTGCACTTGTTGCAAAATTTAGCTGAAATCTGTTGCATCTATTATGAACGTGAAAGCCAGAAAAAAGCATCAAGCTTAATACAAGATTTGTGCTAATATAAGAGAAGCAAAATATGGAAAAGTAAATATTCATCATTCATTTTATTGCGTTTCATGTTGTCAATAATATCATCTCCCCGTTTGGATATAATATATACATTCAAACAAGGGAGATGATATTTTTGTGTACTGCACTTTGTTTTAAATCTGCATATCCGTATTTCGGAAGAACTCTTGACCTTTACTATTCCCACTCAGAAAGTGTAACCATAATTTCCAAAAACTTTCCTTTTTCATTCAGGCACGAGGAAAAGATTTTGTCCCATCCAAAAATCATTGGCATGGCATATGTAAAAGACGGATATCCTCTTTTTTATGATGCAATGAATTCAGAAGGTCTTGGAATTGCCGCCTTAAACTTTCCTCACCTTGCCTGCTACTTTGAAAAAAAGCAAGGTCACATAAACCTTGCACCCTTTGAAGTTATTCCATATGTTCTCTCTCTTTGCAAAACCGTCAGGGATGCACGAACTCTTTTTGAAAAGGTTAATATTACAAATGAGTGTTTTTCGCCAAATCTTCCAAACACACCCCTCCACTGGATGATATCTGACGGTGAAAATTCTTTAACCGTCGAACAGACAAAAAATGGAATGAAAGTTTTTGAAAACAGTGTTGGAGTTATGACAAATTCACCGTCATTTGACTGGCATCTTTTTCATCTTCAGGATTATTGTCATATCTCGCCCACAGGAACTTTTTCCGGCATTTCAGAACTTCTCCCCTCTTTCCCCTATAGTCTCGGACTAAATGGCAAGGGGATTCCGGGAGATTGGTCATCATCTTCAAGATTTGTTAAAGGAGCATATTTAAGATTTAATTCCCCTGAAAGTTCAGATGAAAATGAAAGCATCAACTGCTTTTTTCATATTCTTTCACAGGTCTCTGTTCCAAAGGGATGCGTTGTGGCAGAAAATGGCGAATTTCAAATGACAAGATATACGTCCTGCATGAATCTTAAAAAGGGAATATACTATTATACAACTTACCATAATCAAAGAATCACCGCAGTTGATATGAGTTCCTTTAAATTCACAAATGAGAATATTATAAGTTTTCCGTTAAGGGAAGAACAGGATATATATTATCGGTGAGTTTGCAAAACAAACTCACCGATAAACTCCAATTTATCTCGCCAAAATTCCCGCTTGTTCATATGATAATTTGTTTGTATGTTAAACACCCCCAAAAGTCATAAATCCGAATTTTGGGGGTGTTCTTTATTACATATTTTCCACATTAATCATTAAGTGATAATTGTAAATATTATGGATTTGTAATATACAGTATGCTTGTTTCCGTGTCAGGCACCACAATTATAAAAGGTATATCTGTTTTGTTTTTCCAAACGTCAGGGTTATACTCTCCATCAGTTTCAACAAGTGTGACCTGAGCATCTGTGATATTTATAATTTCATAGTCAGAAACTATAGAGTCAGAAACTATAGGGAAGAATTTGGATGAGGGTGATTCATAATTGTCATAATTCACAAGACTTCCGGTGTCTATTTTATATTCACACACTTTATCGGAACTGAGATAATAACTAACTTTTTTAGCATCTTCTTGCGAACCGTATATGTCCGAATCACTTACAGAAGACACAACTGCAATGTCCTGAGGGTAATTTATGGAACTGCCGGCATCGGTTATAATTATGCAATCATTTTCACCATCAGCATTTGTAATATATGCACCGGTATATTCACCCCATTCAACAAGAGAAGAAATATCTGTTGCAAAATAGCTATCGGACTTCAGAGCGGCAATATTGAATATAACTGCATTATCAGCCAGTTCTGCATCGCCGAGAACCTGAGTGTCTGTATAGTATTCTTTATCCATGAAATATCTGTAATTAACCGTATTTATTTCTCTGATTTTATTTTTGCTGTCAACACCATAGGTTACAACTCTGTGAGCACCTTTGTCGAGGTCGTTGCCGTATTCATCTTCCCAAGCAACGAAATCTTCGAGGAATTCACAATCTTCTGTCCTTGCACTTACAATTTCATCATCCGCTTTGATAGAACTGTCTACTGTATAAATAACTATTTCATTATCCTGAGTCAGAAGTTTTAGTTGCCAGCACTCTGTGAAATCTGCATCACTGAATGCAGAATTAAGGACATATGCATAACTCATATCCGTTAATACTTCAGGTTCTTCAACAATGTCCTTTTCAAGACCTTCGGTAATAACCACACAGTCATTATCATCATTAAGATTTGTGATATAATATCCCGAATACAATTCACCGCCTTCAAAAGAGGAGATTTCGGTTGCGTACCAGGAATCCGAATCCTCTGAGGAAACGTTAAAAACAATCACATTTTCATCAAAGTCTGAAGCATTAATCTGCTCATCGCTAAACTGTGTCCAGCCAAATGTGTCAATTTTTCTGATTTCACCGTTAGCGTCGAGTGTATAGTTTATAACCCTGTGAGCGCCCCTGTCAAGGTTTTCCACGCCTCCTGTGCCATGTTGGATACTGAAAGATTCAAAAAAATCAAAGCATTCGTCCGGACTATACATTGTCTCGCCGTTTATTTTGACTCTTTCTTTTACTGTATACACTTTAACTCTGTCATCCTCTGTGAGAAGTTTAACCTGCCATAATCCGTCAATGCTTGATTCATTTATTGCTGCATCCACAACGTATGCATAATATGATGTAACCTCTTCAGGTTCTTCTTCAGGAACGTTTTCTTCCGGCAAACCGGGATGTGTTATAACTACACAATCCACAATACCGCTCATATATGTTATATGATATCCTGAATACTCTGTGCCATCTTCCAGAGAGGAAATGTCCGATGCAAAATAGTCTTCCCTGTAGTCAGACGAAACGTTGAACAAGACTGTGTTATCCAAAAGCGATGTGCCAAGAGAATGGGTTTCTTCATCATATTTTTCATCGGCAAAAGATGCAGAATCCACGGTGTTGATTATCTTTACTCTGCCAGAACCGTCCAACTCATAGGTTATAACTCTGTGTCCGCCTTTATCGGCATCTTTTCCGCCGCTTGTATCTTTTGCTATGAAAGTTTCAAGATACTCGCAGTTCTCTCTTTTGCAACTTATATATTCACCGTTAAATTTGATACTATCTCTTACGGTATACACGCAAACTTCATTTTCCTGTGTAAGAAGTTTAATCTGCCACACTTCCGTAAAGTTCGCACTTATAAATCCTGCATCAAGAACATATGCATAATCTTTCTCTATTATCAGTTCATAAAAGAATATTTTCCCTGTTTTTGTAAGATAGAAAACTCCTTCATCCCCAAGGCAAGGCATTTCAATGCCTGTAACACCATATTCTGTTGAATTAACCCATGCAAGTCTATTTCCGGCGTCTGTCTCATCAACCATTCCCGTAACAGAATTTTGTCCAAGGTTTATGATTTCAATCCGGTCATAGCCGTAAGAATCTGAATTTGAGGAAATGTAGGCAATGACATCACCTTTTGAAAAATCATCAAGGGTAATTTTATCACCTTCTGCGTTTTTCATGGAAACAGCTGCGTTTTCATACTCAATTTTAAGATCCTTATAAATTCCTTCAACAAGTGAAGATTCTTTATCAACAGAATTTACAATATCATATGTATATTCTTTAACACCAACAAGGTCAATGCGTTCGTCTCCGTCTTTATCAACAAGAGCAATTTCAACCTCGTCGTGCACTCTGATGTCTCTGTATCCGTCTTTTATGATTTCGTCAAAGGATGCAAAACCGTCTATTTGCACGTTATTGTATATATACTTTGCATCTTTTGAAAGTTTATATCTGCTTACTCTCGAAGTTGTGGGAGACGCATAGTAAAGTATTGTATCATATGTTTCTCCTTCTTCTGTACTGTCAATATCTGCTATATTAACATATACAGCATCAGAAAAATCATCAACTTTCTTTTCAATAATATTTTCGCTTTTAACAACAGGACACATGGTGCCGAGAGACTTCAATACCATGATTCTTTCTTTGTCATATTGGCATCCTGTCACAAAAGTCGCCTCAGATGAATAGCCCTGTGAAATTTTAACTTCTTCAAGTTTTGTACCGTTATAGAGTGCAAGAACAATCGTAACCGGATATTCATCCACATTGATGCATTCTATGTAAAATGTTTTTCCGTCTGCTGATTTTTCATACTCAACTGACGGAGTTTTTGATTGCGTAGCCAAAGAAACTGCACCGGCAGATACACCTCCGCCGCCGTCTGCACCGCTTCCGGCAAATGCACTTGTCGCAACAAGGCATAAACTCATCATCAATGCAACAATTACAGCGAATGTTTTTGTAAGTTTCACTCTTTATCTTCCTTTCAGATGTCAAATTCAGGAACCTTTCTTCCTGTCAGTTCCCATTATATTACTTTTTAATAAATATTTCAATATGTAATCCATATTTTAAAACAAGTTTTCTCTTGTCAATAATAGAAAGTTTTTTAAGTATAAGATAGTTTTTTCTGTTAACCTTGCTTTTTTTGTGGGTTTGTAGTATATTTAGAGTGTATATATGTGATAGAATGCAGATACATCTTAATAATGATATGAGAAAGGATAAGACATATGCTTTTGAAAGAGCAAATTGAAAATATACTCCCCTTTGTGGAAAAACCTGCAAGGTATACGGGAGGAGAACTCAATTCCATAGTGAAAGATGCCTCAAAGGTTGATGTCCGCTTTGCTTTTTGCTTTGCAGATACTTATGAAGTGGGAATGAGCCATCTTGGAATGAAAATTCTCTATTCCCTTATGAATGAAAGGGAAGATGTGTGGTGCGAAAGAGTTTTTGCACCATGGATTGATATGGAAGAGGAAATGAGAAAAGCAGACATTCCCCTCTACGGTCTTGAATCTCTGGAGGCAATCAAGGACTTTGATTTTTTGGGATTCACTCTCCAGTATGAAATGTGCTACACCAATATCATAAATATGCTCTCTCTTGCAAAAGTTCCTCTTCTTGCAAAGGACAGAGGCGAGGGCGATCCCTTTGTTTGCATGGGCGGGCCTTGCGCCTACAGTGCAGAGGCACTTGCTGACTTTTCCGACTTCTACATCCTCGGTGAAGGGGAAGAAGTCAACCTTGAAATTATAGACGTGTATAAAGAATGGAAAAAGGAAAAGAAGTCAAGATTTGAGTTTTTAAAGATGATTTCCGCCATTGAGGGTGTCTATGTTCCCTCTTTCTATGAAATTTCCTATAACGATGACGGAACTGTCAAGGCGATTGATACAAAATATGACTTTGTTCCCAAAAAGGTGAGAAAAAGAATCATAAAAGACCTTGACAAAGTCTATTACCCAGACAAATTTGTTGTTCCATTTATTGAAATTGTTCACGACCGTATTATGCTCGAAGTGTTCAGAGGGTGCCTGAGAGGTTGCCGTTTTTGTCAGGCAGGTATGATATACAGGCCTGTTAGAGAAAAAATGCCTCAAACACTACTGGACAGCGCTCAAAAACTCATCGACTCCACAGGCTATGAAGAAATCAGCCTTTCATCCCTTTCCACAAGTGACTATTCCTGCCTGAAACAATTTACCGACGGACTTCTGGAAATGACCGAAAAAGAAAAAATTTCCCTTTCTCTTCCATCTCTGAGACTTGATTCTTTCTCAATGGAACTTATGGAAAAGGTGCAGAAAGTGAGAAAAAGTTCTCTCACCTTTGCCCCCGAGGCAGGTTCACAGAGAATGAGAGATGTTATCAACAAAAATATTACGGAAGAAGACCTTCTCACCGCATCAAAAACCGCTTTTGAGGGTGGTTACAGTTCCATAAAACTCTACTTCATGATGGGACTTCCCTTTGAAACAATTGAAGATGTCTGCGCAATTGCCGACCTTTCAAAAAAAGTTGTGAGAGAGTATCTTTCACTTCCAAAAGAAAAGAGAAGCCCCGGGCTCAGAATCACGGCGTCTGTTGCATCCTTTGTACCAAAGGCTTTCACCCCTTTCCAGTGGGCAAAGCAAGACGACAGAGACACTTTAAGAGAAAAACAGTATGCCCTGAAAGAGGCTATGAATGATAAAAGAGTTAAATATAACTACCATGAAGCACCGGTGAGTGCATTGGAGGGCGTTTTTGCCCGTGGTGACAGACGCCTTTCAAAGGTTCTCTTAAAAGCCCACGAACTTGGCGTTAAATTTGACGGTTGGAGCGACCAATTCAGTCAGGAAAAATGGGACAAAGCATTTGAAGAATGTGGAATTGATCCCAAATTCTACACAAGAGAGCGTTCCTTTGACGAAATTCTCCCCTGGGATATGATAGATGTCGGAGTTACAAAAGAATTCCTCATAAGAGAGGCAAAAAAAGCGAAAGATGCCATCACAACACCCCATTGCAGGGAAAAATGTTCAGGATGCGGTGCGTCATGCTTTGGAGGAGGTGTTTGCTTTGAGTGATGAAAGATTCATATACCGCCTCACCTACACCAAAGGCGAAAGAGTGAAATATATTTCACATCTTGATTTTTTAAGATGTGTGAACCGTGCATTTAAAAGAGCAAAAGTGCCTGTTAAATATTCTCAAGGGTTTAACCCCCACATTCTCTTAAACATCGGTCTCCCCTGTCCTGTGGGAGTTTCAAGTGTGTGCGAAGAACTTGATATTGAACTCACAATGCCTATGGAAAATGATGAAATCATAAAAAGAATGAATTCATCCCTTCCCGATGCCATAAGGGTGCTTGGGTGCAAAAGAAAAGAAAATGATCCTGATTTTTATGACATTGAATATGCAAGATATTCCATAAACTTTTCGGCAGATTCCACTTTTGACACAGAGGCATTTTCAAAAGAAGATGAATTTCTGATTGAGAAAAAGTCAAAAAGAGGAATGAAAGAAGTTAATATTTTTGAGTTTATAAAAGAACTTAAAATATCGGGAAATGCAGACGGCACATATTTTGCCGATGCCGTAATTTCTGCAGGAAACAAACTGAACTTAAAACCCGATCTTTTAATATCCGCTCTTTCTTCATATTACAATATGAATATAAAAGATGTGTATACTGAAAGAAAAGAGATTTTCTATGAAAATGTGAAATAACAAAACAAAACCCCCGCTGAAAGGATTTTTCCATATCAGCGGGGGTTTAATTTTTTTACCGTTTTATTCATTATAAGAAGGAAGTTTCACAACATCAAGAGGTTTTCTCTGAATCCATTCTCCGTGGGTAAAATCGGGAATTTCAACAGGGTGACCGCCCTGAGCGATTGAAAGTTCGGAAAGGGGTGTAATTGCCATCCATGCTGCCATGTCATAGACATCTATGGGAAATTCTCTTCCCTTTAAGATGCAGTCAACGGCGTCGCTTAGCATTACAACATCCATACCGCCGTGGCCTGCTTCAATTTCTTCTTTGGTGATTCCTTTCCACTGGTCACAAAGATATTTTTCTTCATATTCTTTTGCGTTGTTGATATATTTTTCATAAAAATCAACAGTTTCAAAAATTTCTTCCATTCCGTCAAAGAAAACCATGTGGTTATTTTGCTCATAAAGTCCTTTTGTTCCGCGGACTGTGAAATTTCTGCTGTAGTGTCTGGGAAGAGTGGTGTCAAGTTTTAAAACAATTGTTTCACCGTGAGCACATTTTATGATTGTGGTGACAACATCACCTTGCTCAAATTTCTGACCGATTAATTTCTTGTTTTCAATTTCTCTTGAATTTATGTATGCTTCAAGTCCTGCCCCCTTTGATGCAACAGAAACAAGGGACACCATACGGTTTCCGCGGTTTATGTTCATAAGTTTTGCAATGGGGCCAAGTTCATGAGTAGGATAGTTTTCGCAGTTTCTGTTGATGTAGTTTCTCAGGCGATAGTGTCTGTTTTCCTCGCCTTTTGTTATTTCTGCTCTGAGGTCATGAGCATATTCTCCCTCGCAGTGAATAATGTCGCCGAAAAGTCCGTCTCTTGCCATTGCGGTGGCAAGAAGTTCTGTTTTGTTATAGCAACAGTTTTCAAGCATCATAATTGGTGTTTTTGTTCTTTCATAGGTTTCAACAAGTCTGTGGCAATCTTCAACAGAATATGCACCGCCCACTTCCACCAAAGTTATGATTCCCATCTCCATTGCCTTTATGGCAAAGGGAATGTGAGTTTCCCAGGATGAACAAATGAAAACAGCGTCTATGGGATGGCAAAATGCCTTTTCGCAATCTGTGTAACATTCAGGCCTGGTGCCTGATATTTCTTCAACCTTTTCAGCCATTTCCATGACTCTGTCCTCATACACATCACAGATTGCAACAATCTGCGCTCCGTGGGTTTTTGCAAGGTTTTCAATCATACCTTTACCTCTTGAACCGCAACCTATTGCCAAAAATCTTACCTTATCCATTTTCAAGCCTCCAAAAAAGTTTATTTCCCTCTTGGGAATAGGAAAAAAGTTTCAGAATGGGCAAACTGAACCAAAGCTTTGCTTTGGGATACCCGAAGCTGTACAAAGGTACAGCGAGAGGTGAAGTTTGTCCATATCAAAAAACACAAATTCAAAGAAAAAATCAAGTTTTGATTTTTTCATCCTTGAATTCTCCAGATTACACTTGCTGATTATCATAATTATAACATTTATTCCTTTGTTTTTTGAGGTCTGGACTTTTTTTACATTCCTAATTATAGTATATCTTTTTTAAAATGTATATACAAAAGCGGATATTTCATCTTCGAATTTAGATACTTTAAGTGCGAGTTGTTTGAGATTGAGATACACTTTTATAGCATTCAAAAACACAGGCAGGCGGGAACTTAAATTTTAGCAATCTTTCGTCATTTTATCTTTCCGATTAATTTTACTGCAATACAAATTATTATAGTTAAAACCACATCTGCCAATGTACTTCCGACAATAATATCAACATTCATTAATATCCTGTAACAAACAAATCCCACAAGCCAGATAATCAAATTCTGAATATTAAATGAACTTGATTCGCTATTTTGCTTCAGGATGAAAAAGTCTGCAATTTGAATTGCAACCATTGGTGCAAACACCGATCCAATGAAATATAAAAAGCCGGTAATGTCTGCAAGGGGCAAGAATATTGCTCCAAGTGTTCCAATGATAGTTACCGCAACAGCAACCCATTTTGCATTAACCTTTTTAGTAATAGATTCACTTGTCACTCCTGCAGAATATGCATCAAGAAATGTCGTTGTAACCGTTGAAAATACGACAATTAAAAGTCCTGCAATACCAAGACCTGCTTTTACCATAATTTGTGCAATATCAGACTGCGATGTAAATATAGCAGCACCCATACCGATTATATACATCCAGCAACTGACAATGCCGTATGTAATTGCACTGACAGCAGTAGCCTTGACGGGTTTTTTTGCTTCTCTTGTGTAGTCGCTGATGAGCGGCAGCCATGAAAGGGGCATCGCAACAGATAACTCAACGGCAGCACCAAAGGTCATACCTTCTCCGGCAATATTTTGCATCCTACCTTTTCCGAAGATAACAAAACTAAGGATAATTGTCAGAATAAACAGTGCCGTCATTGCAACAGTGTTTACTTTGCCAAGATTTTTGATGCCAATCATAATCCACAAGACAATCAACACACCGATAACAATACACCAAAACCAGTTACCAATATTAAAAATACCATTTACCGCAAGCGCTCCGTCATAAATCATAATAGCAGTCCAGCCAATAAGCTGAATAATATTAATCACTGAGAAAAGCAAAGCACCCCTGCTTCCGAAACTCATCTTAGCAGTTTCCATTGCGCTTTTGCCGGTCTCACCGCCAATGAGTCCGGCAAAATAAAGCATTACACAACCAATCATATGACCTATAATTATGGCAAGTATTCCCTTATTAAAACCAAGAGGGGAAAAATACGTTCCTGTCAGAATTTCTGCTATAGAAACTGCGGCACCAAACCATATAAGTCCGTTTTCAAATACTGATGTTCGTTTTTCCATGTTATTCTGCCTCCTTTGCATATTCGCCCTGCAAATTGAAATTATGCTTTATTGGACCTGAGCCTTCTCCCAGATCAAGCATTGCCAAAAGAGCACATGAAATATATTCCTTTGCTCTTTGTATGGATTGGACAAGAGTAAAACCTTTGGCAAGGTTTGCGGCAATTGCGCTTGACAGTGTACATCCCGTACCGTGAGTATTCGGGTTGTCTATTCGCTTACCTTCAAACCAATAATATTCTCCGTTTTCATATAAAAGGTCATTTGCATCGTTAATACTGTGACCGCCTTTTAAGAGAACGGCACAGCCATATGTATCACCTATGGCTTTTGCTGCCTTTTGCATATCCTCTTTATTTTTAATAGAAATCCCCGATAAAACTTCCCCTTCGGGAATGTTTGGCGTGACGAGTGTTACAATCGGCAGAAGCACATCCATCAATGTTTTAACCGCATCTGTTTTCATAAGAGAAGAGCCGCTTGTTGCAACCATAACAGGATCTGCAACAATGTTTTTTGCCCTATGGTATTTTAATCTGTCTGATATTACGCTTATCAACTCCCTTGAAGATACCATACCGATTTTTACGGCATCGGGATAAATATCCTCAAATACCGCATCTAACTGCTGTTTCATAAAATCAGGTGCCATTTCCTGAATTTCTCTCACGCCGGTTGTGTTTTGTGCCGTCAGCGCCGTTATAGCACTCATGGCATAAACACCATTCATCGTCATTGTTTTAATATCTGCCTGAATACCGGCGCCTCCACTGCAGTCGCTTCCTGCAATGGTCAATGCTGTTTTCATTCTCATTTCAATTTCTCCTTTCATATTTCAGCATCGTTTTATATAGCGGCATAAGGTGGTGCCCCCAATCTGCCGCTTATTTATTTGCTTAAGCACACGGGAGTTGAACCCCGTATGCTTATACTGTAAACATCGGATCAAGGATGATTCCGTCTAAATTAAATATTGCTCCTTTAATCATTGCTTTTTCAATTCTTTTGCTAATTTAAGGAGAATCTCAGTTTCCGCTTTAGGATCATCTGATTTCATAATTGCAGAAACTACGCAAAACCCCGAAATGTCAATTCCTGAAAGAACCTGTACATTGTTTTTGTTGAGTCCGCCAATGGCATTTACAGGGATTGGCACGGCTTTGCATATGGCGTCAAGAGTTTCGGTTGATGTGAGAACAGTCTTTACTTTGGTAGTAGTCGGATATATTGCTCCAACACCAAGATAATCTGCACCTTGTTCAAAGGCTTCAAGTGCCTGGGAAACTGTTTTTGTTGTTGCTCCGATAATATAATCATCACCAAGGATTTTTCTTGCCATAAAAATCGGCATATCACTTTGCCCCAGATGAACACCTTCTGCTCCCATAGCGAGAGCAACATCTACTCTGTCGTCGATGATAAGGGGGACATTATATTTCTTCGTAAGTGTGTGTACCTTTTCGGCAAGTGAAATATATTCTCTTGTGGTTTTGTCCTTCTCACGAAGTTGGAGTAAACTAACCCCGCCTTTTAATGCTTCTTCGGTTCTCCTTAAAAATTCTTCCTCACCAAATCCGGTGCTGTCTGTTATAAAATATAGCGTTGTATCAAAATTTTTCATCTTAATTTTCTCCTAAGCAGTTGCATCAGTATCCAAACTCGCCCAAAACAAGTAAAATAGGTGTTTTCCTTCGTTGTCGGTCTTGAAATACGTCAGTATTCCTGCGACCTTCCGCCTTGAAAAACAAACAATTTTATCTTGTTTTAGGTTCAAAGAATTTTCGGTGTAGTGTTTTTGCGGCAATGCGAGGCAAAAACACAGT
>JAZQJX010000037.1:0-8300 GCA_045541875.1 Clostridia bacterium | reverse complement strand
CTTCAAGCTCATTGATTGTGATGCTATCAACCCCACCTGCTCCTTTGTTTGCATAAACTCTTTTGTAGGCAGTTTTGATGTTTTCATCACTGAGTATCTTTTCAAGCATTTCTGACATATTTCGTCTCTTCTCCTTTCCGCTTTCAAACAGATTACCATATGTTTGTGATGCTTCCCCTCAAATACGCTTTGGTTTCACATCCTGTCAGGCTACCGTTTGAAGCATACATTTCAATTTGACGCTTTGAATTGTTCAGTCCTTCCCGAAAAAAACTTTTTTTTTCGGTACTATGACTTCTGCTGACTTCTCATAGTTCGTTATTACTACAGATTTATCTGCCTATGAGACCTCACGGGATAAATCAATACTCTTTCCTCGTCTACCCTCTTAATCTACGTATTTGGGTTACGGTTACCTTTTGGACTTCGTTGTTTTGCGTCAACTTATCCGCCAAATACGCCTTAGTATTAAGTTTCTGTTCGTAGGGCTACGATTTCGCTATTGCTTCTTCTCTCCCACACCTCACGGTGTAAAACTTGCAAATCGCTTTTAAGTTCGTTGGTAACTACGCCTCGGTGGACTTTCACCACAGAGCATTGATATGCCCGTCATACGCAAAAAAGAAGATGTAAACATGTGTTTATACATCTTCTTTTTTTACATAAATTAAATCTGCATGGTTATTTTTAAAATAAAACGAATTTCAAATATTTTCAATTTGCCAGTCAACAGGCGTTTCTCCCATTGACTCTAAAAATTCATTTGCATATTTAAAGTGTCCGCATCCGAAAAAGCCTCTTGATGCAGAAAGGGGGCTTGGATGAACGCTCAAAAGAACTTTATGTTTTGAAGTGTCAATATATGGCAGTTTTGATTTTGCATTATTTCCCCAAAGCATAAAAATCACAGGTTTTTCTCTCTCGTTTAAAAGTTTTATGACTTTGTCGGTGAATATTTCCCACCCTATTCCCCTATGGGAATTTGCCATATCTTTCTGAACTGTGAGAGCAGTGTTCAAAAGAAGCACACCCTGCTTTGCCCATTTTTCAAGGTAGCCGTTATTGGGTATGTAGCACCCAAGACTGTCGTGAAGTTCCTTATAAATATTCCTAAGAGATGGCGGAATTGCAATTCCGGGTTTTACCGAAAACGAAAGTCCGTGAGCCTCACCCTCGCCATGATAGGGATCCTGACCGAGAATGACAACTTTCACGCCATTATAGTCAGTATATTTAAAGGCATTATATATGTCATACATTGACGGATATATAACTTTGGTGGAATATTCATTTTTCAGAAACTGACGAAGTTTCAGATAGTAGGGCTGTTCAAATTCTTCTTTTAAAATATCATCCCAATCATTTCCGAAACTTACCATAAAATCACCGCCTTATTTTCTGGAATTGAATTTTGCACGAAGAGTTTTATCAAGAATCTGTTTGCGGATTCTGAGGCTTGTGGGGGTTACTTCCAGAAGTTCATCATCAGCAAGAAACTCAATGCAGTTTTCCAAAGACATTACAATCGGCGGAACAAGACGGAGGGCTTCGTCTGAACCTGATGCACGCATATTGGTAACGTGTTTCTTTTTGCATACATTGACGTCTATATCACCACCGCGGTTGTTTTCACCTACAACCATACCCATATACACCTTTTCACCGGGACCAACAAAAAGATTTCCTCTTTCCTGAGCATTGAAAAGTCCGTAGGTTATGGTTTCGCCATCTTCAAAAGCAACAAGAGAACCACGCTGACGAACAGGGATTTCTCCTTTGAATTCCTCATATCCGTTTAAAATAGAGTTCATAACTCCGTTTCCTCTTGTGTCTGTGAGAAGTTGTGAGCGATAGCCTATGAGACTTCTTGAAGGAATGTTAAACTCAACTCTTGTAAATCCCGAATCGCCTGTGTGCATATTGAGCATCTGTGCTTTTCTTTCGCTAAGAGTCTGAATTACTGCACCGGTATATTCATCAGGAACATCTACCACCAAAAGTTCCATTGGCTCCATTACCACCCCGTCAACAACCTTGTTGATTACCTGAGGTTTTGAAACCTGAAATTCATATCCCTGTCTTCTCATAGTTTCAATCAGGATTGAAAGATGAAGTTCACCCCTGCCTGACACTTTGAAGGTTTCGGCAGAATCAGTTTCTTCAACTTTAAGACTTACGTTTGTTGCCATCTCTTTGAAAAGTCTTTCTCTTAAATGACGGCTTGTGACAAATTCGCCTTCTCTTCCTGCAAAGGGGCTGTTGTTGACACTAAAGTTCATTGAAATTGTTGGTTCGTCAATATCTATAAAAGGAAGAGGCTCGAGGCAATCGGGAGCACAGATGGTTTCTCCTATTTTAACATCTGCCACACCTGAAACCTGAACAATGTCCCCTATTGTTGCACTTTCGGCTTCTACCCTTTTTAAACCGTCATACATAAACATCTTTGTGAGTTTTATATTCTGAGTTGTCCCGTCTTTTTTGCATATAACTGCACTTTGTCCAACATGGGCAGTTCCTCTTTCAACTCTGCCAACTGCAATGGGACCGACATATTCATCATAGTCAATGTTGGAAATCAAAAGTTGAAGAGGTGCATTTTCGTCGCCTTTTGGCGCAGGAACATGATTTATTATCATATCGAGCAAAGGTTTGAGGTCATCGCCGGGAGATTCGGGATCAAGGGTTGCATATCCGTCTCTTCCCGATGCATATACAACAGGCGAATTAAACTGATCATCTGTTGCCTCAAGTTCAAGAAAAAGTTCGAGGACTTCATCAACAACCTCATAGGGTCTTGCGTTTGGTCTGTCAATTTTGTTTACAACAATTATGGGTTTGAGATTGAGTCCGAGGGCTTTTTTCAGAACAAAACGTGTCTGAGGCATACAGCCTTCAAAACTATCAACAAGAATGAGAACCCCATCAACCATTTTCAGGACACGTTCAACCTCACCGCCGAAATCTGCGTGTCCGGGAGTGTCTACTATATTTATTCTCACATCCTTATATTTCATGGATGTGTTTTTGGAAAGAATGGTGATTCCTCTTTCCTTTTCAAGATCATTATTGTCCATAACTCTGTCGTCAACCTGTTGATTTTCACGGAATATTCCGCTTTGGCGGAGCATTCCGTCAACCAAAGTTGTTTTTCCATGGTCAACGTGAGCAATTATGGCTATATTTCTCAAATTTTCTCTTTGTGACATATCTATAACCTCTTAGCAAATTTACTATTAAAACACCAAAAAACCCCTTCTCGTGAAGGGGTTTAAATGCGGGATTATTTGTCCATTCCGAATCTCTTTCTGAACTTCTCAACTCTACCGCCTGTATCTACAAGTTTCTGCTTACCTGTGTAGAAGGGATGGCAGTTTGAACATATTTCAACTGTAATGTTCTCTTTTGTAGAGCCTGTTTCAAAAGTTGCACCGCAAGCACATTTGATTGTAGTGGGCTTGTAATCGGGATGAATTGCTTCTTTCATTGTATGTTCACCTCTTTCAACGGATAAAAATAACTTTTTCGTATTAAACCTAAAATATTGTATCACAAAAATTATGATAATGCAAGTATTTTTTTAAAGTTTTTCCGGATTTATAAAATTTTGGATATTTCTGCTATACAATCGTCTATTTTCGACTCTGCTTTTGCATAAGAATTCTCACAAACACCAAAATAGAACTTGATTTTTGGTTCTGTTCCCGAAGGTCTTACGGCAAACCATGAGTCATTTTCAAGATCATATCTGAAAACATCTGATGATGGGAGATTGAGTTTTGAAACTTCTCCTGTTTTCATATCTGTTATTGTGGAATTTTTAACATCCCACACTCTTGTAACCTTCATTCCCGCAAATTCTTTCGGGGGATTTTCACGGAATTTATTCATTATTGATTTGATTTTATCCGCACCCTCAATTCCTTCGAAAGTGAATGATTTTGTGGATTCAAGATAGTAGCCGTATTTTTCATAAAGAGAACACAGACCATCATAGAGAGTCATTCCCTTTAATTTGTAGTCTGCTGCCATCTCGGCTATGAGCATTGCGGCAACGACAGCATCTTTGTCTCTTGCATATGTTCCCGAAAGATAGCCATAACTTTCTTCAAAACCAAGAAGAAATTCGTTATAGTAATCATTGTCTTCAAAATCTTTTATGAGTTCTCCGATATATTTGAAGCCTGTCAGAACATCATGTACATTTACACCATAGTCTTTTGCAATCGGATATACCATTGATGTTGTGACAATTGTTTTTATGATTGCACCCTTATCAGAAAGTGTTCCATTGATTTTTTTGTTTCTAAGGATAAATTCTGAAAGAAGTACTCCCACCTGATTTCCGGTGAGTGTGAAAAATTCACCTTCTAAATTGGTTACTATAACCCCTATTCTGTCTGCATCGGGATCTGTTGCAAAAATAAGATCGGCACTTTCTTTTTTTGCCATTTCAATAGCATAGGAAAATCCTGCTTTTTCTTCAGGGTTAGGTGATTTTACGGTGCTGAAATCGGGATCGGGCAATTCCTGCTCTTTTACGACTCTGACATTTTTCACGCCTATCATGTCAAGGATTCTTCTGACAGGTTTATTTCCTGTTCCGTGGAAGGGTGAGTATATGACAGAAAAACTGTCGCCGAGTTTTTTTATGTTTTCTGAATTTATTGACTGTTTTTTTACATTTTCAAGATATGCATCATCAATCTCTTTTCCGATGATTTCAAGAAGACCTTTTGCTTTTGCTTCATCTTCGGAAATTACTTTCACATCATCAAATATGTCTGTTTTGTTTATGATTGAAATCACATAATCGGTTGATTTTGGCGGAAGTTGTCCCCCATCTTCACCATATGCCTTATAACCGTTATACTGTTTCGGATTATGGCTTGCAGTTATCACGATTCCTCTTGCACATCCAAGATGTCTCACTGCAAAAGAAAGTTCAGGTGTTGGTCTAAGTTCATCAAAAAGATATGCCTTGATTCCGTTTGCGGCGATAACTTTTGCACTCTCAAGAGCAAAATCATATGATTTATGTCTGCTGTCATAGGCAATTACGACGCCTGCATCCATTGCGCTCTGACCACTCTTTTTTATATCTTCACAAAGGCCTTGAGTTGCACGGCGGACAGTGTATATGTTCATTCTGTTGCTGCCTGCACCGATAATGCCGCGAAGTCCGCCTGTTCCGAATTCAAGGTCTTTATGGAAACGTTCTTTTATTTCATTTTCATCATCAGAAATTGAAATAAGCTCTGCTTTTGTATTTTCATCTACTTTATCATTTTCAAGCCATCTTTTGTAATTTGCATGATAATCCATAATAAAACTCCTTTTAGTATTTTAAGAACATATGTATATGTCATCATATATCCCAACTCTTATATTATACTATATATATTATATAAAATCAACACAAAAATTATTGTAAAAACTATTGTAGTTTTTTCTGTTTTATGCTAAAATAAATGCAGGGAAAGTTTTATAAGTTATATATAAATTGCAAAAGAGGAATCAGTCAGCAATGAAGATTATAGAATCACAAAAAATTACAGATACTGTAGAAAAGATGTGCATAGAGGCAAACTGTAATCTCCCCGAAGATATACAAAAAGCATTGTCCGTAGCATATGAAAACGAAAAATCGCCTACAGGGAAAAAAATTCTGGAACAGATAAAAGAAAATTATGTGGTTGCAAAAGAGAATCAGATCCCTGTGTGTCAGGACACGGGAATGGCAGTTTTCTTTGCAGACATCGGAAACGAAGTGTATGTGAGCGGAGACACCATCACAGATGCAATTAATGAGGGTGTTAAGAGAGGATATGAAAAAGGATATCTGAGAAAATCCATCGTAAAAGATCCTCTTTTCAGGGAAAACACAAAAGACAACACTCCCGCCGTCATTCATTACTCTTTTTCAAAAGGTGACAAAATCAAACTAACCCTTGTTCCGAAAGGATTCGGAAGCGAAAATATGAGTGCCATAAAAATGTTTGCTCCATCGCAAGGTGTTGATGCCATAAAGAATTTTGTCAAGGAAACTGTTGACAATGCAGGAAGCAATCCTTGTCCCCCAATAGTTGTCGGAGTTGGCATAGGCGGCGATTTTGAAAGTTCGGCAATACTTGCAAAAAAGGCACTGGCAAGGGATGCAATGAGCAAAAACGAAAATGAATTTTATGCAAAACTTGAAGATGAACTTCTTGAAATAATAAACGAAACAGGAATAGGACCTCAGGGATTTGGCGGAACTTCAACCTGTATATCTGTCAACATAGAAACTGCACCAACTCACATAGCAGGTCTTCCCTGTGCAGTCAATATAAGTTGTCATGCTTCAAGACATCTTACCAAAACAATTGAATAGATTTCTTTCATATAATCCGCCGATGGCGTTTTATAAATACATTACAAGGAGCTGATTTTATGAAAATCACAACTACAGGAAGAAAAATTAATGTGACAGACGGTCTCAGAGGTTATGTTGAGAAAAAAATCTCAAAACTCGGAAGATTTTTCTCTGATGATGCCAATGTGCAGGCAACACTCTCTGTGCAAAAAGATGACCATATTGTGGAAGTCACAATATATCACGAAGGTATGATTTTCAGAGCAGAAATCCGAGATGCAGATATGTATGCCGCAATTGACAGGGTTGTTGATGTTTTGGAACGTCAGATAAGAAAACAAAAAACCAAACTTGAAAAAAGGCTTAAATCCGGTGCTTTTTCAGATGATGCCGACTTTGCTCCCATAGATGAAGAGGAAGAATTCAAGGTTGTTAAAGTTAAAAAATATGAAAACAAGCCCATGAGCGTTGACGAGGCAATTCTTCAGATGAATCTTTTAGGTCACGAGTTCTACATCTTCAATAACTCAGAGACTATGGACAAAGAAGTTGTATACAAAAGAAAAGACGGAAACTACGGACTTATTGAACTTTCATAAAAAGCAGGCTGAGCCTGCATCCCCGTCGCGAGCAAAGTTTCATACACACCGATTCTCGCGAACGAAAATCTGCATAATTTCCTATAGGATAAAAAATATATACTTCTTAAATATTTGAACAACAATACAACACCCCCATAATTCATTTGAATTATGGGGGTAGTTTTAATTTTCAGAGCAAATCGTAAGCCGGGTTCTGTATATGACAACTATCTATCTAGGATATACATTTCTGCATACCTCAAGCCACCCAGTGACGGCCGAGCAAGCCATATGTCGTATCTGGGTGTTGCATCAGATGGGGTTTACACGCCAGTCCGATCTCCCGGACCGCGGTGAGCTCTTACCTCGCCTTTTCATCCTTACCGAAATTGCTTTCGGCGGTTTTTTTCTGTTGCACTTTCCTTAGAGTTACCTCCACCGGGAGTTACCCGGCACCCTGCTCTGTGATGCCCGGACTTTCCTCATTCAGAGCCTTACGGCTTCTGCCCGCAGTTGTCTGATTTGCTCATAACATATGATATCACAAGAGATTTTATTTGTCAAATGAATAAAGAAATATCATGGTCATTTGGGAACTGGTCATTCTCCTCTAAAAACAATGTGATATAATCCGCTTTGACTGATTTGGCGCGCTATTCTTGCCATTAAAATCACTCCTTAGTCGGATCATACCACATCAATTTGTTTCAGTCAATCAAAAGATGTCAAAAAATGTACGTCCCCGTTTGTCGGTTTCGTCCCCGTTTGTCGGTTTGTCGCTGAAGAAAAGCCCATTGCGACTTATGCTTACTGCAATCTCCACGGCTTGTGGAAAGCTGATATCTGATTATATAATATTTAACCACGATACAATAGCTTGAGCCTCCGAGGATTTCTCCCCGGAGGCTCATTTTGTTTTTATGGTTTATTTATTCGCTTCGATAAATCTGTGAAGAATTGCTGCTATTTCTGCTCTTGTAGCATTGTCAAGCGGATTGAGGGTACTTTCTGATTTACCCTTTATCAAGCCACTGCCAACTGCCCACTGCATAGAAGGTATTGCATACTCGGAAATGCAGTCAAAATCGTCATAAGAGAGGATATTTGTGTTTTCTCCTACGCTGACATCATAACCCTTATACTGAGCGTATCTGTGCATAATTGCCGCAATCTGTTCACGGGTAATCTTATCATCGGGACCGAACTCTGTTTCGGAATAACCTTTGATGATTCCGTTCTGCTGTCCCCAGATAACTGCATTTGCATAGTATGCTCCCATGTCCACGTCTGCAAAAGGAATACTGCGATTTACAGCAGGCTCACCCTCTACACGATAGAGAACAGTGACCATCATTGCTCTCGTC
>JAZQJX010000036.1:0-38292 GCA_045541875.1 Clostridia bacterium | reverse complement strand
ACCGCTTGGCCTCCGACTTGGTTTAAAAGTACACTGCATAACTTTAAACCTGAAATAAACATACCAATCACCAGCAAATCTCCGACAGTTAAATATCATCTGCTAAAACTCTGCGTTTTTTCCATATTCCGCTCAGGAAATATATGAGAGATGGAATAGCGTAGCCATAGGGGGCAAGGGCATATCCAAGAACAAATCCGAAAAATCCGAAGTCAAGGAATATGCCAAAAAACCAACTGAATCCGATTCTGAGGGCAACACCATCGAGAATTGAAAGCATCATTCCAAACTTCACATTTCCTATTCCCTGAACAAATGCACCTGTTCCGCGCATTATGGCAAAGGGAATGAACATCCAGACAATCGCTTTTATAAATGTGCCTGAAAGAGCGTGTACTTTGACATCATCTGAAAACAACATAAATAGTTCTTTTCCAAAATACAGATATAGGGTGAGAAAGACCACGGTGAATGTTGCAGAAAAAATCCACGCCCAATGAACAACTTTCTGAGCACGCTTCACCTTCTTTGCGGCAATGTTCTGACTTATCATGGGAAGAGCCGCATACTGAATACCCATTGAGATTTTATTCATTATATCATCAATTCTTACTCCCACGCCAAAGGTGGCAGATTCCACAACACCGAGAGAGTTTATCATTGAATTTACATAGAGCATTGAAA
This sequence comes from Clostridia bacterium, assembly GCA_045541875.1. Classification (GTDB taxonomy): domain Bacteria; phylum Bacillota; class Clostridia; order UMGS1810; family UMGS1810; genus RGIG1828. Next base: position 37,608 of record JAZQJX010000036.1, on the reverse strand, counting down.
TGTTTATAAATCCTGATTGAATTGCCATTGGTGTTCCGAGATTCAGAATCATTTTCACATATTTTTTTACAGGATTGAAACTTGAAAGTTTAAAGTCAAAGCCGAATTCCTCTTTGTTTCTGTATAGATAATAAATAGAAAACAGGAACGAAACCGCCTGACCGATGATTGTTGCCCAGGCAGCCCCGGCAACGCCCCAACCCCAGAATCCTGTAAAGACAATATCAAGGACAAGATTTACAACGGATGCTATGGCAATGAAAAGCAGAGGTCTTTTTGAATCTCCCATACCTCTCAGTATTGCCGATACCATATTATATCCTGCAGTGAACACCATACCGAGACCGCAGATGATGAGATAGTCATCAGACATTTTAACAGATTCGGGCGGTATGTTCATAACCTTAATCACAACACCTTTTGAAAGGACAATGATAAGCGAGAAAATGAGTCCCATTGAAAGTATAACGGTGAACAAAGTTCCTATTATGCTGTTGGTTTCCTTTTTCTTATCTGCACCTATTGCCTGAGCAATCAGCACCTGTCCGCCATTTGAAAATCCAAGACATACCATTGTGGCAAAATTGAGAATTGAACTTGATTGAGACACGGCTGAAAGTCCTGATGTGCCGACATATTTTCCTACAATTATCATATCAATTGTGGAATACAAAACCTGCAGTGCATTTGACAGCATAAAGGGTATCATAAGAAAAAACAGTTGTCTTGATATGTTTCCGTTTGTAAAATCTTTTGTTAGTTTTGTAGATTTCATTTGTATGTCCTTCCTTCAGATTGTGTTATGAGAATATTTTATCACAAAAAAGAAAAAATGACAATATTCCAAATAGAACATTGTCATTTTAAATTTAATATCAGTCAGTTAAGTTATCAAAATATCCCTGTACTAAAACAACAGGTGTTCCCTTGTCGCCCGAACCGCTTGTAAGGTCACAGAGTGAACCTATAAGATCTGTGAGTTGACGTGGGGTTGTTCCTTGTGATGCCATGTTTCCTACAAGGTTATCTGCTTTTGATTTTATACTGTCAGAAATTGCTTTTTTAAGTTCTTCACCGGATAAATCTTTAAAATCATTGTCTGCAAGATATTTGAGTTTGATTTCGTTTGGTGTACCGATGAGTCCGTCTGTGTATGCAGGTGAAACTACAGGATCTGCAAGTTCCCATATTTTACCCTGAGGATCCTTGAATGCCCCGTCACCATATACCATAACTTCAACGTGTTTTCCTGTTTTGTCAAGAATCTTTTTCTGAACGTCCAAAACAAGGTCTTTGCAATCTCTTGGGAAAAGTTTGATTTTGTCTTCTGTGGATTTATTTGAACCGAGAAGTCCGTAGTTTTCGTTATATCCGCTGCCATTTATGGGAGAATTCATAATTTCATCAAGACCGCAAACGATTTTTGCACCGTTTTCTTTGAGAATACGTTTTGTTCTTGCTCTTGTATGAATGTCACAGTTTATAACACAGTCTGTGTAGTCAAGGATTGCCTTTGCCTGATTTGCAAAAACAAATTCAACTTCTGCTCCGCATCCTTCAACAAGTTCTGTATAGTATTCAACATAGTCAACACCTGTAAATTCGTGTTTATGATAGCCAAAGGCATCACGGTACTGTTTGAGGCTGAGGACATCTGAATAGGGATTGTATCCTGACTGTTCAACCATTTCTTCTGTTATGAGTTTATTTCCCACTTCATCAGAGGGGTATGAGAGCATTATGATAACTTTTTTTGCTCCTTTTGCTATGCCTCTTAAGCAGATTGAAAAACGGTTTCTTGAAAGAATGGGGAAAATAACACCAACTGTTTCGCCGCCAAGTTTTTCTTTCACATCCTGCGCAATATCGTCTACTGTTACGTAATTTCCCTGTGCTCTTGCAACAATGGATTCTGTCATGGAAATTACATCACGGTCACGAAGTTCAAAACCCTCTATTTCAGATGCTTCAAGAACACTTGTTGCAACTATTGTTGCAAGGTCGTCACCCTCTCTTATGATGGGACAACGGATTCCTCTTGAAACTGTTCCGACTCTTCTTTCTTTTTTTGTCATACGAATACCTCCAAAAAAACTTGACTTTATTTTACTATGTCATTATAATACAAATATAATCATTAGTAAAATAGATAATACTTACAACAGTGATAAGGAGTGCTTATATGAAAACAAAACTTGACTATTACCGCATTTTCTATGAAACTGCACGTTTTTCATCATTTTCCACAGCGGCAAAAAATCTGTATATATCCCAGTCTGCAATATCTCAATGTATTCACCAGCTTGAAGCCGATTTGGGTACAATTCTTTTTGTTCGTTCAAGAAGGGGTGTAACCCTCACCAATGAGGGCGAGATATTATTTAAAAAAGTAGAAAGTGCCATGCAGTCAATTGAACAGGGAGAAACCATGCTCCAAAGACTTCATCATCTTGAAAGCGGTTCTCTGGTCATTGCCGCAAGCGACACTATAACAGGGCGATACCTTCTTCCCTATCTTGAAAAGTTCCATGCAATGTATCCCAAAATCAGAATTGAGATGGCAAACTCATATTCATATCAGATGCTCCGTCTTGTGAAAGAGGGAAAGGCAGAACTGGCTTTTGTAAATATGCCTGTATCTGATGATGAACTTTGCATAAAACCATGTTTTGAAATTCAGGACATTTTTGTCTGCGGTCAAAGCCACAATGTGAAAGAAAGTTATACATGGGAAGAAATGGCAAAAGAACCTCTCATTCTTCTGGAAGAAAATTCATCTTCCCGTCATTATATAAATTCTCAGTTTGAAGAAAAAGGAATTACCCTTGAGCCTCAGATTGAAATTGCCGCCCATGACCTCCTCATACGTTTTGCATCAATCCATCTCGGCGTTTCCTGCGTGATAGAGGAATTTTCAAAAGAAAGTCTTGAAAACGGAAGTGTTATCAGGATGCCTCTTGTTCCTCCTCTTCCGAAAAGAAACATAGGATATGCATATATGCAATCTGCTCCACTATCTGTTGCGGCAAAGGAGTTTTTGAAATTAATCGGGGGATGAAAATATCTCTCGTAACATTTCCATTCTCTTCAACCAAAAATATTTCACCATTTTTCCAAGGTGTTATAGCCATAAACAACTCACATATTATCTCTGATAGCTTTTACATTTGTAAGAAGAGGCTGAGCCTTTGTTGCAAGTTCGTCATGTTCATACACACACAAATACATGCAATCACCAAGTTCGCCGCCTATTCTCCTTAAAAGATGACACTCTCCGCCGGCAAGGAACAGAAATGGTATTTTCAGATTTTCTTTCAAAAGGTTTATAATCTTCAGATTTTCCAGTTGTTCTTCCATTGTGGATGCACCTGTTACAATTTTTGAAATATCCGCTCCTCTTCTTTGATGCTCAAGGGCAATTTCAAGAACTCTTTGTGCAGGTGTATATGTATGTATATGTGATGATATTAACACCTCTGCACCTTTTGCGTGCAATTTATCAATCAGTTTCATTTGCTTTTCTATCGCTTCTTCTGAAACAGCAACTTCATCCGGTTGCTTATCAAACAAATCACCAATCACATCGCATAGTGTTGCACCGCAATCAGCAAGTTCTAAAAGTTCATCTGCCAATACATCGTCTGATTTGCCTTCATTTTCAGATATTCTGTAATTTGTTACATATACAGGCTTGTCGGTATATGAAAAAAGTTCTCTATAGGTTTCTTTGTTTCTGTATTGGGCGTACAATTCTTCAAATTGCATACCGAATGCCTCGGCTCCATTTGGCAAGGATTTATCTATAAGTTCTTTTATTCTGTCAGGAGTATTTGCCTGAACCATTACGGTAAGAGTAGATTTATCATATTTTAAAAAAGTTTTTTTCATTTTATTTCCACCTTCCCATAGCATTTCTGCCACCATCTATCATAATATTTTCTCCATTTATGAACTGACCTTTTTCAGAGGCAACAAAAAGACACAAGTCAATTATTTCCTGAGGATCGGCAGCTCTTCCGAGAAGCGTTTTCATATTTGCCATAGCTTCTCGTGTAAGAACAGGCCCGGGAGAGATGCACACGCATCGCACATTATATTTCGAACCATATTGTGCAATAGATTTGGTAAAGCCATACATCAATCCGGATTTTGCCGTTGGATATTCAACACCGTATCCGTCACCCTCCATACCTGTTATTGATCCAATGTTTATTATGAGCCCGCTTTTTTGCTCCCTCATTTGTTTAAGAACTGCGTGAGCAAAATAGAACGGGCCTTTTAAATTTACATCAATACCCCAGTCATATACATCAATTGGAACATCGGGAAACTCGCCGTAAAGCTGACTGTCAACGTTTCTCATTCTTACTGCTGTACCGCCGGCAAAATTTGCAACAACATCTATTGTTCCGAAAGTTTCGACAGCCACATCTCTCGCGTTGCAAACCTGTGCGTAATCACGCACATCACAAATCACGCCCACAGCCTTTCCTTTTCCTTTGGCATTTATCTCATTAACCTTTTCAAAAAGCACATTTTCGTTCACGTCACATAAAACAACATTGCCGCCTAAATCCGCAAAGTTCTGTGCAAACAGCAATCCCATACCAGAAGCCGCCCCTGTTGATATGGCGATTTTGTTTGAAAAATCCATAAATTCCCCTCCCGCATCAAATTTTATATCTAAAACAAATTATACAATATTTCTTTGCAATATTAAATATTTAAATTGGTATATAATTGAGGTTTTTGGACATTTTTATCCGTTTTTATTGATATTCATTGGTGTTTATGGTATTATAAATTTGGTGATGAAATATGAATCTGGCAAATATAGTTGTCAAAGAAATACAGACTGTTATGACAGTATATTCCCCGAAGGGAAGAACAGAAACAATGCATAACCGAAGCAGTTACGGTGTTTCTTTTACTGCAAAGGGACAAATAACGTATACACATAATAATAAAAGCTTTGTATCTGACGAAAATAATTTTGTTATATTACCTAAAGGTCAGACATATCAGATACACGGTGACAGAGATGGCTTGTTTTATGTGATAAATTTTGAATGTGAGAATTTTTCCTGTGACACGATAACTGTTTTACCAATGCCGGACATCACATCTGTTGTCAGAGATTTTGAGGAAATGAAAATGAGTTTTATTCACAAGAATAAACGCTTATTGACAATTGGAATTTTTTATAATCTGCTTTACCGCATTTCAAATTCTTTAGGTTCCACGTCAAATCCATCATTAAGGGCAATTGACTTTATAGATAATAATTTTTCATCTGATATCACAAATAAAACACTTGCCGAAAGTTGTCATCTGAATGAAGAATATTTCAGAAAACAATTCAAAAAAACATATGGAATATCACCTAAACAATATCTCATTAACACAAGGTTAAATATGGCTAAACAAATGCTCTCCGAGGGTATTCTTAAAATAAATATAATTTCAGAAAAATGCGGTTTCTCCAATCCGTATCATTTTTGCAAACTTTTCAAAGACAAAATCGGTGTTACTCCGTCAGAATATATGAAAATGAATAAAACCGACAAAATATGATCAGTTTTACAAAAAATTATCGAATATGCTTTCTGCCTCTATTTCATATGCGGCAAAGGAATTTTTGAAATTAATTAATTGAGGAATAAATAATAATGGTACTGTAAAAAACTCATATGAATTTTTTACAGTACCATTTGTTATCTGTAGCACTTTGCTTCAGATATATCATTTTGAGAGATTTCTTCAAAGGGATACATTGGAACGGGAAGATTTTTAAAGGGTAACTCTGTAAGCACTCCACCTGCAGCACCCTTTGTATCGGTATTGCAAATTTCGGCAGAGATTGGCTCATAGCCTGCTCTGAAAGATGTACACGCTTTAACATCCACAAGATTGCAGTTTTCGGGATTTATGCCAAATGTTTTATAGAAATTGAGATCGCCCTCGAATCTACCTTCACTCGGAACATTTATCCATATTTTTCCTGCCTTTAAAACAACGGTTTTTCCAATGTTTCTTTCGCCACCTTTATCCTGAGGACCGTATAAGTAGAAAATACCGTCATAAATCCCCATAACCTCCGCATCTTTAACCAATACGGGAGTTGAAAGTTCCGGAGCAAGTGTTGCACCGAGAGTGAAATCGGATTTTCCTCCGACTCCAAGGGAAATTGCTTTTTCAACTGCAGGAACATCGGTGACCGAAACTGCACATTCAAGTTCATCACGATATGGCAAAAGTGCCTCTAAAACATAGGCGCTGTCAGATGTTGCACCTGCATTCGGAGAGTCAGCAGAATCAGCCAGTATCACAGGTTTTCCGCTTTTGTTTTCCTTTGCCTTATTGATAACTTCCTGAACTGAAAGAAGTTTATCTCCCAGAAGTTCTTCTCTTATGGTGAAATTTTCAAAAGCAAGGTCTGTTGCCACGGTCTTTGCTTTTTCTTCCGTTTCGGCAATTACAATAACTGTTGTTGAAATATCTTTAACATCAAGCCAGGGTTGAACTTCAAAAATGGTGTAGTCAACAATTTCACCGTTTTCAATAAGTTTTTTTGCTCTTTTCACAAGTTTATTCAAAGAACCTGTCTCTGTTGTGTAACCGTGTGCAGATGCCATATGAGGAACGGAAACTCTTGCAAGTTTATATTTTTTACCGTCCATTGCCTCAAGAAGTCTTTTTGCAGCACGGCTTCCGGTCTCTTTCTGGTCAAGGTGAGGATATGCCTGATATCCTGAAACAAAATCCGCATTTTTCACAATTTTTTCTGTTACATTTGCGTGCAGATCAAAAGCGACGGTAAGAGGAATGTCCTCCCCTATCACTTTTCTTATTGCCTCTAAAACATAACCGCAGACATCGTCTTCCTTATCAGATACAGTTGCTCCGTGCATTGCAACAGACACGCCGTCAAGGGGCATAAGACTTTTAATTTTGTCCAATACAACATCCAAAAATTTATCAACCACACTATGGTCAACAGGTCCTCCGCTTCCGCCACGGATTACGGGACCTGTATAAATTTCACAGCCGGCATCTTTGTATACTTCATACATTCCGTTGGCAGTGGGTGAACAGAAAGTGTCGGGTTTTGCACCATCACCCCAGAAAGGATTGAATGAATTAAACGTACTCAAACTTGCCAGAACAGGATTGAAAGAATTTGATTCCTGAGAAAAGCCGCACATAAAAACTTTTTTACTCATCAGTTTAACTCCTTTGTTGCAACTATGTCTATTCCGGTATTGCAGATATCTTTTACAATAACCTGATACTGTTCTACAGGTGCTTTAACAGAAGATTTTTTAATAACATCCATACATTCAAGTATTTTATCCTTGGGAATCGGAGCGGATGAACGAACCGGCAAAAGGTCATTTTCCGCACCGTCAATTTTTACTGTGGTGGTTAAAATTCTGACTGGTGCTGAAAACTCTGCTGTTGCATATTCTTTTCCGCGGTTGCAAACATATCCTGTAACAGAATTTATATTATCTTTTTCACCTTCAACTGTTATCATGCAACCTCTCGGACAAACTGTGCATATAATTTCTTTTTTCATATTATTAGTCCTCCTTTACAACCTCGATTGTCAGATCATTTTCTATGTCTGATGTATCAACTGTGATGCAGTTCATTTCACCGGGGTTAACTTTGATTTCCTTTTTCTGTGCAATCACTTTATCGCCCGATTTTGCCACAAGTTTTGCGCCAAGTTCGGGAGAAAGAACACGGAAATAAAGGTTAACTTTTTCTGAATTTTCAGAAATGGAAATCTTCTGAGGACAAATATATCTTACGTTTCTGCCTGTTTTACATTCAATTTCTTTTTTCTCATCTGCAATTTTGCCCATTGCATACATTGCAGCATGTTTTCCTGCAGTTTCACTTTCTGCACTAACGTTATCAACAAGGTCATTTACGTGAACAACATTACCGCAGGCAAATATTCCATCAATGGATGTCTGCATATGCTGATTTACCACAGGGCCGTTTGTAACGGGGGAAATGTTTACAGATGCTTTTTTGGAAAGTTCGTTTTCGGGGATAAGACCAACAGAGAAAAGAACTGTGTCACAGGGAACAAACTCTTCTTTTTCGGGTATGGGTTTTTTGTTTTCATCAACGGGAGCAACATATACGCCTTCTACACGTTCATTGCCCACGATTTTTGTGATTGTGTGGGAAAGTTTGAGAGGAATTCCAAAGTCATCAAGACACTGAACTCTGTTACGTGTAAGACCTGCAAGATAGTCCATAAGTTCAACAACCACAACCACCTCGGCACCTTCAAGTGTCATACGGCGAGCCATGATCATACCAATGTCGCCCGAACCCAGAATTACAACCTTTTTACCGACCATAATATTCTGACGGTTAACAAGACGCTGTGCAGAACCTGCGGTATAAAGACCTGCAGGACGTGTTCCTGGAACAACAATTCCTGCACGGGTTCTTTCACGGCATCCCATTGAAAGAACTATGCTTTTCGCCTGAACACAAACCATACCATATTCAGAATTTGTGCATATAACCTGTTTTTTATCGGTGTTAACTTCAAGAACCATTGAATTTAAAAGGGTTTCCACACCGAGTTCTTCCGCTTTTTTTACAAAACGGCTGTAATATTCAGGACCTGTAAGTTCCGCTTTGAAACGGGTGAGGCCAAATCCGGGATGGATACATTGCTGAAGTATTCCGCCGAGAGCATTGTCACGTTCAACGATGAGAACTTTTTCTGCTCCTTCTTCTTTTGCGGATACTGCCGCAGCAAGACCTGCAGGGCCTCCGCCAACTATTACAACATCATAATTCATATTATACATAATCCCTTCGCCTCCTTAACGATTTCTTCCGGTTACCATATAGGATCCGGGGTTGTGTTTGTTGATTTCTTCAGGTTTTACATTCAGTTCGCGTGCAAGGATTTCGATAACCTTAGGTCCGCAGAAACCGCCCTGACAGCGTCCCATTCCTGCACGAACACGGCGTTTTACCGCATCAACACTTTTTGCACCGAGAGGACGATGGATTGCTTCTAAAATTTCTGCCTCTGTTATTGTTTCACAACGGCAGACAACATTTCCGTATAACGGATTTTCACGAATGAGAGCATCCTGAACTTCAAGAGGCTGTTCGCTGAATTTTATGATACCTTTTCTTGTCTTTATAAAGTTCTCTTTCAAAACAAATTCTGCACCATGCATGAGCATCTGCTGAACAACATATTTTCCCATTGCAACAGAGAGGGTGAGACCGGTTGAACGAACACCTGAAAGGTTTATGTAGCCTTCAAGGTCATCATACATATCGAAATTGAGACCTTCGGGATTACGGTTGGGACGGAGACCTGAATACTGGGTGATGGTGTCACGCAGATTTACATTCGGAATGAGGTTTCTCACATCTTTTGCAATGCTGTCGAGTCCCTCTGTTGTGGTACACTTATCAACCTTTGATTCCTGATCTTCCGCTGTGGGACCAACAAGCATATTTCCGTGAATTGTGGGACACATAAGTTTTCCTTTTGTGATTTTTGTGGGAATGGGAAGAACTATGTGTTCAACCTGACAGGATGTGTTTTTGTCAAGGATGTAGAACTGACCTTTTCTTGCCACAACCTTATAGTCTGCTTTGCCTACCATTGCGGCAATTTCATCACAGTAAAGACCTGCACTGTTAATCACATATTTTGTTTCAATTTCGCCCTTTTCGGTGACAACACTTTTGATTTTACCGTTTTCTGTTTTTATATCAGTAACCTTTGCACCAAGCAAAAATTCAACTCCGTTTGCAAAAGCGTTTTCCGCCATTGCCTGAACAAGAATAAAAGGATCGATGATACTTTCTCTCGGAATGTACAATCCTCCCTTTACTTCAGGGTTAAGATTGGGTTCCATTTCAAGAAGTTCTTTGCCTGATTTATATTCAACGTCATACACATGATTTTTGAACGCTTTTTCCTTAATGGCAGGAAGCTGGCTGAACTGTTCATCTGTGATGGCCGGAAGAATTGCTCCGATTCTTTTGAAGGGAACATCAAGATCTTTTACTATTTCATCATACATCGGGTTTGCCGCAACAACAAGCTGTGACTCCAAAGTTCCCGGTGCAGCATCATATCCTGTGTGAATAATGGCGCTGTTGGATTTGGAAGCATCGCCCCCCACATCTTCATTTTTATCAACAACGATGACATTTACCTGATACTTTGAAAGTTCTCTGGCAATGGCGCAACCAACTGCACCGGCACCAATGACAACAACATCAGTTTTCATAGTCAAAATACCTCCTCATAATATACAATATTAATATATATTATAGTATCACTTTTGCAAAATGTTGTCAAGATATTGTCAAAATATTGTCAAAGAATATTGTGGAAAAGGCTGCCTTTGGGTTGTATAATCCGGTGGGTATTTGAGTCAAAATCCAAGTTACCTGATTATACAATTAAAAAGACAGCCTTTGTAATTATTGTTTATTATTTATATGTATCTTTGAATAAGGGTCCGTATGCCGCACAAGCTCTATAGTCTGCGCCTTCTTTATCCATGCCGAAAGCATTCCAGGATGCAGGTCTGAAAATATCTTTTTCATCCACATTGTGCATACAAACGGGAATTCTTAAAATTGAGCAAAGTGTTATGAGGTCTGCACCGATATGACCGTATGAAATTGCACCGTGGTTTGCACCCCAGTTATTCATAACATTATATGCAGATTTGAATGCGCCCTCACCTGTGCATCTTGGAACAAACCAAGTGCAGGGCCAAGTGTAGTCTGTTCTTTTCCAGAGTTTGTCAGACACATTTTCGGGAAGTTCAACTGTCCATCCCTCTGCAATCTGAAGAACCGGTCCGAGACCTTTAACAAGATTCAGTCTTATCATTGTAACGGGCATTTCAGCTCTTGTTTCAAATCTGGAAGAGAATCCGCCACCTCTGAAATAGCCAAGGTCTGCATAATTCCAGGTTGAATTTTCAAGAATAGATTTTTGGTCGTCATCTGTCACTTCATACCAGGGTTTTATAACCGAGTTTCCGTTTTCATCTTTTGCACAGCCTGTTGCATCAAGACAGCAAGCGCCTGAATTTATGAGGTGAATGAATCCGTCTGCTTCTTTTGCTTTTCCCTCAATATCATAACCGGTTGCTTTTTTTACGGCATCACCGCTCCAGTAGGTTCTCCATTTGAATATCTGAGATTTTCAGATATAAGTTTTGCGGCACTTTTTGCCATATTCATTGTCTGATCTTCAAGAGATTCCCTTACGCCAAGAACCCCACGTCTGCCATCAATTGTGGGACGTATACCTATTACCGGATAATCTCCGATCAGTCTTGATTTTGCCATAATAAATTCCTCCCGTAAAATTCAAAATCATATGTTAATATAATTATATACTTGATTTTTCTCTTTGTCTTGTAATATAATGGTTAAAAGTATAATAATATACAGATTGGAGATGCTTATGGCTTATAATGAAATCGAGAAAAGAGGAACAGATGATTTTCCGTTCTCCTTTTATCATTTAGACGAAACGCACCCAAGATATGAAATGGCTGCACATTGGCATTCGGAGATAGAACTTATGAGAGTTATTGAGGGAGAATTTCAAATTTCCCTTAATCAAAACACATATACTGTCAAAAAAGGAGATATTATATTTATAAATCCTGAAACAATTCATCAGGGAACTGCGAAGGAATGTGTTTATGAGTGTATTGTTTTCCACGCAGATTTCCTCTATTTTGAAGCATTTGACCATAATTCTTTCATAAGAAATGTTCTGGATTCAGAGTGCGTTATAAAAGAATTTTTCCCGTGCGGTCCGGGCGAAATCAACTCTTCTTTGAACAAAATATTTGACACACTCTCATCAAATGAAAAGTCAAAAAAATTCCGCATCATTTCTGAATTTTATTCTTTTTTTGCACTCATTACGGAACTTGAATTATATAGTCACGGCATTGAGAACAACACAATTTCAGGCGACAAAAAAATAAACACTTTAAAGACAATTCTTTCATATCTGAGAGAAAACTATGATAAGCCTGTTTCTCTTGAATCCTTATCTAAAGCAGTTAATAAATCCCCAAAATATATTGGTTGCTTTTTCAAAAGTATGACAGGGAAAACTCCAATAGAATACCTCAATGAATACAGAATTGAAAAGGCTTGTCACAAACTCCACCGCACAGATATGTCTGTTACGGAAATTGCATTTTCCTGCGGTTTTTCGGATTTGAGTTATTTTATAAAGTCCTTTAAAAATAAAATGGGGTTGTCACCCGGGAAATACAGAAATCTGTAGCATGTCAACAATATCCGTTACATCAAAAACGGTGATGTGAATTTCAAAATGAAATTCACATCACCGTTTCTTTTGCATAGAAATTTACGATGAATTCCGATTGTGAGATAAGATGTATATAACCTTTGCTCCAAACGGGGATGCAGGCACAGCCTGCTTTTTTATTTTACTATTACTACTTTGACACCTTTTTTTTCAATTTCTTTCAAAAAATCTTTTGGTGCTTTATTATCTGTTATGAGAATATCAATTTCGTCTAAAGGACACACCTTACACATTGCCCTTTGACCGAATTTCGCAAAATCCGCAAGTACGATAACCTTATCGGCACTTTTTATAATCTGACTTCTGATTCCTGCTTCATCCGAGATAAAATCCGAAATTCCGTCTTTGGTGATTCCGGCTGCCCCAATAATTGCTTTCTCAATATTAAATCTTTCTATATTTGTCTCCGCTAAAGTTCCCGAAAGAGAAAGTTCCCCGGGGCGGATTTTACCGCCGGTTAAAATGACCTCGCTGCATTTTTCAGAAAGAGTAACCGCTGTGCGGATTGCATTTGTGAAAGCGTGAATATTTTTGGATTTTTCAAGTTTTTTTGCGACCAGTTCAACAGTTGTCCCCAAATCGAAAAAAACAATATCGTCAGGTTCAATAAGGCTTTCTGCCATATTTGCAATCTTTAACTTTTCTCTGCTGTTTTCCCTCTCACGGCTTGTGTAGAGCGGTTCCGTACGGGTGACTTCCTTTTTTACCGCACCGCCGTACACTCTTGTCAGAACACCGCGACTTTCGAGATATGCAAGGTCACGGCGTACAGTTTCAACAGAAATTGAAAAACACTCCATAAGTTCATTGTTGGTCACAGAATGTTGTTTTTCAAGCATTTGGGCAATCTGATCTCTTCTTTTCTGATTCATTATACCTGCTCCTTAAATATCCTAACCCGTTTTGGGTATGTTTTTTGCGACAATATATTGCCATAGCAAAAATCTCACTCTATAAACCCGGGCGGATGACTTCTGTCAGGGATTAAACCCATTTTTCAATATCATCAATACCAAACATTGCTTTTGCAAGATATTCCACGTCATTTCCGCGAAGTTGACCAAGTTTTGATTTGAATGCAGTAAACTCACCAGTTTCTTTCAGTTTCTCCGCCTCTGCCCTGGCTATGTCCACTTCACTGCCATAATACTCTCTCACATAGCCCTCCATATAGATGTATGCACCATTCTCTGCATCTGCAAGAGTTTGGTTCATGGTGGGAATTATCTTTGACAGAACTTTTCTCTCTTTTGTTGTAAATTGAATATTATTAAGGTCTGTAAGTATGCGGTTAATGCGGAATATAACCTGTGATTGTGCAGTTTCGTCAATCACAAGGTCATAATATATTTTTAGTGTCAAACCATCTTTTGTAACAGTTCCTGACAAAACACTTTCGGGTGCATTTGAATTATATACATAGTTTGGATAATCCGGCAAAGTAAGATTTTCAACTCCGAACACCGCATTTTCATATCCACCGGGAACGGTCTTTGTCTGGTAAAGATAATAGTCTGTAACATACGGATTGTGTCTGTAATACTCAACTGTTACCACAAGTCTTTTGTAGTATACCTTTAAAACGGCTCCCTCTGATGTCTGTGTTGCAGACAGGATGTTGAGTGAGTTTTCAGAGTCAAAATAGTATCCTGAATATTTGGGGACATTTTCGGTGTCCACAAAAACAGTTGTTCCTTCAAGTGCAGTTTTACTGCTATCGGTTTTATAGAGTGTATATCCGTCAAGGCTTGAGTTTTCTCTGTAATATTCAATTTTGTAGGATATAAGTTTTTCAAATACAGGGGCAACATTTATTTCATCTTGCCCCACTGTTATTTCATCACCAAAGGTTTTCAGATCTCCGTTGACTGTAAATCCTTTAAGGATATATCCACTTTTAGTAAGACTGTCTTTTGCGGGAAGAGCGAATTTTGCTCCGTACTTCATATCTCCCTGAGGCAAAGTTTCATTCACCTTGTCAACATCTGATGTGTCAAATGTCACTTTAACTAAAACTCTGTCATAATATACCTTAAGAACAAGGGCGTTGTCTGAAAGAACTTCTCCTGTTGCATTGGATATGGTCGGATTGTATGTGAATCCTGTGAATGTTTTTGTTGTTGCATTTACTGTTGTTCCGACTTCTGTATCACCGACAGAATATGAATCTGCTTTTGTATATCCGTCATCTTCAATATTTTGCTGATAATACTCTACGGTGTAGCCCGAAAGTTCAATCCAGCATGCAGTGTAGGTCGCATTTTCTGTCAGAGTAACTTTTGAGCCTGCAGGATGGATTTCTCCATTTTCATCTTCCCAGCCTGTGAGAATATGGCTGAGTTTTGAAACTTCTGCATCTGTGGGAAGTGTGATTTCAGATTCATATTTTCCTGACTTATCACTAACTTCATTTCCGCCATTTTCGTCAAAGGATACGGTGATTATATTTCTATCATAGTACACCTTAAGAACAAGAGCGTTGTCTGAAAGAACTTCTCCTGTTACATTTGATATGTCGGAATTATGATGGAAACCGTCATATGATTTGATTGTTGCATTTACTGTTGCACCTACAATTTTGTCTCCAATTGTATAAGAGTCTGTAAGTGTGTAATTATCATCTGTAATATTCTGATGATAATACTCGACTGTATAGGACGAAAGTTTTACAAATACAGGAATAATTACAACTTCTTCTTCCCCTACTGTTATTTCATCGCCAAAATCTTTGACAACTCCGTTAACTTTGAAGCCTGTAAGAACATATCCGTTTTTTACAAGGCTGTCTTTTGAGGGAAGAACAAATTTTGTGCCAAAAACCATATCTCCATGAGGAAGTGTTTCGCATATCTCATCTGCTTCCGAGGTGTCAAAAGTTACCTCTGTCAGTTTTTTGGTGATATCGCTGAAAGAAAGTGCTTTCTCTTTTCCGAGAGGTTTTAAGGTTTTCATACTTTCCCAGAGAAAAACTCTCACTTTGTCAAAACCTGAAGATACAAAAACGTGTTTTGTTTTTGAAAAATCCAAAACTGGCTCATTTATAACATCTTCACATTCACCGACTGAATTATACAGCAGACAAATTATGGTACCAGTGCCATCATAGTCCGGATTATCAAAAGATACCGAAATTCTGACCTGATTATTCTCAGCATCTTTATATGCAATCGAATCAATAGACACCCCAATAACCTGTCCATCGGCAAAAACGGAGCCAAATGCACAGGTTATGAGAGAAAGTAAAATTATTAATGCTGAAATCAAAAGTCGTCTGCTGTTTTTCATACTACTGTTTCCTTTTTATATATGCTGTTTTATATCTACTCCAAACATTGTGTCTGCAAGATACTCTATGAGATAAAGCGGAAGTTCTCCAAGTTTATCCTTGAAGGCTTCTGATTCACCTTTTTCTTCAAGCGCTTCATACATAGAACGTGTTGTCATAACTTCTGAATTATATGTTTTGAGAACATAGTCCTCAACATAAATCCATTTGCCGTCTTGTGCATCTTTTAATGTTTTTCCTACAACATCTTTGATTATAACAAGAATTTCATTTTCCGAATCGGTAAATTCAACCCAGGGAAGTGTGGCAATATAATCAAGTTCTTCTAAAAGTTTGCCAAGTTTTTCAACAATCTCATTCTGCTTTGCTTCATCGAAAACTTCTTCCTCTATGCCGCCGTCCTCTCCATCATCGGGAGCGAAACCGGATTCCCCTTCGTCTTCTTCATCATCCTTATTGTCTTTGTTTGAAGATGAGCCGCCGGAAGATGAACCGCCCGTGGAACCTGTACCTTTGTTTTCTTCTTTCTTGTCATCTTTTTCGGTATCCTTTTTATCATCGGGCACTATTACATCTTCAGGTGTTACAATTACAAAGTTTGCCAAAGGAACTGAAAGTTCTTCCCTTGTCATAGCCTCGGTTGCTCTGAAAAGATTTCCTTCTTCAAGTTTCATAAGTGTGTTTGAAACTACGGTTTTAACATAATTTTCTGCCCAGGGGGATACTGCATCTGAAATTGTGACAGGAAGTCCCAGATCATAAAGCCCCAGAACTCTTACTAAAATTGCACAAGCCTGCTCTCTTGTTACATACTCTTCGCCTCTGAATGTGCCGTCTTCAAAGCCGTTTATGTAGCCTGCTTTTTTTGCAATTTTAACATGCGAATAATACCATTTGTCTGTCGTTACATCTGAAAATGATGTTAAATCTTCCTCTGTGTAGTTTTTGATGTTATTTATCATTTTGCAAAGTTCTGCTCTTGTGACACATCTTTTCGGAGTAAATGTTCCGTCACCGTTACCGTTTACGATTCCTGCCTCAGCAAGTTTCATAATTGCTTTTCCTGTTTCAGTTTCGGGATTAACATCTATGAAACTGATTTTTTCGGCAGCATTTTCTGCAAAAGATGCAAAGGATGAAAAAATCATGGTAAGTGCTATGAGTGTGGAAATTATTTTTTTCATTTTTATTCTCCTTTTTACATCAGCATATGACAATATGAACAATATCTTATATGTGCTGATTATTTTTTGGCAAGAATAGGCAGAACAATAATTCTGCCTATTCTTTATGTCTATAAAACTATAGATTATTTAATTGAACGTCTTACACATACATTGTTGTTTTCACTTACAAAGAACTTGTATGTGTTTTCTGACTGGCTGTATACTCCGGTTTTTCCGCCAAATTCAACGGTGTAAATTCCATCCTTTAAGGTTACCTTCACAGTCTTCCCTTTTGCTGTGATATAGTATTCATCACCGTCAAGTTTTACTGTGACTGTTTTTCCTCTAAGGGTTCCTGTATACTCATTATCACCTGTTTTTGTAACATTGTCAAGTATTTCATCAAGTTTTGTAATGAGTTTATCATCTTTTTCTTTAAACGCATCAACAAGTTTAACTATTACTTTTCCGGGTATTTCAAACAATTCGTCTGTTGTTATGTTCACCTTTTTAAAGACTTTCTGTACAAGACTTCTTACTTTTGCATAATCGTCTTCAGAATATTCTTTGTTTACAGGGCTTTCAACATACCAGTCAAGAACTTTATCAAGAAGTCCGGGGAACCTTTTTCTGATTGCTGATTCCACTGCTCTGACTTTATCCTTGTCAAGTTTTTCAGGAAGTTCGCCGTCTGTTGCGTATGTCTCAACCATATCGGCAATTACATTTGCATACTTAACAGCCAGGTCTTCGTAATTTAACATAAGTTCGTCAAGTTTTTCAGGTGAAAGTTGGTCTGTATACCATGTTAACGCATCATCACCGATTATTACGGTTCTTAAGATAAGATCATAATAATCATTATAATCTTTAAGTCTGTAACCTGATTCTGACTGTGCTGACACATCTACAAAGTTTGAAACATCTGTAAGTTTAATGAGTTCCTGCAGATATTTGTTTTCAGCATAGTAGTAATTATTATTGAGTTTATCAACTCCTGAAATAATCTCTACTGCTCTGTCGCGAAGGGGTGTATAGATATCGTCAACAGGATTAATTACAAATTTAAGACCTGTATCAATTACTGCAGATTCACCGTTTTTATTCTTGATTTTGCCCTCTTCTATCTGAGATATAAGATTGTTATAGGCTTTGTTGTAAATCTCTTCAAGTTTTTCTCTCGGATAAATCTTGAATAATGCTTCTGGAACACCTTTTATGAGTTCATCAAAACTGTAGGCTTTTACCTGCATTTCAAATGCACTTAAGATAAACGATGTTGAAGGCTCAATTTCAAATGTGTCATCATTAATGAGTTGATGCACGAGTTTATCCAATGTTTCACGGTAGCGCGCTTCGATAATGTCATCAATTACGTCATCAAGTTTGGTTGTACCATCAGAATTTACCTGAGAATCAAGATAGTCTACTGCGTAATCAACATAATCCTCAAGTGCGCTAAGGTCTCCGCCTTCAATGAGTTCTACAACCGCCTGATCGATGATTGCATCTCTCTTTGTTTCATCATGTTCAAACATATAGATTACAACATCTATGAGGAAGTCTTTTGTTGTGTATGAAGAATTTGTGAAAAGTTCTTCGGGAACATATCCGAACATTTCAAAAAGTGCTTCTCTTAAAGTTGCATCATCGCTTTCGAGTCTGTAGAGTGCTTCTTCTGTTACAAAATCCTTTGCATTTGAAGGAACTTCTGAGATGTTTCCTATGTTTTTATACTTTTCAGAAACCATCTTTATTAAAGTTACAAGAAGTTCATCACTTGGGTTTGAAATTACGACACTGATTTCATCTTCAATAAACTTGTCAATATCATCATCTGTATAACCCATAAGTCTGAGTTCTTCTCTTATCTCATCTTCTGTCATTGAGCCTAAAACATTTCTTGCATACTTTTTGATAAATTCCATTGAACTTGCAGGAATTTCACCAAAAGATGCACCGATATAATCTTCGATGAACGGTCTGTAATTTTCAACATCGTCACCAAGGTCTGCAATTACAACCTCTATAACACCGGGTTTTGCTGCTTCTAAAAGTTCATTTGCAGAACTGTAACCAAGTTGGTCTGCCAGTGAATCGTCTATTGAATTTACAGAATTTACTTTGTTTTTAACGATATCATCAAAGATTGTGTGAGACTCGGAAGGAATAGTTGCATAATTGATGTCTGTGTATGCAAAAATCTGTTCCTTAAGGAAGGCTTCATCTGTGTTAATTTTGGAAATTACTTCTTCCTTAATCATTGATTTAACCATTGAATCATTAAGAAGTGCGCCAAGGTCTGCAAATCCGAGAATCTGCGCAAATTCGTCGTTAACCTCTGTTACCGTGCTAAGTTTTTCTTCTAAAACATCTTTTATGAGTGTTCTGGAATCTGTGCTTAAATTTGCAAGAGTAACATTTGTCATTGACTCAATCTGCTCTTTAAGGAATGAAGAATCAGTTTCAAGTTTCTCAATTACAGCATCTTTTGCATACTTTCTTGCCTCTTCAAGAATCTTAGTATCATCATATCCATATTCGCCTAATGTTTCGTCAAGGTTTTTATCAAGTCTTGCCTGAACAAAACCTATGAACATATTTTTGGGAGATGAGGGAATTGTCACAGCATCGGGATATTCTCCCCTGTCGACTGATGACTCATCTAAAGTATACTTGCCGTAGGAAGCATTAAGAAGATATTCATCAACTACAACATCATCTGTAAGACTATATTCAAATCCTGTAAAGAATGCATCCCAGTCAAAGCCTGACCAGTCATCTTTTTCAGGATCTATGAATTCTTTGATTTCATCATAGTCTCCGCTTGACTCAGCGTCATCTGCGATCTTTTGGAGCATAACTACAAATGCTTCTCTGGAACTGAGAATCTCAATGTCAGATGCTGATTTTCCGGTGATTTCCTGCACCATATCTGAATAGATGCCATCAGTATCATTTTCGAGGTCATCTATAATAAGTTTTGCAATCTCTTCTTTTGCAAAGTTTACGAGACCGTCAGCATCACCTTTTCCTGCAAGGTCACCAAGTTCATCATCTGAAAGATTTCCTATTTTCTTTTCCACAAGTTCCTTTGCAAAGTCAAGTGTGGATGAAGGCATTGAAGAAAGCGTATAGCCTTCAAGAAGTGTTCCTGTGAATGCTCTTGCAACTACTGTGTCAAAGAAGATGTCATCTGTCTCAATCTTTCCTGTAAGTTCAGATGCAATCATGTCTATATCTTCAAGAACAGATTTAACTGCATCAAAGGATGCAAGTTCATCCCCTGTCATCTTATCAAGTTTATTTCCAACAACTTTTGCAACAAGATCTTTTACACCAAGATTCATAACATCATCAAATGTTATAAGACCTGCAAAATCTGTTTTTGAAATAACGTGATTGAAGAAATCAGGATCGTGATCAAGTTCATAAACTATTGCGCCAATTACTTCTTCTTTGTGGTTACGGAAGAAATCATTTATTGCATCCTGATCATCATAGCCAAGTTCTATTGCAAGTTCTTCCACAGTCATTGACTTAAAGTATACTTCAACAACATCCTTGAAGAAGTCTATTGTCTGAGCATCAACTTTGTCCTTTGTGAATCCTTCAAAAGGAGTATTTTTGAATACATGTGAAACAGATTTATTGAAGAATGTTTCATCATTTTCAAGTTTTTCGATAATCATATCAATAAGTGAATCTTTGATATGAGAGAAAAGTTCATCACGGCTTATGCCAAGTTTGTCAAGATCATCCAATTTGAAGTTTGCATTTTTAATGATGTTAACAATGAAATCTTTTGTTGTCACACCGGAAATATTTTCCGATGTGTATACATATGTGCCATCACTCTTCTTATTATACGGAACCTGTTTGAGTACAGAATCAAGCATTTCATCAGTAACAAGCATATTTGCCCATGAAAGAATTACAACTTTTGCACTGCTTGTAAGGTCTGTTTCTGTAACATCAATTTCCACTCCTGCCACATTCTTGATGGCGCTTTCAATCATATCGGGATCATTTAGCATCTTCACGCAAAGTTCTTCTATTATTCCAATAATCTCTGCTGAATCGTTTCCGCCAAGTGCTCCTTTGATTGTTTCTTCTAAAAGACCTTCCAGTTCTTTGATGTCATCTTCACTGCCTGAATTTGCTACAGTTTCAAAATAGTCGAAGATGTAGCCTTTGAGTTCTTCATTTTGTGAAAGTGTTTTCTTTGCATTTTCTACAATATACTCTTCGAGTTTTTCCTCACCTATTATCTGTGAAAACTTAACAAAGAGATCAAAGAGATTAATGTTATGATCTTTATCAATAAGTGCACGGTCAGCAAGTTTTGCAAGTGCCTTATCAATGTATTCTCTTGCAAAGACTTTTATCTGAGAATCTTCTCCGCTTTCAGAATTGAGATTTGCCCAGAGAATATCTTTGAATGTATCCATTGCTCTTGTGCCTTTTATGACATTTCCGTCTGAATCAAAGACAGTTGCTTCATAGAATGCTGAGAAGTTAAATTCTTCTGACACACCCTTAAGGTCAAATGCAATGTCAATGTCAAGCATAGGTGACATGGGGAATACTTCAAGAATTCCATTTACTACAATATCTGCACTTACAGGTACTGTTTCATTAAACATAATATATTCGCCGGTTCCCGGATGTTCAAAGTACCAGTCGGTATAAACTTCGTGAACGTATTCATTACTGCCGGAATAAAGTGTTGATGAAATATATGAATTTTCTTTGTATCCTGTTACAGCATGAAGTTTGTCGTCAGGAAATTCAGGTCTGTCTACAGTTTCATTTTCAATAACTTTTACATTGCCTACTTCTGCAAACCACTTGTCATAGAAAATTACCTCATATGTTACAAGGTCTTCCCATACTGCAACGAATATATATCCGCCAACGGGATCGGTTTCAATTGTAAGTGTTGCACCTTCGTCATATTCAGTTGTATCATATGCCCATTTGCTTAATTTCGCATACTCTTTTTCAACTGAAGTATCTTCCGGCAATGTGATATCAGAGCCAAAGAATACCTCATATGAATCTGTTGATGTATCAAGTGCAGTACCGCCGTTTAAGTCAAATGAAATCTTAACTTTATTTCTTGAATAGTAAACTTTAAGAACAAGTCCGTTTTCGGTTATTACACCTTCAAGTATGTTGCCCGGATTCTGGCTGTCATAGGTGAATCCTGTGTATTCGGGAATAGAACTTATATCAACAGATACGGTCTCGCCTTCATATTTAAACTGCTCGTCTGAAGTTTCATAAAGTTCATATGAACTTCCGTCAACAGACTGACGATAGTACTGTGTAACGTATGGATACTGACCAAGGGGTACCCAGTTTGCCGTAAACGTTATATCATACATAAAGTCAACAGTTACCATAGCACCGGGATCATATATTACACCGTTGGAACCATACCACTTGTAGAGGTAATATCCGTATTTTGATATTTCTGTTTCATCAGCAAGTCTGAATGAATCACCATATGTCACACTAAAGTCTGCAAGATCCGGTGTACCGCCGTCTTCATCAAATGTAACATCTATTACAGCCACATCGTAGAACAAGGAGAGAATGAGATCTCCGTTTGAAGACACTGTTCCTTCAAGTTCTGACATGTGTTCATTTACTTCATATCCTACATATTCTTTTGGAGTTGCGCTTACTTTAATGCCCACTTCTATTCCATTGAACATTTCGGATTCTATAAGTTCATAATCATCAAGATTTCCGGATAATCCACCGGGAATCAGGCGATAGTGTTCAACTTTATATGAACTTGTTTCAAACTCTCTGAGTTTCCAGTATGCTACATATTCCACATCAGATTCAAAATCAACTGTGAGGTTATATCCTGCAGGATATATTGTACCATCAGGTGCCTGCCATCCCACAAGTTCGTATCCTTCTTTTACAAATGAAGCATCACCCGGGAATGTGATTGTTGCACCATACTGATATGCACCATCTGTCATATCAGGAGTTCCGCCATTTTCATCAAAGGTTACATTAAGAACAATTCTGTCATAGTAAACTTTGAGTATGAGGCTTCCGTCTTCTGCAACTGTTCCTTCAATTACATTAATGCCGTCTGCATTTGTCACAAATCCACTGTAGGATTTTTCATTTGCCGTTGCCTTAGCACCAACAAGAACATCTTCTACTGTCTCGGTTTCAAAAAGTGTATAGTCAGAAATATCACCATTTGTTCCGCCAACATTTAACTGATAATGTTCAACTTTATAGTCTGCATATTTCTGAGGTTCATCTGCCCATACTGCTTTAAACTCAACGTCTGTTTCATTAGTAAGTGTAACTTCTGTACCGGGTGCATATGTTGTTCCGCCAAGTTCCCATCCTGCAAGAATTTTGCCGGGGTTGGTTGTGGAGTTTTCATCGGGAAGCGTAATTGTTTCGCCGTACTGCGCGGTAGTGGACGAAACAGGTGTTCCGCCGTTTGTGTTGAAGATAACATTTGAAACAATTCTGTCATAGTAGAGTTTGAGAGTAATATTTGCGTTTTCTGTAACTGTACCGCTTACGGTAGAAATTGTCTGATTAAACTCAAATCCTGTTATTCCCGATGGAACTATCTGTATATTTTCGCCTACCGGCACATCTCCTACATATACTGATTTAAAGAGTGTGTAGTTTGCTATGTCTCCTTTTGTTGCACCTACGTTCAAAAGGTAAGTTTCAATTACAACTCCGGAAACCGGAACTGCAACAGTTTCTTCTTCCCAATATGCTGTGAGGGTTACATTCTCTTTTAAGGTGAATGTTCCGCCTACGGGATAGATTACACCCTGTGCATCTTTCCAGCCTGAAAGGATGTGGTTATCCTTTGTTACATCTGCATCTGTGGGAAGTGTGATTGTTCCTTCGTATCTTCCTGATCTATCGGCAACTGTATTTGCTCCGCCATTTTCATCAAAGGATACTGTGACTGTGTTTCTGTCATAGTATACTTTGAGAATGAGAGCATCATTTGCGAGAACATCTCCTGTTGCATCAGATATTACAGCGTTATATGTGAATCCTTTAAATGTTTTTATTGTTGCTGTTACAGTTGTTCCAACAACTTTATCTCCAATTGTGTAGGAGTCTGCGAGTGTGTAATTATCATCAGTAATGTTCTGATGATAATATTCAACTTCGTAACTTGCAACTTCTGCTGCATTTTCTGTCCAGTATGCTGTGAGAGTTACATTTTCTTTTAATGTGAATGTACCGCCTACAGGATAGATTACACCCTGTGCATCTTTCCAGCCTGAAAGCGTGTGGTTATCCTTGGTTACATCTGCACCTGTCGGAAGTGTAACTTCAGATTCATATCTTCCTGATTTGGTGTCTTCAGAAATTATTCCGCCGTTTGCATTAAAGAATACTGTAATTGTATTTCTGTCATAGTACACTTTGAGAATTAGAGCATCATTTGCAAGAACATCTCCTGAAACATCTGAAAGTGTGGTGTTAATGCTGAATCCTTCATATGTCTTCATTTCTGCATTAACATGCGTGCCTACTTCTATGTTTTCTACTGTATATGCATCTGCCATGGTGTATCCGTTACCGATAATATCCTGATGCCAGTATTCAACTCTGTAGCTTGAAACTTCTGCGGCAACTTCTGTCCAGTATGCGCTAAGTGTTACATTTTCTCTTAAAGTGAACACTCCGCCTGCAGGATAGAGCACGCCCTGGGCGTCTTTCCAGCCAGAAAGAATGTATCCGTCTTTTACAACTTCAGTATCTGTTGGAAGTGTAATTTCAGATTCATATTTTCCGGATTTATCGGCAACTGTGTTTGCTCCGCCGTTTTCATCAAAGGATACGGTGATTATGTTTCTGTCATAGTATACTTTAAGAGTAAGAGCACCGCCTGACAAAACTTTTCCGTCAACATCTGATGAAAAAACATTCAATGTAAAGCCATTATATGTTCTTGTCTGAGGAACAACTGTTGTTCCCACTTCGACATTATCTACAGTATATGAATCTACCTGAGTATATCCGTTATCCGCAGTATTCTGGTGATAGTATATGACTTTGTATGAAGATACCTCTGCTGCGTCCTCTGTCCAATATGCAGTAAGAATTAACCCTTCTTTTAATGTGAATATTCCGCCTACAGGATAAATTACACCCTGTGCATCTTTCCATCCTGAAAGTGTGTGGTTATCCTTGGTTACATCTGCCTCAGTCGGAAGTGTAATTGTTGATTCATATCTTCCTGATTTGTCTGCAATTGTATTTGATCCGCCGTTTGTGTTAAAGGATACTGTAACAATATTTCTGTCATAGTATACCTTGAGAATAAGAGCATCATTTGCAAGAACTGCGTCTGTCGTGTTTGACATCGTCGCATTATATGTGAATCCTGAGAATGCCTTGATGGATGCAGTTACTGTTGTGCCAACAACTTTGTCGTCGATTGTATAGGAATCTGCAAGTGTATAATTATCATCCGTAATATTTTGATGATAATATTCAACTTTGTAACTCGAAAGTTGCGGTGCATCTTCTGTCCAGCAGGCTGTAAGAATGGTATTTTCTTTTAATTTGAAGTCTCCGCCTGCGGGATAAATTACGCCTTGCGAATCTTTCCAGCCTGAGAGTGTGTAATTATCTCTTGTCACTTCTGCCTCAGTAGGAAGTGTGATTTCAGATTCATATCTTCCTGATTTATCCGCAACAGTATTTGCTCCGCCGTTTGTGTTAAAGGATACTGTAACTGTATTTCTGTCGTAGTATACTTTAAGAACGAGAGCATCATTTGCAAGAACTGCATCTGTCGTGGTTGACATCGTCGCATTATATGCGAATCCCTCAAATGTTTTTATTGTTGCTGTTACTATTGTACCAACAACCTTGTCACTGATTGTGTAGGAATCTGCAAGTGTATAATTATCATCTGTTATATTCTGATGATAATATTCTACTGTATAACTTGCGGTATCAGGTGATACAGACACCCATATTGCAGTGTATGTTACAGGTGTGTTTATGACAACAGTTTGTCCGGGATAGTATACTTTCCCGTTTTCGTCTGCCCATCCTGTGAGAGTATGACCGGGTTTTGACACGTCACCGATACCGGGAAGTTCAAACTCTCCACCGTATTGTACATACTCACCGCCAACTGTTGTTCCACCATTTGAATCTATTGTAACTGCAACTTCAATACGCGTGTAATAGATTTTAATTACCGCAGCTTTTCCATCTTCAACAGTTGCCTGAAGATTTGAGTTCATTGATCCGTTGAACACAAATCCTTTAAATTCCTCATCATAATTTGCATCGGAAGCTGTACCGCTCTTTATGTGGTCAGTTGCATATACAGTTGTGCCAACATATATTCCGTCAACTATATCTGATTTTGCAAGAACATAGCCTGATACCAGGTTTGAGTCTGCGCCAACTTTTTGCTGATAGTGTTCAACTATGAGAGTTTGCCTTCCGAGTTCTGTCCAGATTGCTTTAACAGTTATGGGATCCTTTGCATCAACTGCATAGGCATCACCTTCCTGACAAAGTTTGCCATTTACCAGCCAGCCTGAGAAAGTGTGACCACCAAGTGAAAGGTCACCTTTTCCGGGGAGAATGAAGTCTGTGCCGACAGCAATGTCTGACGGATCAAATCCGGTTCCTGTTGCACCGTCAAGATCATATGTGATACGAACTTTATCTCTTATGTAATACACTTTAAGGGATATTTTTTCAGAGTCTGAAACTGTACCGCTTACTTCTTCGCCGTTATATTCATAGTAATCCTTTGGTTTAATATCCTCCTCAGATACAGAAACACGCGTATTTTTCTTTGCATACTTTTGCTCTGTAAGAGATGAATCCATATCATAATTATCTGAAAGATCTTCTCTCTGATAATAATGTTCTATATTATAGTAGAAAACCGCCTGAACTTTCAGATCTTTTGTAACTTTGATTTTGCTTCCGGGGGTACGGATAGTGTCATCATCGTCTACAACCCATCCTGCAAAAGAAGGATAGTCTTCAAGTTCCTCTTGTGTCAATTCGGGGAATGTGAAATCTGCGTTTTTCTTAATCTGTGTTGTGCCATCTTTTCCTGCACCGATAACTTCAACGTCAAACTTAGCAGCAGCAGAACTACCTCCGCCACCACCGCCGCCTCCGCCGCCACCGGAGGATGAACGTGTCAGATAGGTTGCGGGGGTAATTTCCACAACGCCTTTAAAGGGTGCTTCATCTTTATAGTTGTGGAAGTTAACAACACCGTTAACATCCTTTACAACCACCATCTCACCCACAGTAGTATTTTTAAGTGTGACTTTGTCTTCACCACCACGGCAAAGAAGTCTTCCTTTGATTTCTACGTTTTCAAGATTAACTATACCCTTGCCTACTCCATCACCCAAAACAAGGTCGCCCTCAATTGTCATGTTTTTAAGGGTAACATTTGTGGTGCGAATCATTGCACTGTCTTGTCCAACCTTTTCATAATCTCCGTCCTCTGAGTAATAGGTTTTGAAGATGTTGTGCATTATCTGAGCGAATTCTTCTCTTGTGATATTATCAAGAGGGCAAAAGTTGCCAAGATCATTTCCCTGTATGTATCCTTTTTGAGTCATTACAGATACATAGGGTTTTGCCCATGATGAAATTTTGTTGCTGTCATTATACTTGTTTAAAACAGAATAGTCATCACTTTCCAAAACCAGTGCCCTTGCTATAACTGCTGCAACTTCCTGTCTTGTTATATTGTCATTTGGACGCATGAGACCTGTGTCGTCGCCCTGAAAAACCTGCATGTTAACACCTTTGGCTATCTCATGATAAAACCAGTCCGTGGGTTTTACATCAGGATATGCAGAAATATCAGCCTCGATTTTAGAACCGAAGGCTCTGTTCATTATAGTTGCCATTTCTGCTCTGGTTAAATTTCCTTTAGGCTCGATGGTAGTTTCTGTTCTTCCGTAAAGAAGACCATTATCAACCGCTGATGTGACAGCCTCTTTTGACCACCCTTCGGGAAAATCTCTGAAAACAGTTACATCTGTTTTTGCAAATCCTGTGGGTGCACAGGAAAATACCATCATTAAAACAAGAACATATGCTACTGCCTTTTTGAAAAATGATTGTTTCATTTTTGCCCCTCCTTATTTCAACTTGTTAACATAATATGCTTTTTTCAAACTCTTCTCTTCATAATATGCTGTTTTTATTCTGTCAACCAATTCCGTTGTTGACCCCTGTTCTTTGAGAAGTGATGTCAGTTCTGAAAGAATTGATGAGACTTGCGAATCACACTCAGCCTCCATCGAAGCTGCACTTGAATAATACTTGTTGACAATTGTCGTTTTCCCGTTTGCCTTTCTTTGTTCAGGTGTCATTGCCTTGTAGTCAGATATTGCCTGATTATACAATCCGTCAAGCCTTGATACAAAACTGGACTTTAAAACATACATTTGCGCAACACATTCAGATATTCTCTTGGAATTGTCAGGTTTTTCTCCCTTTTCAGAAGATGTCCCGTCATCTTTTTTTTCAGCCTCGTTTTTAAGTTTTTCCGCCGTTTCCCTGTCAAGAACCTGTCCGCTGTCGGATATTACAACTTTCTTATTATCGTTAAGTTCCAGTTGCGTACCGAATACTTCCTCAACACTTGTTTCTCCGGTTATGATATCCGTAAGTTCACCATCGGTTATCATTCCATCCTGATGAAGCGCCTCCTCTACAGGTTCAGTTGGCCGTACATTGTACTGCGGATTTGATTCCAGATAGGATTTGACATTATCATTGGTGTGAGCCATCCTGCTGTCAATATCCTCAGACGAATATTTGAATCCGTAATATATAGCCTTGATATTATCTCTCTGGCTCCACGCAATCCATGAAATGCCGCCAATTACAAACAACACTATTATCAGAATTATTAACGTTTTTTTCTTCATATTTTAATAAATCACCGTCCACTTTTATACAAAAGGGCATAAAACCCCATAGTTATAGATATACATATACATTTTATACTTAATTGCCATAAAAGTCAAGTAAATATATACATTTGGGGTATATTTTTTTACTTTTTTTCAGTATGGCAACAGAAACGACTCTATATAATCTTATATCATGCTATGAAGAAAAAATTAACCATATGTAAAATGGTGACACAAACATCAATTTGCGCCACCGGTAAATTGTTTTTTGCCCAGTATTGAACATCTCTTCCACCTTCGCGATAACTTGATGAAAATGTTTTTGCATTTCCTTCTGAGCCAAAAAGAATAACCTTTTTATCGTATGTTGCAATACCCTCTACAGTGGTTGGTCTTCCAAGACTTGTAAAGACATCAAGAGAAATGCGGAAGAAAATTTTCAAATCCACACTGTAATATCCCCTGTTAAACGCAACCGGTTCAACATCTGAATATACCCATATAACCTCAGATTTGCGGCATCTTATACTTGTGGCTCTGTCAACAAGACTCTGACCGCTTTCGGTAAGATATACCCTAAGGTTTTCAATACATTCTTTGTCGCGGCAGGAATCATACACTTTGCAAGTTTGGATGCAAACTTCATTTGAGCAAAGTCCATTAGTATTACAACTGTTACAGTTTGAATTTCCCCTATCGCTCATAATATAACCTCCATTATAATTTAGGATTCGGACAAGTGTGACACTTGCCCAGCCTGATACTATAATATGATTGTTTTTCGTTTTTGTGAATGATATATATTCTTTTATTTTTCTTGATTGATACAAAAAAATAGAGTATAATATGTGTAAAACATTATGCAAAATAAAAAAGGAGAAACTGTTATGGACAAATGTAAGAGAGTTTCCGATTCGTACACCCAGCATGTTCAGATATTGTCACAGGGAACACTTAACGGATACAAAAGACTTTTCGGCGGAAAACTTATGGAGTGGATTGATATTGTTGCGGCTGTAGTTGCAAGAAGACATTCCGGATGTAATGTTACAACTGCCTGTGTTGACAGTCTTATATTCAAGCGCGCCGCTTATGCAAATGACACTATATCTATTGAAGGTTATATAACATATGCAGGAAGGACTTCAATGGAAATATGTGTAGAAACTTATGTTGAGCACTTAAGCGGAGAAAAGGATATCATAAACACCGCATATCTTATTATGGTTGCGATAGATGAAGACGGCAACCCCACAAGTGTACCAAAACTTATCCTGGAAACTGACAGGGAAAAAGAAAATTTTGATGCTGCACTGAAAAGAAAAGAATACAGAAATTTGCGTCATGATAAACATTTCTGATGATAGTTTTTTACAAAGCAAGAAAAGCGGCTTCGCCGCTCCGCCTTGTGGCGGACGTGCGGAGCAAATTCGCTTTTCTTAAGCCATGTGCATTTTTGAAAAGCAATTTTTTGCTTTTCAAAAAATTTTGCACGGCAATATGATAATATTTTTATTGTATAGGAACGAAGTTTCCTATACAATAAAATGGCGTTACCTCTGTGATTGAGGTAACGCCATTTGTCATGTTTATTTATTTTACGCTTTTTTGCCTTTGAAAATTACCCAGAACTGACCCGAGATAAAGATTGATGAATATGCACCGCACATAACACCAATTAAAAGAGGAATCATAAACTGTTTGATTGAAGTTACACCGAAGATATAGAGACAAACGAGGGTGAAGAGTGTGGTAACTGTGGTGTTGATTGATCTTCCCATTGTCTGCCATATACTCTTGTCCACGATGTTTGCAAAACTTTCTTTTCTGATAAGTCTTGTGTTTTCTCTCACACGGTCAAATACAACGATTGTTGCGTTGATTGAATAACCGAGAATTGTGAGAATTGCTGCAATAAATGTGGTGTTTACAGAGAATTGGAATATTGCATAGAAAGAAATGATAACAATCACATCATGACAAAGTGCAAGCACTGCTGAAAGACCCGAATAGCGGTCAAAACGGATTGAGATGTAGATAAGCATAAGAATTACGGCAATAATAACTGCTTTTGCAGCATTGAGCCACATTTCCTTGCCCATTGTTGCGCTAACGGAATCGATAGACTTAATGTTTGCAGAAGGGAATGCTGCTTTAACAGCGTCCTGAACTTCAACAAATTTTTCGTGAGGGATATCTGTTGTCTTGACAATTGCGCCCTCTGTTCCTGAACTCTGAACGCTTGATACTGTCACGCCATCTACTGCATCAATGGTTTTTCTGATTAAGTCTTCATCATATTTCTGTCCGAGTTCAATTTCCATTGCTGTACCGCCGGTAAAGTCAATGTCTGTATTGAGACCACCAAAAACAATGAATGAGATAATTCCTGCAAGAATGATTACGCAGGGTATTAAAAACAGAATTTTTCTTTTTTCGATAATGTTAAACATATTCTATAACCCTCCTCTTATGCACTGTAGAACTTGGAATTTTTGATACCGAATCCAATAATCTGACGAAGCAGGAATTTGGTTACAAAGATTGCTGTGAACATACTTACAACAGTACCAATGAACAATGTTTTTGCAAAGCCGATGATTGTACCGGAACCAAAGTACCAAAGAACAACTGCAGCAATTACTGTTGTAACGTTGGCATCAATAATTGCGGAAAACGCTCTGTTAAATCCGGAATCAACAGATGCACGGAGAGTTTTCCCGGTTCTGAGTTCTTCTTTTACTCTTTCAAAAATAACTACGTTTGCATCAACCGCAGTACCAATGGTAAGGATGATACCTGCGATACCGGGAAGAGTAAGCTGAATGTCAAATCCGTTGAGGATGAGTGCAACAATTGCAATATATCCAATGAGTGCTATATCTGCTACAAGACCGCACATTCTGTACATTGCTATCATAAAGAGCATTACAAGAAGAAGACCGATTCCGCCTGCCATAAGGCTCTTGTTGAGAGCATCGTCACCAAGTTGCGCGCCAACGCTGTTCTGGCTAACTGTTTTGAGTGCAAAGGGAAGTGTACCTGATGTAATCTGATTTGCAAGAACCTTTGCAGTATCAGTATCAAATCCGCCTTCGATGATACAGGTTTCTGAATTGATTGCTTCATTTACGTTAGGACTTGAAATAAGGTTGTTGTCTACATAAATTGAAAGAGGCTGTCCCACAAGTCTTGCAGTTGCATCAGCAAAAAGACTCTGTCCTTCGCCTGTAAACTGAAGTTGAACAACTATCTTTCCGTCCTGAGTGGATGTGGGGATTGCTTCTTTAACATGTGTTCCGTTCAGCACTTCGTTGCCGTCAGGATCTTTAAAAGAAAGGCTCGCCATTGCACCGAGGTAAGAAATTGCTTCGTTGGGATCTGTTACTGCGGGGATCTCAACACGAAGTCTTTTCTGTTCATCTGTGCTCTGCTCTGAAACAGTGGCTTCGTTAAGACCATTTGCATCAAGACGAAGACGAAGGGCTGCAAGTGCTGCAGAAACCTGAGCATCTGTAACTTTGCTCATATCTTCAACTTCAGGTTCAAACACTATAACAGAACCGCCTGCAAGGTCAAAACCTTTTTTGATACCGAAATCTTCATCAAAAGATGCAGGTATAAATTTACCCATAAATTTTAAATTCAAACCAAATGCAGCAATATATGCCAAGATTGCAATAATCACGCATATAACCGCAAATTTTGTAATACTTTTTGCTTTCATTTGTAATCCTCCTTGAGATTTTGTTGTGTTTTTAATAATTTTGATTTATTTTTATCAGATCAAGAGTCTGAATCTTACTTTTTTTACAATTCCGATTCTTAAGTATGAATTAAACCAAAGGCAAAAACATATTGATGACAAAATCAGCAACAATACTATGCATTTCAGATTGAACTGCTGCTCCTTCAAAAATGCCTCCTGCCTGTAATCCTCCATTATTCTGTAACCGGGAAGTGAAAGAGCACCAAGGGAAGTCCGGTCTTTATTTCCTTCAGACATTGCAGAAGAATTATGAAAGGTTCCGTAGAAAACCCCATCGCATTTTTCTGAAAGTCCCAAAGACAATGAACACACAAAAAGGGATGCCAACATAACAAAAAGCAAAAGTAACGCACATATTATTTTGGGCATCTTTCCAACCATTGTCTTCACCTTCCTTTGTCTTATTCCTTACCGGTATTTACACCCAGAACTCCTCCGAATGCTCCCGACAAAAAGCCTCCGGAAATTTTCACTAAAGCATTTCCCATATCCGCAGACTCTCCATATACTGCGAGTCCAAGAAGCAAAAGCCCTGCAATGCTGACCGCACCGATTATACCACCGCATAACAGACCGCAACTTTTCTTATTGCGTCCCATAAGCAGTCCGCAGATAAATGAGCCAACAAAAGTTGTTACTTCAACACCTATAGTCCCTGCTCTTTCCGGCACATCGGTATACACAACCAATGCAGCAAGAGAAAGAACGAGAATAAATGATACTGCATAGGAAATGATTATATACTTCAAAAACTTAAGAATACTGAATTTTTTCGTTAAAGAGTTTCCTGTACAATTTTGCTCTGACACAATAAATCCCTCCGAATATTTTTTTGTAAATAAATATTCGGAGGTTATTTTATTTATGACTTATTATTCTTCGGTTTTGGATTCTTCCTGAACCTCATTTGCTGTTTCGTCACCGGGTTTTGTAACCTCGCTGATTGCCCAACGTGCAATTTTAACAGTTGATGTCATTCCTGCTTTTCCGGTTTCAATAATGAGATTATCACCTTTGATTTCGATGATTTTACCGTGAATTCCGCCGATGGTGAGAATTTTGTCACCTTTGATAAGTTGTGAAAGCATTTCCTGTTTTAATTTTTCTTTTTTCTTCTGAGGTCTTATCATAAGGAAATACATGATACCTATGATAAGTATAAAGGGAAGAAAACTTGCAATAAGCGAACCGGATCCGGGTGCCTGAGCGGGATCTGCCGCATATGCAACAATTTCAAATAAATTCATTGTCATTACCTCCATATGTTTTCATAATATGTTAATTATACACTATGACCATATAAAATGCAATAGTTTTTTACACCCTTTTGGAATATATTTCTATTTTTTCCTCTTTGAAACTCTTATATACCCCTCTGTCTATTGCGTCTCTTATATCTGCCATAAGTTTATTGTAGAAATGAAGATTATGAAGCACGCAAAGTCTCATGGCAAGCATCTCTTTTGCCTTGAAAAGATGGCGTATATATGCCCTTGAATAGTTTCTGCAGGCAGGGCAGTCACAATTTGGATCTATAGGTCTTTCGTCTTTTTCAAACTTTTCATTTTTAAGATTCATCTGACCTTCGCTTGTGAAAAGGTGGCAATGGCGTGCATTACGACTGGGCATTACGCAGTCGAAAAAGTCTATGCCTCTGTCAACTCCCTCAAGGATGTTTACGGGCGTTCCGACACCCATGAGATATCGTGGTTTAGAAACAGGTGCAAAGGGAAGTGTCACATCTAAAATATGATACATTTCCTCTGTGGTCTCTCCCACCGCAAGTCCGCCTATGGCATAGCCATCAAGGTCAAAATCCGATATGGTTTTCATATTTTCAATTCGCAAATCGTCAAATGTTGCTCCCTGATTGATACCAAAGAGCATCTGTTTTTTATTTATGGTGTCATCAAGACTGTTTAGCCTTTCCATCTCTTTTTTGCATCTTTCAAGCCACCTGATGGTACGTTCGTGAGATTTTTTGGCATAGGAATATTCTGCAGGAAGTGCCACACATTCATCAAATGCCATAGCAATTGTTGATGCGAGATTTGACTGAATCTGCATGCTTTCCTCAGGACCCATAAAAATTTTTTTGCCGTCTATGTGGGAATTGAAATTTACTCCCTCTTCGCTGATTTTTCTAAGTCCTGCAAGAGAAAAGACCTGAAATCCGCCACTGTCTGTGAGGATGGGTCTGTCCCAGTTCATGAACTTGTGAAGTCCGCCAAGTTCTTTTATGAGTTTGTCGCCGGGGCGAACATGAAGATGATAGGTGTTTGAAAGTTCCACCTGACATCCGATTTCTTTAAGATCCATGGAAGACACCGCACCCTTTATGGCGGCAATCGTTCCCACATTCATAAAAACAGGTGTCTGAATGGTGCCGTGAACCGTTGCAAATTCACCTCGTCTTGCCTCTCCGTCTTTTTTTATTAGTTTAAACATAATTAACAACCTCAATTTAATATATTTTCAAAGTTGGTGGTTTATCAGCAATTCGCCTAACAATCCTCCCGTCACACAACGCGAGCCACCCTCCTTTACACAAGGAGGGCTTTTTTCGGCTCCCTTGTGTAAAGGGAGCTGTCAGCTAAGCTGACTGAGGGATTGTATTTCATCTGCTAAACAATAAACATAGCATCTCCGAAACTGAAAAATCTATATCTTTGTTTCACTGCTTCTTCATATGCTTTCATTATATTTTCCTTTGTGGAAAAAGCGCTTACAAGCATCAAAAGAGTTGATTCAGGAAGATGGAAGTTTGTGATAAGGGCATCTGCACATTTGAATTTATAGGGCGGATAAATGAAAATATCTGTCCATCCGCTTGCAGATGAAACCAGTCCTTCAGATGACGCCACAGTCTCCAAAACCCTTGTGGATGTTGTTCCTACAGAAATCACCCTGCCGCCTGTCTCTTTTGCTGTATTGATTATGTCTGCATTCTCCTGTGTAATATTATAGAACTCCGAATGCATTTTATGATTTTCAACATCGTCAACTTTCACGGGACGAAATGTCCCAAGTCCGACGTGCAAAGTGACTTTTGCAATATTTACTCCCATAGACTTTATATCATCAAGAAGTTTTTCTGTGAAATGAAGCCCTGCTGTCGGTGCGGCTGCTGAACCCGAGTGCTTTGAATATACTGTCTGATATCGTTCTCTGTCTTCAAGTTTTTCGGTGATATACGGTGGAAGGGGCATTTCACCCAGTTCGTCTAAAACATTTTCAAAAAGCCCTTCATATTCAAAACTGACTATTCTGTTTCCGTCATTTACTGTTTCTTTTATTTCAGCAATTAATTTCCCGCCTCCGAAAGAAACTTTCACTCTGGGTTTACATTTTTTCCCGGGTTTTAATATTACTTCCCACTCCTTTTCAGATTTTCGTGTGAGAAGTAAAAACTCAATCTTTGCTCCTGTTCCGACCTTTTCGCCGATGAGACGTGCCGGTATTACTCTTGTGTCGTTTATTACAAGGCAATCGCCCGGTTTCAGATATTCTTTTATGTCATAAAAATGTCTGTGTGAAATCTCTCCGCTTTCCTTGCCAAGAACAAGAAGTTTTGAACTTGTTCTGTCATCAAGAGGTGTCTGAGCAATTAACTCATCGGGAAGATTATAATAAAAATCGCTTGTCTTCAAAATCTACACTGTCCTTTCAGTTATTGCACATATGTTCCGGGGAAGTAGAACATAAGAATATCTTTGTAGCCAAAACCTTGTTCTGCCATGCCTTTTGCACCATATTGACTCATACCGAGACCGTGTCCCCAGCCAGAACCTGAAAGAAGCCACGAATCAGGATTTGAACTTTGGGAAACATAGTGCCTTGTGGCATCTGATGATTTTATATAAAATCCATCTGATAGTGTGCGGGATGATTTTGAACCTTTTATAGCAAAAGAATTCACCTGAGCCTGTCCGGAATCAGACAGCACCGATAAAGGCTCTGCCACCGAGATTCCCCCCTGCCCTGCCACAGAATACATCTGACTGTTAAGCCCAAAAAAGGTTCGTGTGCGGTCATTTTTGAGAACATACTGACCGTTTGTTCCATATATCGTAACCTCATAGGTTCTTCCGAATTCATCTGCACCCGTAACTTTCATATCGGTTATTTCGCCTATATCCACCGAAGATTTTGAAAGGGAATTTTTTATGTCCGATTTGGAAAGCGTTACTTCCCAGTGTGCCTTGGGATTGTTTACATATGCTTCATAGGGGTCTTTCACGGCTGTGAGATATGGGACATCGCTTCCCCAGACATTTTTGGAATAGGCAGATGCACCGCCGCTTGATGATGAATAGAGAGTTTCGGCAACACTCTGACCATACATTACAACCTGATCAAGAGTTTCATTTGCGGCTCTGATGGTGCTTTCGGTTTCGCCCGACATTCCAAGATATGCCTGACAGTGCTGAGTAGAGCACAGGTTGAATCCGTTTGAAGAGTGTTTTCTCCATGTGGTAATTGTGTAACTTCTTGCACAAACCGCCTGGCTTTTAAGAGCCTCTATGTGCCATGACGGACTCATTTCTTTCCCTACAACACCTGCTATGTAATCGTTGATATTAACAAAGTTTACAACGGTGAATTTTCCGTTTGAATCGGGAATAAGTTCAATTCCGCCTCTATAGTTACTTCCATTCACGGAAACAATGCCGTTAATCGGTTTCAGGGCAAAACTTGAATTTGTGATATTTGTTCCGACACCGTTTACTATGACCTGAGCCGAAGTGCCATAGGAGAGAGTAAGATTTGTCTCTGTGAATGTGTATTGAGAAATAAAATTATTCGAGTCCATATATCCCACTTCAAAACTTGCATCTGATGAAAGAGTGATTTCAGATTTTGCTGTGGAAGAATAGAAAAGTCCGATTTTTACTGTTTCATATTTTGTGTCTATCGCATATGATGTAAGAGTCAGGGAAGTGACCATAAAGCCAATAATCAGTGTCAAAGAAAATAAAAGCTTTTTCATACTGTTTTCCTCCGTATTGTATCGTAAATTCAACAAAACATAGCCATTTTAATACATTATATAATATAATAAC
>JAZQJX010000035.1:0-51710 GCA_045541875.1 Clostridia bacterium | reverse complement strand
CGTAATTTCCTATACAGCAAGAAAAGCGGCTTCGCCGCTCCGCCCTGCGGCGGACGTGCGGAGCAAATTCGCTTTTCTTAAGCCATGTGCATTTTTGAAAAGCAATTTTTTGCTTTTCAAAAAATTTTGCACGGCAATATGATAATATTTTTTATTGTATAGGAACGAAGTTTCCTATACAATAAAAAAATCCCTGACGTGCATATGTTGCCGTCAGGGATTTGTTGTTAATTATTCCCGGAAAATATATCATTAACTTCTTTGTATGCTTTTGGAGTTCCAATGTCATAACACTCACCTTTGAAGGTGTATGCGCACACATCTTTTATTTTATAAAGCCAACTGGGGAAAAATCCCGGAGCATCAGGATTGTTGCCTTCATCAAGATACTGTTTTATCATTTTGACAGTATCTTTTTTATATATGTATGAAGCAAAGGCGGCAATGTTGCTCTTTGGATTTTGGGGTTTTTCTTCCATAAGTATGACCTTTCCGTCAGAGTCTAAAGTTACGTTTGCCATTCTCCTTAGTTCTTCAATGTCATTGATTTCTTTTGTCAGAATCATGTCGCAGTTTTTGGATTTATATTCATTGTAAAAATCCAGAAGTTTGAATGTGAAAATGTTGTCTCCTGCAATAATCAGAAGTTCGTCATCAATGCCGAGAGTTTCAATAACATATTGTATATCACCGACTGCACCGAGTTTGTTTGAATCATCCGTTGTATGGTCGTTGACAATCTCAACAGGAAGTTTGCCTGAATAGGTTTCTTTCCACTGTGTAAAGTGAGGATAGAACTTTTCATTGCTCACAACAATAATTCCGTCAACTGAATCGATGGTTTCAATTTCTTCTGTAATGTAGTTAATAATCGGTTTTTCGTTGATTGGCAAAAGTGCTTTAGGCTGATTCAACGTGAGAGGATAGAGCCTTGTGGCATATCCTGCAGCAAGTATAAGTGCTTTCATAGCCATTCCTCCGTATAATTGATATAATAAATTATACCATATTTTTATATTTTTTTCAATATAACAAATTCACGAATCAGAAAAGGTGAGTTTGTGCATATATTTTCTTTTTGTTGCATTTCCGCCTCTTATGTGACGCTCCGATTTGTTTGTTTCAAGAAGTTTTTTTGCCTTTGAATATAATATGGGACTGATCATTTTCAATCTTTCGCTTATGTCTTTGTGAACCGTAGACTTCGACACCCCAAATTTAAGTGCTGCACCTCTTACGGTGCTTTTTGTTTCCAACATATAGTTTGCCACGTCAAGAGTCCTTTTTGCAATATAATCTTTCACAAATATTCACCTCAAAACATTACTTGTTCAATGTATATGAGATGATAACAGCAAAAATGTCATAGGAAATGAAAATAGGGATGTAAATTCCACATCCCTATATACATATTCGTGACATAATCATTTGTTTTTAAGATATTCGTCAATAGCCTCTGCTGCCACTTTTCCTGCACCCATTGCAGAAATTACCGTTGCAGCACCTGTAACTGCATCTCCGCCTGCATAAACACCTTTTTTGGATGTGAGTCCCTTTTCATCAACAATAATTCCGCCTTTTTGGCTGACATTCAGTCCGTCTGTTGTTGATTTGATAAGTGGATTTGGAGATGTTCCTATAGACATTATCACCGTGTCAGTTTCCATTTCAAATTCAGAACCCTCAATTTCCACAGGACGACGTCTTCCTTTTTCATCAGGCTCGCCAAGTTCCATACGGATGCACTTTATTGCCTTTACAAATCCGTTTTTTTCATCTCTTGGATTTTCAGGATTAACATATCCGATTATCTCTTTTGGTGAGCAAAGGAGATTGAATTCCACTCCTTCTTCCATTGCATGTTCAACTTCTTCTTTTCTTGCGGGAAGTTCTTCCATAGAGCGTCGGTATACCACGGTGACTTTTTCTGCACCAAGGCGAAGAGCCGTTCTTGCAGCGTCCATTGCAACGTTTCCGCCTCCCACAACAGTAACTTTTCCCCCTTTCATAATGGGGGTGTCTGAATCATCTTTATATGCTTTCATAAGATTTGAACGTGTCAGGAATTCGTTTGCACTATATACTCCCTTTAATGATTCGCCGCCAATTCCCATAAAAGAGGGGAGACCTGCACCTGAACCAATAAACACCGCTTCAAATCCCATCTCAAAAAGTTCATCTATTGTAAGAGTTTTTCCGATAATAACATTTGTTTCAATTTTCACACCGAGTTTTATTAATGTGTCCACTTCCTTTGCCACAATAGACTTTGGAAGACGGAATTCGGGAATTCCGTAAACAAGCACACCGCCCGGGGTGTGAAGTGCTTCAAAAACAGAAACCTCATATCCTTTTTTTGCAAGGTCTCCTGCACAGGTGAGTCCCGATGGGCCTGAACCGATAATGGCAACCTTATGTCCGTTTTTTTGAGGAATAGCCACATCCTCTTTTGAAGAGGTGTTGTGTCTGTCAGCCACAAATCTCTCCAATCTGCCTATTCCCACAGATTCGCCCTTGATTCCTCTCACGCATTTTGCCTCGCATTGGTTTTCCTGAGGGCAAACTCTTCCGCAAACTGCCGGAAGTGAAGAAGAGGCAGATATAACTTCATATGCGCCTTCAAAGTCATGTTCTTTTATTTTTGAAATGAAATCAGGGATTCTGATTTTGACAGGACACCCCTCAACACATGGCATATTTTTGCAGTTAAGACATCTCCTTGCCTCGTCAATTGCCATTTCTTCTGTGTATCCAAGCGCCACTTCATCAAAGTTTTTACATCTTTTTTCAGGACTTTGGGTGGGCATTTCGCATCTTTTTGGATTCATATTAACATTTGCCATATCACTGCACCTCCTTTTTGAAAAGATTGCAGTTTGATTCATAAGCGTGTCTTTCAAAATCTGAATACATTCTTCCTCTTGACATTGCCTCGTCAAAGTCTACTTCATATCCGTTGAAATCGGGGCCGTCAACGCAAGCAAATTTTGTCACCTTTTCACCGTTTTTGTTAAGAGTAAGTCTGCACCCGCCACACATTCCTGTGCCGTCAATCATTATCGGATTCATAGACACAGTAACAGGCACGCCAAATGGCTTTGCACATTCAACCACAAATTTCATCATAACAAGAGGCCCGATTGCGATAATCATGTCAAATTTTTCGCCATCTGAGAGTATTTTTTTAAGTGGCATGGTAACATTTCCCATTTCGCCATAGGAACCGTCATCGGTCATAACATAGAGTTTTTCACAGCATTCTTTAAATTCATCTTCAAGTATGACAAGGTCTTTGTTACGAAAACCTATGATACCTGTAACAGATGCACCTTGTTTTTTCAGTTCCTGTGCAATTGGCATAGCAATGGCACAACCAACACCGCCCCCAACAATACAAACTTTTTTGAGGCCGTCAAGTTCAGTTGCACATCCGAGAGGGCCTGCAAAATCTGAGATTGTGTCACCTTTTTCTTTTTTTGAAAGTTTCAGGGTTGTTGCACCGACAATCTGATATATAATTTTAACAGTTCCTTTTTCCCTGTCACATCCTGCCACCGTAAATGGCACACGTTCACCGGACTCATCAACTCTCAAAATGATAAACTGCCCCGGTTTTGCTTTTTTTGCCACAAGAGGTGCTTCAATATGAAGTTCTATGACAGAAGGATTCAGAACTTTTTTTTCTGTTATTCTATACATAACCTTACCTCGTTACGAACTTTTGTTAATTGTATTATATCATAAAATAATCCCGAATGTAACCTTTTATATATCAAATTTTTAATGAGATTATACTAAAAATCTGTACAATATTTCAAAAATACACTTATTATACTGACCTATAATTTCCTTTTTTGCTATTCATGAGAATATAGAACAGGATTGTACCAAGGATAGGTGCAATGGATGAAAAAAGCATTCCGCCTCTCATACTAAGTTGTTCAATGCCAATTCCGACATTCTTTGCAAATTCCAAAACAACGTCGTTT
Source organism: Clostridia bacterium (assembly GCA_045541875.1). GTDB lineage: Bacteria > Bacillota > Clostridia > UMGS1810 > UMGS1810 > RGIG1828. Next base: position 47,721 of record JAZQJX010000035.1, on the reverse strand, counting down.
TCCATAAGTCTGTCAATCATATATCCCACGCCCTGAGGAAAAAGAGTTGCACCGAGGTCGCCGCCCGTTGCCATAAGAGCATAAAGCCCCACACCGGGATTGGGAATTCTTTTTTCGACAGCAATAAGACTACCGGGCCAGAGCATTGATGTGGTAAACCCTGTGAGGGCACACGCCATAAGAGCAGGGATTGGGTGAGATGAAAAAGTTGCCACAATATAGCAGACAAACGTTCCAAAGCATCCCCAAAAAAGTACTCTGTCTATGTTTTTACCGATTTTTGAATATAGCGTCCTTCCGATTCCGAGAGTAAATCCGAAAAGTGCAAGTCCCAAAAGATCGCCAACTGTTTTATTGATGTTGAAACTCACTTCAAGATACCCCGAACACCATTGACTCATGGTGATTTCTGATGCGCCTGCAAAGAAAATTCCGAGAATATAAAGTATTGCGGTCTTGTTTTTCAAAAGACCGTCGGAACCTGTGGCTTTTTCCTTTGATTCAATGTCCGGAATTTCGGATTTTATCATAATCAGAAAGGCAATAAACGGAAAAACAGATAGAATAAGCGTGAGAATCTGCCAGTTTTCATAGCCAAAAAGATAAAAAAACAAACTGGAAAATGCGACCACCAAAACAACACCCCATGCATAGCAGGAATGAAGTTTGGACATAAGACTTTGGGGATTGTCCGATGGAATTGCGGCAATAACAGGACTTATAAGAACTTCAGCAAGTCCGCAACCGGCAGAAAAAATAATAGTTCCGATGCAAAGACCTGCGTAAATATTACCCGGGAAAATTATCGGAGATAGGGCATAGATTACAAGACCTGAAAACATAATAAAAGGGGTGGATTTCACAGATGTCTTCAAATTGATTTTCTTCGATAAAAAAGAATATATCAGGTCAAGAAGAAGTTGAACACCAAAGTTTAAAACAATAAGAAATCCAAGCATTGTATATGAGATTTCATACTGTCTGTTAAATGTGGTAAATAAAAGCGGAGACAAAATACTGGCAACAGCCATAGAGCCTCCGGTCAGAAATGATGCACATATTGTGCGTTTGTAAATGTTTTTGTTCATAATCCTAATCCTTTGTTGAAACTTAATATAAATACTTCTATATGGATTATATCACCAAAAAAAATTATGTCAATAACACTTTTAAGATATAATCACAATATCCGCAAAATTCACATATAATAATACATCAATACCATGAGGTGATGATGTTGTGATTTTTAAAAAAAGAAGTAAAGAAGAAATAAGTGATAATTATATCTATAATAAGCCAAAAGAAGATAAACTCATTCTTCTTGCAGGCAATCCCAATGTGGGAAAAAGTACGGTTTTCAATGCTCTCACAGGTCTCAGACAGCATACGGGGAACTGGACAGGGAAGACAGTAATGTCCGCAATCGGTACATATGAATCCGGAGGCAGAAGGTATACAATAGCAGATATCCCGGGATGCTATTCCCTGAAAGCCCATTCAACTGAAGAAAGATGTGCCGCAGATGCCATATCCTTTGGAAATTCAGACGGAGTGGTTGTCATATGCAACGCCTTTAACCTTGAGAGAAACCTGAATCTTGTTTTGCAGATTTGCGAAGCACACAAAAACGTTGCGGTGTGCATAAATATGTCAGATGAAGCAGAAAAATCAGGAATTTTTGTAGACTGCAAAATGCTTGAAGAAAGCCTTGGCATACCGGTAAGGAAAATAAATGCCAGAAAGAAAAAAGGTCTTGAAAATGTGGTGTCGGCATTTAATGAAAACAAGAATAATAAACCATTAAAAGTGTCTTATTCAAAAAATATAGAATATGCAATACATATGATCGAAAAAGTTTTAAAAAAAATATTCCCAAAATCTGACAACCGCTATATGGCACTCAGGTTTCTGGAGGGGGATTCGGACACAGAAAAAAAGATTACGTCATTTTATGAATCGGAAAGTGACACCGCGGACATTTTTGGTGTTCGCAAAAAAGCACTTGAGTTTTTGGAAGGGAGCGGAATCACCCAAAGCAAACTCAGGGAATCTGTTGCCATCACTCTCGACAAAACCGCAGAAAGGATCTGCAAAATGGCTGTTTTGGAAAAAGATGGTCAGAAAAACAGAGCGCAGACTCTGACAGACCGCATACTGACGGGGAAAATAAGCGGATTTTTGATTATGATTCTTCTTCTCGGATGCATTTTTTACATCACGCTCATTGGTGCAAACAACATATCGGACTATCTGGCAAAAATTCTGTTTTCTTTTGAAAAACCGCTGATTTACACTTTTGAGTTTCTGCATTTTCCAAAGGTGTTGACAGACATAATAGTAAATGGCGGATATAAAGTTCTTTCGTGGGTAATTTCCGTAATGCTTCCGCCCATGGCAATATTTTTTCCTCTTTTCACAATCCTTGAAGATGTGGGCTATCTTCCCCGTGTGGCATTCAACCTTGACAGAGCCTTCAAAAAATGTAAATCCTGCGGGAAACAGGCTCTTACAACCTGTATGGCATTCGGGTGCAATGCAGCGGCAGTTTCCGGAGCAAGAATCATTGATTCTCCAAGGGAAAGACTCATTGCAATTCTTACAAATGCTTTCATTCCCTGCAACGGAAGATTCCCTGCACTGATATGTCTCATATCTGCATTTTTGCCTCTCGGATTTCTTTCTTTCGGTGCATCGGCATTGTATCTTACCGCCTTTGTTGTTTTTTCTGTTCTGATGTCTCTTTTTGCATCGTGGGTGCTTTCAAAAACTCTTCTTAAGGGTATTCCATCATCCTTTGCTCTCGAACTTCCTTCTTTCAGAAAACCTCAGATAGGGCAGATTATAGTAAGGTCACTTTTAAGCAGAACCATTTTTGTTCTCGCAAGAGCGGCAGTTGTGGCATTTCCTGCAGGGATAGTTCTTTGGCTTGTTGTCAACATAAAAGTGAGCGGCACATCGCTTATTAACTATATGATATCTTTCCTTGACCCCCTCGGGAAACTTATGGGAATGGACGGCACTATGCTTGCCTCGTTTATACTTGGAATTCCTGCAAATGAAATTGTGCTTCCCATTGCACTTATGATATATTCATCAGGAAGTGTTCTGACATCTTTTGAGAGTAGCAGAGGAATACTGGAAATACTTTCAAATAACGGATGGACAGTTACAACAGCCGTTTGCGTCATATTTTTCTTTATAATGCATTGGCCCTGTTCAACAACGTTGATGACCGTAAAAAAAGAAACTGACAGTTTTTTATGGGCATTCGTGTCATTTCTTCTTCCAACGCTTTTCGGAATACTTTTTTGTATGGCATTAAACTTTGTTATATCCGTATTTTAGAATCGTTTATAAAAAAGAGGAAAGGTAAACGAACTATAAATTCACGGACAAAAGTAATTTTCCCGTGTCCAGATGGCAGTCCCTTAAATTGCATAAATCAATAAGTAAATTCATATTATGCAATTACAGGGGCTGTCTTTTTTGCTGTATAGGAAATTACGCAGAATTTAGTTCGCGAGATAAGATGTATATCAAATTACGCTCGCGACTTGGGTGCAGGCTCAGCCTGCTTTTTTGCCATTTTGTACAATGTATGACACATAAAATATTACATCAGAAGTAATTTATGACAAATGTAAAATTTTTGCATAATTTGTATTGACAAAAACAGGGAGTTATGATAGACTAACTACAAGTTAGTCAAAACTAATCGCAATTGGAAATCGGTGATTTTATGAAACTTTCACAGGCAATCGAAGAAAAAGAATACATAATAAAAAAAATAGAAACAGATGACGAAGAACTTGACGCATTCCTTTTTTCACTGGGCTGTTATTCAGGTGAGCCAATCACCGTAATATCCCACCTTAAAGGCGGATGCATAGTTTCCATAAAAGACGGAAGATACAACCTTGACAGACAACTTGCCGATGCAATCATAGTAGGTTAAAAAGCGATCGCCCGAGAGGCGGTTGCATAAATTTTGCATTATAGTTAGTTAAAACTAACTTAGATTTGATTTTAAAAATAAATGCTCACATACAAGGAGGAATATTAATGAGAATTGCTTTGGCGGGCAACCCCAACAGCGGTAAAACCACCATGTACAACGCCCTGACAGGAAGAAACGAAAGGGTGGGGAACTGGGCAGGTGTAACTGTTGACAAAAAAGAGAGTGCAATCAAAAAGAGTTTTCATGACAAAGGTCAGGAACTTATTGCAGTTGATCTTCCCGGTGCATATTCAATGTCACCTTTTACATCGGAAGAAAGCATTACAAGCACCTATGTCAAAAACGAAAACCCGGATGCCATTATCAATATAGTGGATGCGACAAATCTCAGTAGGAGCCTCTTTTTCACAACCCAACTTCTTGAACTTGGTATTCCTGTTGTTGTTGCTCTTAATAAAAGTGACATAAACAAGAAAAAATCAACAAAGATAGATGCACAGGTTCTTGCTGAAAGCCTCGGATGCCCTGTGGTGGAAACCGTTTCCACATCATCAGGAGAAAAAGGACTTCATGAGGTTGTAAAAAAAGCCATAGAAGTTATTGGTACAAAACAGAAAGCACCCTACGTTCAGTCAGACATAGACCTTGGCGACAAGAAAGCCGTTGAGGCAGAGGACAGAAAACGTTTTGAATTTGTAAATAAGATAGTGTCTTGTGTTGAAACAAGAAAGATTAAGACAAACAAGAGAAACTTTCAGGATAAAATCGATTCTGTCATCACAAATAAATGGGTTGGTCTTCCGATTTTTGCCGTGGTAATGTGGTTCGTGTTCTGGATTTCTCAGGCGGGTTTTGGTCCCTGGCTTGCAGAATCGGTTCTTTGCCCCGTAATTGACGGATTTGGTGAGATTGTTGCAAACTGGATGACAGGCACAAGTGATATTTTGCAGACAATTGTTGTTGATGGTATTGTTGGTGGTGTCAGCGCAGTTTTGGGATTCTTGCCGCTCGTAATGGTAATGTATTTCCTCATTGCACTTTTGGATGATTGCGGCTATATGGCAAGAGCATCGGTTGTTCTGGATCCAATCTTTAAAAAAGTCGGACTTTCAGGAAAATCTGTGATTCCCTTTGTAATCGGAACAGGATGTGCAATTCCCGGTATAATGGCGTGTCGCACAATCCGTAACGAGAGAGAAAGAAGAGCAACAGCAATGCTCACACCCTTTATGCCCTGCGGAGCAAAACTTCCCGTAATTGCTCTTTTCGCGGGAGCGTTTTTCGGAGATAATCCATGGGTTGGTACTGCAATGTATTTTGTCGGAATTGCTATAATTTTTGTTGGTGCTCTTTTGGTAAACAAAATTGCAGGATATAAAATCAGAAAATCCTTCTTTATCATTGAACTTCCCGAATATAAAGTTCCCAGTCTTTCAAGGGCTTTTAAATCCATGTGCCAGAGAGGTTGGGCATACATAGTAAAAGCAGGAACAATCATTCTTGTATGTAATGCATTGGTTACAATTATGCAAGGCTATAGTTGGAATTTTCAGGTTGTTGCAGATGCTGACAGGTCAATTCTTGCATCAATTGCAAAGCCTGTTGCCATACTTCTTATTCCTCTTGGCTTTGGCGTGTGGCAGATGGCAGCGGCATCTGTAACAGGATTTATCGCCAAAGAAAACGTAGTCGGAACAATAGCGTCTGTATATGCAATATCAAACTTTATAGACACAGAAGAACTTGCAATCATCGGTAACAATGCGGCAAACATAGCAGACAAACTTGCTCTTACACCATCTGCCGCTCTTGCGTGTCTGATGTTCAATCTTTTCACACCGCCTTGTTTTGCGGCAATAGGTGCAATGAATTCGGAAATCAAGAGCAAAAAATGGATGTTTGGCGGCATTGGTCTCCAACTTTGCACAGGATATACAGTCGCATATCTTGTATATCAGATTGGAACAATCGTTACAACCGGAACAACAGGTGACGGCTTTGTCGGAGGACTTGTTGCAGTTCTGGCAATGCTTTTTGTTCTCTTACTTCTCATTAATAAAGCAAATAAAAATCTCAATCTTGAATATTCATTGAAATCTTCAGGAAAAGAAAAAACAAAGGTTTGATTAACATGAAAGATATAATAGCAATAGTGGCAATTGTTGCCATTGTAGGGCTTGCCATTTTTTACATAATACGCTCAAAGAAAAAAGGAGTAAAATGCATAGGCTGTCCTTCGGCGGGTGAATGCAGCAAAAAATGTAGCGGCAAGTGCGTGTAATATAAACAAAGTGACGGGGATGTAAATTAACAAAAATTAATTTACATCCCCTGTTTTGTATAAAAAACTTTTTCGCTGATTGACTATTCATTATGATAATGGTATACTTAAATATATTAATATATCACGTAAAAGGTGGTAAAATATGATAAAATCAAACCTTAAACCATCTGTAAAATATATCCTCGTTTTTGTGCTTGCTATCTTGAGTTTATGGAGTATGCTGTATTTTAGTTCTCTTATACCCAATGACCAAATTAAAGAAAATTACACATCCTCAGCATATAACTATTCAGGCAAAAAGCCTTTTGAATTTAAAGGTGAGAGCAAAAGAATGTCAGGTGTCATAGATAACTATGCCGATGCCATACTTTTGAATATTGCCTGGAATATGGGAGAGGGGAAAAGAGGGGAATCAGCCCTTTTAACAAACTATTATAACGACCCCCAATATGGCGAGGCTGCAGGACTTTATTATACCGTAACAGAAGGAAAAACGCCAAACACTCAATATACACGCTACTGGCACGGCAGTGCATCTGTAATCCGCTTTATGCACCTTTTCACGGATGTTAATGGGATAAAAACAGCAGGGCTTACAGCAGTTCTTTTGCTTGCATTGATATCGGTCATAATTCTTTTAAAAAGAAAGCACACAGATATTGCACTTTTTCTTGTCTTATCCCTTGTGTCTGTACACATATGGAACATAAGGCTGAGCCTTGAATATCAGATGCCGTTTGTGATTGCATTTATGCTCACTCCTGCATATCTGATATCAGAAAGGAGAAGTGACTCAAACATTATAATACTAAGCATTATCGGCGGAACAATGGTTGCATTTTTTGATTTTCTCACAACCGAAACAGTAACCGTTTTATTGCCTCTTGCACTTGTGATTTCGGTTCGTTCAAAGGAAAAAAGACTCAAAAGTGCAAAAGAAAATGTAATGCTTATTTTGAAATGTCTTATAGCGTGGACAGTTTCCTATGGGATGACATTTTTGACAAAGTGGATTCTTGTTGGTATGGTTTCAAATGCAAATGTTTTTGAATCGTCTTTTGAATCTGCCGCTATGCATATGCTTGGTACAGGAAGCGAACACATAAGTTTCCTTGATCGTCCTTCCCATATTTTTTCTTCCGTACTTGCAAACTTTTCGGTGATTTTCGGAAGTGCCAACCGTGTTGAGCCGGTGTTTGCAATTTTTGGCATTGTGCTTGTTCTTGTTGTAACCGTATATGTTGTCACAAATTCAAGAAATGGCACTGACAAAACTTTTGCACCATTGCTTATTCTGTCTCTTGGTCTGATTGTTCTTTTGAGATTCTTTGTTTTGAACAATCATTCCTATGTACATACATTCTTTGTATACCGTGCCCTTGTAACAACAGTATTTACCATGCTGTCATCTGTGAAAATTATAATGGGGCAAAATCGAATAAGGAGGCACAGGTGATGGACTATACATTTTTGATGCCCTGCCTTAATGAAGAAGAAACCCTTTTATATTGCATAGAAGAGATTAAGTCTGCCATAAAACGGCTTGACCTTTTTGCAGAAATTCTTGTGGCAGATAACGGTTCTGACGATAGTTCAGTTGAAATCGCTCTTGAAAACGGAGCAAGGGTGGTTAATGTTTCAAACCGCGGATACGGATGTGCTGTCATAGGAGGAATAAAAGAGGCAAAGGGCAGATATATAATAATGGGAGATTGTGACGGGAGTTATGATTTTTCACATCCCGATCTTTTCATAGAAGAACTTGAAAAGGGAGCAAAACTTGTTGTTGGAAACAGGTTTCTTGGCGGAATTGAAAAGGGTGCAATGCCTTTCAGCCACAGATTCGGTGTGCCTTTTCTTTCATTTATGGCACGAATCAGATTTAAAACCAATGTCCGCGATTTTCATTGCGGACTCAGAGCATTTGAAAAAAGTGTGGCACTTGAACTTAATGCAGAATGTCCGGGAATGGAATTTGCAACGGAAATGATTGCAAAATTTGTAAAATCCGGGGAAAGAATCAGTCAGGTTCCGACACCATTAAAAAAGGATAAACGTTCAGGAAAATCCCACATCCGAACAATCCGCGACGGAATGAGACACCTTGTTTTCATTCTTTTTGGAAAGGTTTAATACAAATAATATACAGGAGTGAATAAAATGAATAACAATCTTGCCCTTCAGGCAAAAGCAGTTATGGAAGAACTTAAACAAAAAGCAAAACTAAAATCCGGAGATCTTGTTGTGATAGGCTGTTCCACAAGTGAAATCATCGGTTCAAAGATAGGAACAGATTCAAGTCCCGATACCGCAAAGATTGTTTTTGAGGCTATATATGAATATGCTCTTCAAAACGATTTGAATCTTGCTTTTCAATGTTGTGAACATCTTAACAGAGCAATTGTTGTGGAAAAGGAAGCGCTTCCCTTTGCTGAAACCGTGAATGTGATACCTCAGCCAAAAGCTGGAGGTTCAATGGCAACTCAGGCATATAGTCATTTCAAAAACCCTGTTGTTGTTGAAGAAGTAAAAGCCGATGCAGGAATCGACATCGGTTTCACTCTCATAGGAATGCATCTGAAAAAAGTGGCAGTTCCTTTGAGACTTGATAACAATAAAATCGGTGAAGCAATGGTGCTTGCGGCAAGAACAAGGCCTAAATTTATCGGCGGTATAAGAGCGGTGTATGATGAAGAACAACTTTGATAAGTAAAAATCAATACTATGGTACAAATGTACTATGAACAATCAAAAGAAAAATTAATACAGGCAGAAGTATGGATTTATTAGACTTTAAAAATGATGCGTATATTGTTTTTGATGTAAAAACTACAGATTCCTTAAAAATCACCCTCAAAAGTTTCGCTTTTGGTGGTGATTTTTTGATGTACAGGAAATTACGCAGAATTTAGTTCGCGAGACAAGATGTATATCAAATTACGCCCGCGACTTGGGTGCAGGCTCAGCCTGCTTTTTTGTGTAGAAAAAAATAACTGAGATAAACTTATAACAAAAATAATAATAAACTAATAAACACTTGATTTTTGGGGAAAAATAGTATATACTAAGTAAGATATTATGCAGTTTTATGTAGTTTTGTAAATTACAGTCAAGTATAAATGGACATAAACAGGAGGAAACACACATGGAAATTAAAACAATTGGTGTTCTCACATCAGGCGGCGACGCCCCCGGAATGAATGCTGCAATCCGTGCCATTGTAAGATATGGACTTTCTTGCGGATTCAGAATGGTTGGTGTTGAAAGAGGGTATCACGGACTTTTAAGAGGAGAGTTCAAAGAACTTGATGCTGCAAGTGTGAGTGATCTTATTCAAAGAGGCGGAACAATTCTTCAGACTGCAAGAAGCAAGGCTTTTGCAACACCTGAAGGAATTGAGCAGGCATCAAAACTTGCAAAGGAATACGGACTCGATGCCCTGATTGTTATAGGCGGTGACGGTTCTTTCAGAGGTGCTCAGAAACTCAGCGAAACAGGAATAAACACAATCGGTATTCCCGGAACAATTGATAATGATATATCTTGCACAGAATATACAATAGGCTATGACACAGCGCTCAACACAGCAATGGAAGCAGTTGACAAAATCAGAGATACTGCAACAAGCCATCAGAGATGCTCTCTCATTGAAGTTATGGGAAGAAACGCAGGCTATATTGCTGTTGATGTTGCTCTTTCAACAGGTGCGGAAATGGTTCTTATTCCGGAAAAGGATAAAAACTGTCCTAAAGTTGAAATTGTAAACCGCGTTGTTGAAGATATCAGACAAAGTCAGAAAGTTGGCAAAAAACACCACATCGTTATCATTGCCGAAGGTGTTGGAGGTTCTCAGGAACTTGCCCAGATGATTGAAGAGTGCACAGGAGTTGAAACAAGAGCAACAGTTCTTGGTCATATCCAAAGAGGCGGAAGCCCCACAATCCGTGACCGTGTGTATGCCGCACAGATGGGTAAACTTGCAGTAGACCTTCTCGCTGAAGGGCAGACAAATCGCGTTATTGTTGTGAGAAACGGGAAACTCACTCACGAAGATATAAATGTTGGTCTTGAAATGAAGAAAACAATATCCGATTCCGATTATGAACTTGTAGGAAGTCTTTCAAGAAATATTCAGAATTGCTGATATGGAGACGTGAGATAAAATGACAAAAATACTGGCAGGAATTCTCATAGTCGTAGGTGCTATTTTAACATATCTTTCAAAAAAGATTGCACAATTCATATGGAAAGAAACCGTTGATACGGCAGATGAGAAAAATATATATGTGAAACTTTCGGGACTTGTGCTAATCATCGTTGCGGTGATGATTACGGCACTTTCCTGATTTTAACAAGGAGAAATGTTTAAATGAAAAAAGAACTTGCAAAAACATACAATCCTTCAGAAGTTGAAGACAGAATATACGCTGAATGGATAGAAAAAAACTATTTTCATGCAGAAATTGACAAAACAAAAGAACCTTTCACCATTGTAATTCCACCTCCGAATGTTACAGGTCAACTTCATATGGGACACGCTCTTGACGAAACTTTGCAGGATATTTTGATCCGCTACAAAAGAATGCAGGGCTACAGCACTCTCTGGGTTCCCGGAACAGACCATGCCGGAATTGCAACACAGATTAAGGTTGAGGAAGAACTTCGCGTGAATGAAGGTCTTACACGTTATGACCTCGGAAGAGAAAAATTTCTTGAAAGAGTGTGGCAATGGAAAGAAAAATACGGTAGCCGCATCATAAACCAGCTGAAAAAAATCGGTTCTTCCTGTGACTGGGAAAGAGAGCGTTTCACAATGGATGAAGGATGCTCAAAAGCAGTTAAGGAAGTGTTTGTAAATCTTTATGAAAAAGGTCTTATATATCAGGGAAGCCGCATAATCAACTGGTGTCCTCACTGTATCACAGCACTTTCCGATGCAGAGGTTGAACACGCAGAACAGCCCGGACATTTCTGGCACATAAAATATAACGTTAAAGACAGTGACGAATATGTTGTAATTGCCACAACCCGTCCCGAAACTCTCTTTGGAGACACTGCAGTTGCGGTAAATCCCGAAGATGAAAGATATGCATCACTTGTTGGAAAAACTCTCATTCTTCCCTTTGTTGGCAGAGAGATTCCCGTTATTGCAGATGAATATGTTGATAAAGAATTCGGTACAGGATGTGTTAAAATCACTCCTGCCCACGATCCCAACGACTTTGAAGTTGGTCTTCGTCATAACCTTGAACAGATTAAGGTTATGAATGACGATGCAACAATGAATTCATATGCAGGAAAATATGAGGGAATGGATCGTTATGAATGCAGAAAACAGATGATAGAAGACCTTGAGGAAATGGGACTTCTTCTTAAAATTGAAGACCACACTCACAATGTTGGACAGTGTTACCGCTGCGGAACAACTGTTGAACCCATCATTTCAAAACAGTGGTTTGTAAAAATGGAACCCCTTGCAAAACCTGCAATTGATGCAGTTAAAAACGGAGACACAAGTTTCATTCCCGAACATTTTGAAAAGATATATTTCCATTGGCTTGAAAATATCCGTGACTGGTGCATAAGCCGTCAACTTTGGTGGGGACACAGAATACCTGCGTTCTACTGTGACGACTGTAACGAAATAGTAGTAACAAAAGAAGAAGGGGCAATCTGTCCCAAATGCGGAAAGGAAATGCGTCAGGATCCCGACACATTAGACACATGGTTCAGTTCAGCCCTCTGGCCTTTCTCAACTCTCGGATGGCCTGATAAAACTGAAGAAATGGAATATTTCTATCCCACAAGCGTTCTTGTTACAGGCTATGATATAATTCCTTTCTGGGTAATGAGAATGATGTTCTCAGGACTTGAGCACACAGGTCAGGTGCCTTTTGACAAGGTGTTCATTCACGGTCTTGTCCGTGACAGTCAGGGAAGAAAAATGAGTAAATCCCTCGGAAACGGAATAGATCCCCTCGAAATCATTTCTGAATACGGTGCCGATGCTCTCCGTTTCACTCTGGCAACAGGAAACTCTCCCGGAAACGATATGCGTTTCTACATAGAAAGAGTAGAGGCAAGCCGAAACTTTGCAAACAAAATCTGGAATGCTTCAAGATTCCTTATGATGAATCTTACAATTGACAAGATTGAACTTCCCGACAGCACTGAACTTAAACTTGAGGATAAATGGATTCTTTCTGAATACAACAATCTTGTAAAAGAAGTAACCGACAATCTCGACAAATTTGAACTTGGTATTGCAGTTTCCAAACTCTATGACTTTATCTGGGATAACTATTGTGACTGGTATATTGAACTTGTTAAACCCCGTCTCTATGAAAAAGACGGAGCAGATAAAGTGGCACAAAACGTTCTGAGTTTCGTTCTCATCGGTGCTCTCAAACTTCTTCATCCCTTCATGCCGTTTATCACAGAAGAAATCTTCTCAGGTCTTCCCACAGGCGAAGACAGCATAATGGTGAGTCAGTGGCCCAAAGCATGTGACTGCATGAACTTTGAAGAAGAAGAAAAGAGAATGCACATCGTTATGGATGCCATAAGAAGTGTCCGCAACATCCGTTCACAGATGAATGTTGTTCCTTCAAGAAAAGCAAAACTCATCATTGTTTCTGAAAATGAAGATATTTTCAAAGATACAGGCATCTATTTTGAAAAACTTGCCTCAGCATCAGAAGTTGTGGTAACAAGTGACAAATCCGGTGTGGATGAAAGTGCAGTAAACGTTGTTGTTGAAGGTGCAACCATCTATATTCCCCTCGATGAACTTGTTGATAAAGAAAAAGAAATTGAACGTCTCCAAAAAGAGATGAAGAATTTAGAAGCTGAAATCAAACGTGTTGAAGGGAAACTCGGCAATGCAGGATTTGTTGCAAAAGCACCTGCTCACGTTGTTGAAGAAGAAAAAGCAAAAGGCGAAAAATATGCCAAAATGCTTGAAGAAGTACGCGAAAGCCTCGCAAAACTGAAATAAGGTGAATATATTGATAACTGATGCTAAATCAGCCGTAGAGTATATTCATTCGCTTTCAAGGTTTGGAAAAAAGGCAGGCCTTTCAAACATAAAGACAATGCTTGAAAGATTGGGCAATCCCCACAAAGGACAAAAGTTTGTCCACGTTGCCGGAACCAACGGAAAAGGCTCAGTTTCAAATATGATCAAAAATATTTTGGCAAGCCATGGATATAAGGTGGGGTATTATACCTCACCTTATATTGAATTTTTCAGCGAAAGAATATGCATAGGGCAAAACCTGATATCAGATGAAGATCTTGTGTATTACACAAACAAGGTAAAAGATGTATGCTATGGGCTTACACCAATAGAATTTGAATTCATAACTGCTATGGCGTTTTTGTATTTTAAAGACCAAAAATGTGACATAGCCGTTCTTGAGGTGGGACTTGGAGGCAGGTTTGATGCAACAAATGTCATAGACACTCCTCTTTTAAATGTCATCACTCCGATAGGCTATGACCACACCGCTATCCTCGGAGATTCCCTTGAGGAAATAGCCTTTGAAAAAAGCGGGACAATAAAAGAAAATTCAACTGTGGTCATTAGTCCTTCCATGGCACCAGAATGTGTGAAAGTGATTGAAAAAAGATGCACTCAGACAAATTCAAAGTTGATTTTCCCAACTGTTAACCCAACTCATATCGCATACAAAAAAGAAGGCACAGAGTTTGTATATGAAAATGAAAAATATATTCTTTCTCTTCTTGGCACATATCAGGTGGAAAATGCGGTTTTAGCCATAGAATCGGCAAAAGCACTTATGAAAAAGACAGAACTTGATTCAGATGACATAAAATCAGGTCTTGCCTTGTCAAAATGGAAGTGCCGTTTTGAAATCCTCGGCAAAAATCCTTCCGTAGTTTTTGACGGGGCGCATAACAGCCATGGTGTAAATGCACTGACAAAAAGTATCCGCACATATTATCCAAACGAGAAAAAAGTCATACTTTTTTCTATGCTTGGAGAAAAAGACTGGGAAAAAAGCATAGATATTCTTACAGATGTTGCGGATAGTTTTGTAGTCACCAAAGTCCCGTCAATCAGACAAAGCGTTCCCAATGAACTTTTTGCACGTATTGAAAAATGCGGAAAAGATGTGTATGTTGTCCATGAACCCATAGAGGCATTAAAAAAAGCAACAGAACTTGCAGAAGATAACGGTGTAGTATTTGTGACAGGTTCTCTCTATCTTTGCGGATACCTCAGAGGATATGTCGAAAATTGAAGATGATAAGTCAAAACCCCTCATTTCCCGACAAAGGGAAGTGAGGGGTTTTCTTGAATAAGAACAAAGACAAAATCATCAGAAAAACGGAGGCAGAAAAATGACACTGAATTTTAGCGACAAAGATAATTCGCTGATAATGACCATATCGGGTGAAATTGATCACAGGTATGCAGTGAGAATAAGAAATGAGGCAGACAGAAGAATTGTCACATATCCCGATAAACACTTTGTTATGGATCTTACAAATGTAACTTTTATGGACAGTTCGGGAATTGGCGTCATAATAGGCAGATACAAACTCATAAAAAGTTTTGGAACAAGCCTGTGTATAGTTTCATCGAATCCCACTTTGGAAAAAATTCTTTCAATGTCAGGCATTGAAAAGATAATTCCCATTCACAAAACACTTAAAGAAGCAATACGTTAAGGAGATTAACAAATATGAATAAAAAGAATAAACTTAAAACAAGTTTTATGTCCATACCCGAAAATGAAAGCCTGGCAAGAGTAATATGTGCATCATTTATATCACAGTTAAACCCCACACTGGAGGAGTTGACCGATGTAAAAACTGCAGTATCCGAGGCTGTGACAAATTGCATTGTTCATGCCTATGAAAACAAAGATGACGGAATCATATATATGGACTGTATGATAGAGGACAGCAAAATAACTGTGGATGTTAAAGATTACGGAAAAGGCATAGAAGATGTGAAAAAAGCAATGGAGCCAATGTACACATCAAATCCGGAAGCAGAGCGCTCAGGTATGGGTTTTACAGTCATGGAAACATTTATGGATGAAATTTTAGTTGATTCAATTGTAGGAGTGGGCACAAAAGTACATATGACCAAAACAATCCCCCAAAGGGATTTTTAATGCTATAGGAGGCTAAATTGACAGACAACACAGCACTAATAAAAAATGCATCAGAAGGAGATAAAACAGCGGAGGACATTTTAATAAAACAAAACATTCCTCTGGTGCACAGTTGCGTTAAAAAGCTCATTCGTCAGGGCTTTGAATATGACGATCTGGTGCAGGTTGGCAGTATAGGACTCATAAAAGCCCTAAGAAAGTTTGATACCTCCCTGGGTCTTAAACTGTCAACCTATGCAGTCCCCCTGATAATGGGAGAAATAAAAAGATATATGAGAGATTACGGTGCCCTGAAGGTGAGCCGTTCCCACAAGGAACTGTGGCTCAAAGCCGTGAGGGTAAGAGAGATTCTTACAAAAAGATTATCAAGAGAGGCAGGCATAAATGAAATTGCAAAAGAAATGGGAGTCAGCACCGAAAAACTTGTAATGGCAATGGAAGCCTGCAGACCTTGCGAATCTCTTCAAAGTCCCATAGGCAATGACGGAAAAAACGATATTTTTCTTGCGGATACCGTAGGGGATGGCTCGACACCTGAAAAGGATACGGAAATAATAGCCCTTAAAAGTGCAATAAACTCTCTTAATGAAAGGGAACGCAAAATTATTATTTTAAGATATTTTATGGGTAAAACCCAATGTGAAGTTTCAGAAATTATTGGGGTTTCACAGGTGCAGATTTCCCGCATAGAGAAAAAAATTCTTTCGGGTCTCCGCCATATGATGGAATAAACTGCAGATGTATTATTGACGAAATGTACAAAAAACAAGTTGTATAGTGCAAATCAATGATGATTTTGTTGTAGAAACTCAACAAAAAAACAATTTAAAAAAGAAATTATTTAAACACCATTGACAAGATGGGTTTTTTGTATTATAATATAGACAGAGAAAAGGAAAAAACCTTTTCCCGATAAATTGGATTAATGCTTTAGCAGAAAGGACTGATTCCGATGGGCCAGACAACAGAAGAGCAAGTGACGGTTTGTGCACCGTCGGAGCGCTTGTAAGAGCAAAAAGAACAGGCTGTCTCAAAAAAAGAAAAAGAAGATGAGGAGACAGAAAACAAAAAGAATTACCGATGAAGTTGCACAATCCAGATATATAAGAATTTATATAGATTAATGTTTCTGTTATTACCAAAAACTGAATATTAAAAATAAAAAGAAAAGGAAGTTTTTAAAGAAATTTAGTTAAGAGAGAATAAATTAAGAATTATAAGCCCTGAATCTGCATGATGGATTCAGGGCTTTAAAGTTCATTGACAAATTGCTTATATAATGATAAAATTATAAGGAGAAAAACAAAGGGGCAAAGGAGGAGGAGTTCATGTCCAAGCAGGTCGGAAATGTACAACTTATGCAAAAAATGAATCGCCTGAAAGTGCTTGATTATATACGGAAAAATCCTGACACATCGAGACCTATGATAGCGGCACATACCGGTCTTTCTCTTGCATCAATCACAAATATCACGTCATATCTTTTAGACGCGGGCTTGCTCAAGGAAAGCGGAATAGAATCTGTGGAACGTGTAGGAAGGAAAAGCACGCTTTTAAGATTTTGCAGTGATTCCTACGGCCTTGTGGTAGCGGTACTAAACGACAAGGAAATAAACATTTCCTATACAACTTTAGATGGAACTTCAAAAGTTTCGAAAAAGTATTCCATAGATGATATGAAATCTGACAGAGTCATAGAACTTGTGTGCAATGCCATAAAAGATACTGTGAGAGAATGCGGAGAGGAAAAAACTCTTGCAATCGGCGTTCATTTTTCAGGTCTTGTACTGGACGGAAGCCGTTTTGTTTTTTCATCCAGCATGAAATGGAAAGAGATAGACATCAGGGAAAAACTTCAGACAGAAACCGGTATTCCTGTTTTTGTGGAAAATATATCAAGAATCAGGGCAGTGGGATATGTATGTTCTCACAAAGATTCTTATTCAAAAAATATGGTTTTTGTTGACCTGGAAAACGGAATAGGGGCAGTGAGGATTTCAAACGGACTTGTGAAAAATACGGTTCTTGGTGAAATCGGACATACGACTGTTGAAAAAAACGGTATAGAATGTTTTTGCGGTAACAGAGGTTGTCTTGAGGCAATGTGCAGTCTTGAAAGACTTCAGAGCCTCTATGAGGAAAAAAGCGGAAACAAAGATATGGAAGTTTCCGATATAACATCTCTTTATTATAAAAACGATGAGAACGCATCCTATGCCATAAGAGAATGCAGCGAATATCTCGGAATCGGTCTTGCAAACCTTGTTTCAGTTTTTCATCCCTCTGTTCTTGTCATAAACAGAGGTCAGTTTGAACACTGTTCTCCTCTCATATCGGAAGCGGTTGAAGAAATGAACAGACGTGCCTACAGCGCACTTATTCAGGATATGGAAGTAAGATATATATCAATAGATTTTAGACAGACCTTAAAAGGTGCTGCATATGAAATGTGTGACCGTATTTTTGACATTTCCTCTCCTCATAATCCGGTAGTTTAATATACATATTTGGCTTATTTTAACAAGAAAAAAATATAATGGGGGACAAGGATAGGCAAAATCCATTAAATTCAAAAAAGGTCTTGACAAAATAAGGATAAATATATATAATAGTTTTGTTATGTCGAGGTGTAATATGGTTTTAGATATTTCTAAATTAATCAATAATGACGGTGCGTCAATAAATGTTTCCAAAGACATAGATTTTGACACTTTGTCGTTTAATGGTCAGAATATCAGGTTTTTATCGCCTGTGCATCTTGAGGGCAATGTAAAAAACATAAACAATTTGCTTTCTATGCATCTTGACTGCAACTTTGGCTACGTTTCTCAATGTTCACGTTGCCTTGCAGACACAGAGCAAAAACTTGATTTCGAAATAGAAGAGGTTTTCTCTAAAACCGAATTGGAAAATGAAAATGATGATGTCATCATTTTGAACTCCAATGAAATCGATTTAAAGGAAATCACAGAGCACTCTCTTTGCTGTGCTTTGCCGATAACCTGTCTGTGCAGTGATGACTGCAAAGGATTGTGTCCTGTTTGCGGTTGCGATCTCAATTTTGAGAACTGCTCCTGCGAAACAGACGATATCGACCCAAGACTTGCTGCACTAAAAGATTTTTTAAAATGATGACTAAGTAATAATTTTGGAGGTGGAACTAATGGCAGTACCTAAGAGAAAAGTTTCAAAAGCAAGAAGAGATAAAAGAAGAGCTAACTGGAAGCTTTCTTTACCCGGTTTTGTAAAATGCCCCAAATGCGGTGAATTCAAATTACCTCACAGAGTTTGCAAAAACTGCGGAACTTACAATGGTAAAGAAGTTTTAAAAGCTGAATAATACCAAAATCAAATAACCTGCCTTATGCATAGGGCAGGTTATTTTTGGATATTGGAAAAGACGGAGTGCTGATGATATGAATAAATATAAATATGTCCTTTTCGATCTTGACGGTACAATTTTAAACACCTTTGAAGGTGTTACCAGAAGTTTTGCCTATGCACTGGAGCATTACGGAATATATGTAAAAGACCTAAAAGAACTCACTCCCGTACTTGGTCCTCCGCTTTATGATGCTTTTGTATCAATGTATGGGTTTTCCCACGACAGTGCGATTGAAGCGGTGGCAAAATACAGAGAAAGATATTCGGTTAAATTTGTTGAAGAAAGCAAACTTTATCCCGGCATAAAAGACACCATAAGAAAACTTTCTGAAGACGGGTTTAACCTTGTCATTGCAACTTCAAAACCCGAACACTTTGCAAGAAATCTTCTTGATCATTACGCCCTTACACAGTATTTCTCATTTTTTGCATGTGCAAGCCTTGACAAGTCAAGGGATTCAAAAGAAAAGGTTTTAAAATATCTTATTGATGAATTAAATCTCAATCCCAAAGAGGCTGTAATGGTAGGAGACAGAAAATTTGATCTTACAGGTGCTGCTCATTTTGGCATAGATGCAATAGGGGTTCTCTATGGTTTTGCTCCTGACGGTGAACTTGAAAAAAGTCCCAATGTATATCTTGCAAAAGATGCTGACGAGTTGTATAATTATATAAAGAACGCGTAAAAAATAACCAAAAAAAGGATGGTGATATGAAAGTGGAGGCAAAAGTTAAATATGTTATACCCGGATCAATTGCCGAGGATGCTTTCATAGAGCCCGGAGACGTGATAGAACTCATAGACGGGAAAGAATTTAAAGATATTCTGGATTTTAAATATATGACAAGTGAGGAATATTATGTTCTCACAGTTCTCAAACAAAACGGAGACAGGGAAGAGATAGAAATCTATAATGACTGTTTTGAGAATTTCGGTGTAGAATTTGAAAATCCTCTGATTGATAAACCAATGCTTTGTAAAAACAAGTGCATTTTCTGTTTTATGGATCAACTCCCCAAAAATGTCCGTTCCACAATGCTCTTTAAAGATGATGACGTGAGACTTTCTTTTCTTCAGGGAAATTATGTGACACTCACGAATCTTAAAGAAGAAGACATTGAAAGAATCTGCCACCTTAAAATTTCCCCCATAAATGTTTCAGTTCACGTTACAGATCCCGAAAGACGTGTTATGATGCTTTCAAATCCAAATGCAGGAAATGTTTTGGATATTATGAAAAGGTTCTCAAAGCACGGCATAATTATGAATGCACAGATTGTTCTTTGCCCGGGCATAAATGATGGTGAATATCTCAGAAAAAGCGTGGAAGACCTGGGAAAACTTTTTCCGTCAATAAAAAGTGTCTCAATAGTTCCTGTTGGCATATCAAAGCACAGGGAAGGACTTTTTAAACTTGAAAGTTGTACTGGCGAAAAGGATCGTGAAGTGATTGAAATGATAGAACCGATGCAAAGAGAGTTCAGGAAAAATTTTGACACTTCTCTGGTATATCTTGCAGATGAGTTTTATATAAGTGCAGGATATGAAATTCCGCCCTATGAACATTATGAAGAATTTCCTCAGATAGAAAACGGTGTGGGACTCATTGCTTCACTCAGAGAGGAAATAGACGAAGAATTAAATTATGCAGATGAATATGAAAATTTTGCATTTACTCCAAAAACAATAGCCACATCATTTATTGCATATGATTTTATATGTGAATGTGTGGAAAAAATAAAAGAAAAACTTCCAAATGTGAAAGTTACCGTTGAAAAGATACAAAACGACTTTTTTGGTGAAGAAATCACAGTAACAGGACTTCTGTGCGGAAGTGACATAATAAAACAGTTAAAAGGAAAAATACAAACAGACTTCCTGATGCTTTCAGAGAGTATGTTTAAATCCGGCTCCGGTCTCTTCCTTGATGACACAACATTAGAGGAAGTGGAAAGAGAACTTGGTGTAAGGGTAATAAAAACTCCAAACACAGGTTGCGGATTTATGAAGGCTCTTGTTATGTGAGGGGAAAGGAGAGTTGATATATGAAAAAACCAACATTTGCAATTGTAGGAAGACCAAATGTGGGCAAATCCACTTTGTTCAACAAATTAATCGGTGAACGTATCTCCATAGTGGAAGATACCCCCGGTGTGACAAGGGACAGAATATATGCAGAGGGTGAGTGGCTCACCAAAAAATTTGTTCTCATTGATACAGGCGGAATTGAACCCCAAAATGATGATATAATCTTAGAACAGATGCGCCGTCAGGCAGAGATTGCCATAGAAATGTCAGATGCCATAATCTTTATGGTTGATGTAAAAGCAGGACTCACCTCATCTGACAAAGACGTTGCCGCAATGCTTACAAAATCAGGGAAACCTGTTGTCCTTGTGTGTAACAAAGTCGATAACATCGGTGATGTTCCCATGGAGTTTTATGAGTTTTATAATCTCAGTCTCGACGATCCCATTGCCATATCTTCAACTCACGGTCTCGGAACAGGTGACCTTCTTGATAAACTTTTCAGTTTTGTTGATTTTGAAGACGGCGAAGATGAAGAAGATGATGCAATAAAAGTTGCAGTAATCGGAAAACCCAATGTGGGAAAATCATCTCTCATAAACAAAATTCTCGGAGAGAACAGAGTGATTGTTTCAAATATTGCAGGAACAACAAGAGATGCCATAGACACTCCCTATGAACGTGACGGCAAAAAATATGTTTTCATAGACACTGCAGGAATGAGAAAAAGGGGAAAAATAGACGAGGCAATAGAGAGATACAGTGTTGTTCGTTCCCTTGCCGCAATAGACAGATGCGATGTTGTTCTGATTTTGATAGATGCTCAGGAAGGCGTAACCGAGCAGGATACTAAAATTGCAGGATATGCCCACAATCAGGGTAAGGCAAGCATTGTTGTAGTTAACAAATGGGACCTTGTGGAAAAAGAAACCAACACGATGGAAAACTACAGAAAAGATGTGCAAAACGGTCTTGCATATATGACCTATGCTCCCATTGCTTTTGTTTCTGCTCTCACAGGAAGCAGACTCGGAAAAATTTTTGATCTCATAGAATATGTAAGCCAGCAGCACTCAATGAGAATTTCAACAGGAGTTTTGAATGATATCCTGAATGAAGCAATAACAAAAGTTCAGCCGCCCTCAGACAAAGGTAAACGTCTGAAGATTATGTATATAACTCAGGCTTTGACCAAACCGCCCACATTTATTCTCTTTGTAAACGACAAAGAACTTGCTCACTTTTCATACATCAGATATATTGAGAATCAGATAAGGGAAACCTTTGGTCTGGAAGGAACACCGGTAAGATTTATTATCCGTGAAAGAGGAAAGGAATAATATTATGAATTCTTATCTTGCTTTTTTCGTATGTTCTTTAGTGGCATATCTTCTGGGAAGTATCAACACTTCCATAATTGTGTCAAAACTCTTTGGCACATCTGATATAAGACAGCATGGAAGCGGAAATGCCGGTGCAACAAACACCCTGAGAGTTCTCGGAAAAAAAGCGGCAATTTTTGTGGTCGTTGGTGATGCTTTAAAAGGTGTTTTGGCGGTTTTGTTTGCCGCATTTATTGCAAAATTTTGCAAAAGACCTGATTTGTGCATATACCCTGCAGGACTTTTTGTTGTTATAGGTCACGTTTTCCCTCTGTATTTTGGTTTCAGAGGCGGAAAGGGGATTATGACATCAATTGCAGTTGTTTTTACTCTTAGTCCTGCAATTGGCTGGATTCTTGTTGCCATATTTGCCGCAGTTCTCATCTGCTCAAACTATGTTTCCCTTTCATCCGTAATCGCAAGTATTGCATTTCCCATATTTGTATTGTGGCTTGAAAACGGAAACGACACCTTTTTCATATGCTCTCTTTTGATGGCGATTCTTGCAGTTGTAAAACACAGAACAAATATCATAAGACTTTTTAAAGGATGCGAATCAAAACTTATAAAGTCAAAAAAATAAACATCAGAGGTGAATCTTTTGAAATACAAGTATTTTCTTTTTGATTTTGACGGGACACTTGTGGACTCCATGCCCGTATATGTTTCTGTTATGCTTGGCATTTTGGATGAAAACAACATAAAGTATGAAGATGATATCGTAAAAATCATAACCCCTCTCGGTCTTATGGGAACGGCAAAATATATGATAAATCTCGGACTTTCCATGACTCTCGATGAACTTGTGGGCGAGATGGGAAGAAAAATGTTTGATCAGTACGCAAGCACCATCCCTGCAAAGAATAATGTGTGTGAGGTTTTGAGAAAACTAAAAGAAAACGGAGCACACCTTAATGTTTTAACCGCAAGCCCTCATATCACCCTTGATCCTTGTCTCAAGAGAATAGGTATATATGATTTGTTTGATAATGTGTGGTCATGTGACGACTTCAAAACCACAAAAGCAGATCCCGAAATATACAAAATGGCAGCAGAGAAAATAGGCAGAGAAGTTAGTGATATTCTGTTTCTGGATGATAACTACAATGCAGATAAAACGGCAAAGTCAGCAGGTATGAAAGTCTGCGGCGTATATGATGAATCGTCAAAAGACGGTGTTGAAGAAATTAAATCCGTAACAGATCATTACATATACGATTTTTCCGAACTTTTGGAAATATAACATAGAATATCAGGAGTATTATTATGTCAGAAAAAATTGCAATCATAGGCTCAGGCGGATGGGGAACAGCCGCCGCAGTACATCTCATAAAAAAAGGACACGATGTTACACTATGGTCATGGCAGAAAGAAGAAAGTGATCTTTTGAAAAATGACCTTGAAAACAAGGCTTTCCTGCCGGGAGTGAAACTCAGTCCTGAAATTAATTTCACATCGGATATTTCCTGTGTGAAAAACAAAGATCTTGTTGTTTTGGTAACACCCTCAAAGGTGATTCGCCAGACTGCAAATCAAATGAGTCCTCATATTACAGACGGAACAATTATTGTGATACTTTCAAAAGGAATTGAAGAGGGAAGTCTGAAACTTCTGTGTGATGTTGTAAAAGAAGAAATTCCAAATGCAAAAGTTGCAGTAATGTCAGGCCCTTCCCATGCAGAAGAAGTTGCAAGAGGAATTCCCACAACCAACATAGCCGCATGTGAGGAAAAAGAATGTGCTCTCTACATTCAGAATGTTTTTATGAGTGAAACTTTCAGGGTATACACAGGCTCAGATGTGATTGGTGTTGAACTTGGCGGTGCTCTTAAAAATATAATTGCTCTTTGCGCAGGTATCATAGACGGCATAGGATATGGCGATAATACAAAGGCGGCACTTATGACAAGGGGCATAAAAGAAATTGCCCGTCTTGGCGAGGCGATGGGGGCAAATCCTGAAACATTTTATGGCTTAAGCGGAATAGGTGACCTGATAGTTACCTGTACAAGTATGCATTCCCGAAACAGAAGAGCAGGCATAATGCTCGGTGAGGGTATGAAACTGGATGAAGTTCTTGAGAAGGTTCATATGGTTGTGGAAGGTGTTCAAAGTTGCACAGCGGCATATGAACTTTCAAAAAAATATAATGTGGAAATGCCCATTGTGGAAAAAGCATATGAAGTGCTTTATAAAAACAAATCTCCCAAAGATGCAACAGACGAACTTATGGGAAGAGACAAAAAAGAAGAAAACTGATTATATAAAGATATAAAGGAGACTGACAATGATTAAACTTGACATTTCAAAATTAAAAGGTTTTGTTTCTGATGCTGAAATTGCAAATATGAAACCGATAGTTGATTCTGCAGTAAATCTTCTGGATTCCAAAAAAGGTCCCGGCAACGATTTTCTCGGATGGGTAAATCTTCCAAAAGACTATGACAAAGAAGAATTCGATCGCATAAAAAAGGCGTCAAAAAAGATACAGTCTGATTCAGAAGTTCTTGTGGTAGTTGGGATTGGCGGTTCATACCTTGGTGCAAGAGCAGCGATTGAAATGCTTACAGATTCTTTCTATAATCTCGCAGCAGGAAAAAACACTCCAAAAATCATATATGCAGGAAATTCCATCAGTTCATCATATCTTGCTGACGTAATTGAACTTGTGAAAGATAAAGATTTCAGTATTAATGTTATCTCCAAATCAGGCACAACAACCGAGCCTGCACTTGCATTCAGAATTCTTCGTTCAATGCTTATTGAAAAATATGGAAATGACGGTGCAAAAGAAAGAATATATGCAACAACAGATAAGGCAAGAGGCGCACTCAAAACCTTTGCGGATAAAGAAGGGTATGAAACATTTGTTATTCCCGACGATGTAGGCGGAAGATTTTCAGTTCTTACAGCCGTTGGACTTCTTCCCATTGCCGCTGCAGGAATAGATATTGATGAGATGATGAAAGGCGCACAGGATGCGATGGATGAATATTCAAAGCCCTATGAAGAAAACATCTGTTATAGGTACGCCGCTTGCAGAAACATCTTAAACCGCAAAGGGAAAATGGTTGAACTTATGGTAAACTATGAACCCTGCCTCACATATTTTTCCGAATGGTGGAAACAACTCTACGGCGAAAGTGAAGGAAAAGATAACAGAGGAATTTTCCCCGCATCCGTAAGTTTTTCAACAGACCTCCATTCAATGGGGCAGTATATTCAGGACGGTTCAAGAATTCTTTTTGAAACAGTTTTAAATGTTGAAAAACCTAAAAAAGACCTTGAATTCCCCTTTGATGAGGATAACGTTGACGGACTCAATTTCCTTGCAGGAATGAATGTCAGCGAAGTAAATACAAAAGCATTTCTCGGAACGCTTCTTGCTCATACCGACGGAAATGCACCAAATATGATAATAAATATTCCTGAAATCACACCGTATTATTTTGGTAACCTTGTATATTTCTTTGAAAAGGCGTGTGCAATCAGCGGATATATTCTCGGTGTCAATCCCTTTGACCAGCCCGGAGTTGAAGCATATAAGAAAAATATGTTTGCACTCCTCGGAAAACCGGGATATGAAGAACTTTTAAAAGAACTTGAAGAAAGAATATAAAACCTAATTTAACATAATTAGTGTATTTATCGTTCAAAAAGCAGAAAATCTATTGACAACCACGCCATAGGTTGATAAACTAAAGTAAATAATCCAATTCTAAGGAGGATATTATGAAAAACAACGACAGAAGCGGTTTTTTACTCACTAAAGGCGAACCCGAACTTGAAAAACTTGTTCGTGAAACCCTTGATGACGCCCTCAAAACAGTTAAAAGAAACACAAAAAGATTCAACGGCAATAACAACTATCCCGTTCAGGTATATAAAAATGGTGTATATGATGAAACAGACGGAGCAAGAGACTGCTGGACTCAAGGATTCTGGCCCGGTCAACTCTGGCTTGCATATGAAATGACAGGCGATGAATATTACAGGGAAATTGCTGAAAAATATGTTGGACATATGTTTGACAGAGCATATAACAACTATATGCTCGATTTCCACCACGACATCGGATTTCTCTACACACCATCCTGCGTATCTGCCTATAAACTCACCGGCAACGAAACAGCCCTGAGAGCAGCCAAAATTGCTGCATGGTCACTTTCAAGACGTTTCCGCCAAAAGGGTGAATTTATTCAATCAATAGGAAATGAATTTGATGAAAATTCATACAAATTCATTGCAGACACAATGCTCAACCTTCCCCTCCTTTTCTGGGCAACAGAAGAAACAGGTGAGCCAATGTATGCTGAAAGAGCACTCAAACATCTCAACACAACCATGAAATATATGGTTCGTGAAGACGGCTCATCTTTCCACCATTTCAGAATGGACAGAGCAACAGGCGAACCTGTAAAAGGATTCACGTGGCAGGGATATTCTGATGACTCCTGCTGGACAAGAGGACATTCATGGATTGTATATGGTCTTGCAATTGCCTATGGTTATACAAAAGATCCTGAAATCTTTAAGAATTTCTGCAGAGTAACAGACTTCTTTCTTAACAATATGCCGCTTGATCCTGAAGATCTTGTTCCATACTGGGATTTCCACTTCAGAGAAGGAGATGTAGAAAGAGATGCATCTGCCGGTATCATAGTTTGTTGCGGTATCATGGAAATGGCACAGTTTGTATCACCTGAAGATGAAAAACTCAAAGGCTACATAGAAAAAGCCAAGAAAATGCTTAAAAACATTATTGAAAGATGCCATGTTCGTTCGGAAAGAGGAGAAGAAGGAATTCTCGAACATATTACAGATGCACTTCCTCAGGGTGTAGGTGAAGTTTGTGAGCCATATGGTGACTATTTCTTCATTGAAGCACTTATAAGAGCAATCACACCATGGAAGAGTTACTGGTAATGAAAAAACATCTGATATAAATTTTGTATTCAGTTTTAAAATGAATCAATACACAGGGCTGATTATTGCATCAGTTGCAATAATCAGCCTTGTTGTCTCTATGTTAAAAAAGTAACAAAGCATCAGATTTTGCTGATTATTTCTTTTATAATGCATTTTTTACGAATTAATTAATTTATTGGTTAAAAAATTTCAAAATCTATTGACAACTGCACTTTCCCTTGGTAAACTAAAGAAAATATTCCAAAACTCAAGGAGGATATTATGAAAAACAACGACAGAAGCGGCTTCTTACTTGCCCAGGGCGATCCCGAATTTGAAAAATTCCTTCGCGATACCCTTGAAGATGCCTTAATAACAGTAAAAAGAAAAATGAAGAGATTCAACGGTAAAACCTACCCCGTTCAGGTATATAAAAACGGTGTATATAATGAAACAGATGGTGCAAGAGACCCATGGACACAAGGTTTCTGGCCCGGTCAACTCTGGCTTGCCTATGAAATGACAGGTGACGAATCCTATCGTGAACTTGGCGAAAAGTATGTTGAAGACATGTATAACAGAGCCTTCAACAACTATATGCTCGACTTCCATCACGACATCGGATTCCTCTATACACCTTCATGCGTATCTGCCTATAAATTAACAGGAAATGAAACAGCCCTTAAGGCAGCAAAAATTGCTGCATGGTCACTTTCAAGACGTTTCCGTCCAAAAGGTGAATTCATTCAATCCGCAGGAGAAGAAATTGATCCAAAAGCATATAAGTTCATTGCAGATACAATGCTTAATCTTCCTCTTCTTTTCTGGGCAACAGAAGAAACAGGAGAGCCTATGTATGCAGAAAGAGCACTCAAACATCTCAACACAACCATGAAATATATGGTTCGTGAAGATGGTTCATCTTTCCATCACTTCCTCATGGACAAGGAAACATGCGGCCCTGTAAGAGGATTCACATGGCAGGGCTATTCTGATGATTCCTGCTGGACAAGAGGACATTCCTGGATTGTATACGGTCTTGCTATTGCATATGGCTACACCAGAGATCCTGAAATGTATAAGAATTTCTGCAGAGTTATTGACTTCTTCTTTGACAATATGCCTCTCGATCCCGAAGATCTTCTCCCATACTGGGATTTCCACTTCAGAGAGGGCGATGTTGAAAGAGATTCGTCTGCAGGTATCATTGTTTGCTGTGGTGTTATGGAAATGGCACAGTTTGTATCACCTGAAGATGAAAAACTCAAAGGATACATAGAAAAAGCAAAGAAAATGCTTAAATATATCATCGAGACATGCTATGTTTCTTCAGACAGAAATGAAGAAGGTCTCCTGGAGCGTGTAACAGATGCACTTCCTCAGGGTGTTGGTGAAGTTTGTGAACCCTATGGTGACTATTACCTCATCGAAGCAATTGTAAGAGCAATAACACCCT
The DNA here is from genome assembly GCA_045541875.1 of Clostridia bacterium. Taxonomy (GTDB): domain Bacteria; phylum Bacillota; class Clostridia; order UMGS1810; family UMGS1810; genus RGIG1828. The sequence continues at coordinate 19,171 of JAZQJX010000035.1, read as the reverse complement.
GGAAGAGTTATTGGTAATAACAAATATTAATAAGTAATCTGAAAAGTGTCAGTATCCGTAATGATACTGACACTTTTAAATATAGCTGGTGATAAAATGTTTGAAAATTCAAAATGGATTAAAATAGTTTATGAAGCCTATGATTCTGATTCTCAATTTCCCAATGAGGAAAAAAGTATTCTTTTCAGAAGAAATTTTCATTTGAAAAATTCAATTGAAAAAGTAATCTTAAGCATATGTGCTCTTGGTCTTGGTGAATGTTTTGTCAACGGTGAAAGAATAACAGATAACCTTCTGACGACTCCGTACACCCAATATGATAAAAAGGTGATATATCAGACATATGATATAACAGATTTTGTAAGGCCGGGTGAAAATGCAATAGGTGTTCATGTTGGTAACGGATATTATAATGACAATCTGCCAACATGGAAAGATAATGTTGCATCGTGGAAACATACCCCTAAACTTATAGCAGAAATCAGAGCAGAGTATATAGATATGTCAGAGGATGTGATTGTTACCGATGAAAGTTGGAAATCAAATTTTGGCCCTTGTGTTTTCAATCATGTGCGTCAGGGCGAAATCTATGATGCATCTTTTCGAAATGACGGATACAGCCTTTGTGATTTTGACGATACATCCTGGAAAAACAGTTCAATAACCTTTTCGCCGGGAGGAGAACTTTCGGGAGAGGATACTGTGCCCGTAAGAGTTGTTGAAACCATATCTCCTGTAGGATATAAAGACGGCGTATATGATTTTGGTGTAAATATCAGCGGAAGAATAAAGGTTAAGATGAGGGGAGAAAAGGGCAGAAAGGTCACATTTGGATATTATGAGATTGTGGATGATGATAACATCGATAGTTCAAATAATATGTATCTTGTAAAATATAATATGCCTGTATTAAATAAAAACATAGTAATATGTTCGGGGGAAGAAGATGAATATGCTCCTGTATTTTGTTATCATGGATTCAGGTATGTGAGAGTTGATAATGCTCCCGCTGACATGGAAATTGTTGCAGAGTTTATTTGTTCCGACCTTGAAATGATTGGAAGTTTTGAGTGCAGTGATAAGATGCTTGAAAAGATACATTCTGCATCAGTTCGTTCCACACGGTCAAATTTTGTTGGTTTCCCTACAGATTGTCCTCACAGAGAACAAAATGGCTGGACAGGGGATGCTCTTTGCTCTTTAGATCAGTCTCTTATGAATTTTGAAATGACAACAGCATACAAAAAATGGCTTGGGGACTTCAAAGTTGCACAAAGACCATCAGGTCAACTTCCGGGAATTGTGCCGACTGCAGGTTTTGGATATAATTGGGGTTCAGGTCCTGCATGGGATAGTTGCATAATTCTTATTCCATATAAGCACTACCTACACACCAAAAGCACAGAACTCATTGAATATATGTGGGATGCAATGGAGAAATATATGGGATATATCCAATCAATGTCAGATAATTATCTTGTAAACTTCGGACTTGGTGATTGGTGTCCCGTACGCCCTGAACATATGTGTCCGACAATTATCACAGACACAGCGTTTTTCTATGCAGATTCTGTAGCAATGGAAAAAATGGCAAAACTCACAGGGAGAGACTATTCGTGTTGGGGAGAACTTGCAAAGAATATCAGAAATGAGTGGAATTCAAAATTTGCAAAAGACGATACCTATCACTCTTATCAGACATTTTTTGCCTGCGGAATATATAACGGACTTTTTGATGATGATAAAAAAGAAGAATATGCATCAAAACTTGCAAAACTTGTGGAAGATAACGATTATCATATTGATTGCGGAATTCTTGGCACAAAATGGATTTTTAGTGCTCTTTCTGAGCACGGGTATGAAGAAGTTCTCTATAAAATGGTGACAAATCCATCGTTCCCAAGTTATGCTCATTGGATAATCAACGGTATGACAACACTTTGTGAAAGATGGGATATGAGTTTTTCACAGAATCATCATATGTTTAGCGAGGTGGATAATTGGTTCTACAGATATCTCGGTGGAATAAAATTCACAGATGATGGTCTTGTAATATCTCCCGTATATCTGAAGGATGTTGAATATGTTAAGGTGACTCACAGGGGAATAACAGTTGAAAGAAAGGGGAAAGATGTAAAGGTAAAACTTTCCCAATGTGCACAAATCAAAATCGGGACACACAATGAAAAAGTTTGTCCCGGCGAATATTTATTTAAATTATAGGAAGGTGATATAATATGAATATTGATTTTAATTATTGGAATCCAACGAAGATATACTTTGGAAAAACCGCTATGGACAATCTTGAAACTGAACTTAAAAACTACGGAAAGAGTATTCTTTTGGTATATGGAAAGGAATCCATAAAGAAAATAGGTCTTTATGACAAAGTTATAAACGCTCTTAATAACACAGGCAAATCTGTTACTGAACTTTCGGGAATAAAATCCAATCCCACATATGCTCAGATGATGGATGGAGCAAAACTTGTAAGAGAAAACAATATTGACCTGATTCTTGCAGTCGGCGGAGGCTCTGTAATTGACTGTGCAAAGGGAATTTCAGTGTCTGCCTATTGTAAAGATGATCCATGGCAGAAATATTGGATAGATTTTAAGGAAGTTGACAACAAAATTGTGCCTGTCGGTTCAATTCTCACAATGACGGGAACTGCATCTGAAATGAACGGCGGTTCTGTTATAACCAATGAAGAAAAAATGCTGAAAGTCGGCAGAGTATTTTCTCCTGAAGCCTATCCGAAATTTTCCATACTCAACCCCGAATTTACCTATTCCGTGCCAAAAATTCAGATGGTAAGCGGCGTGTATGACATTTTTTCACATCTTATGGAACAGTATTTTTCCGGCGATGATGATAACACAAGTGACTATGTGGCAGAAGGTATAATGAAATCTCTTATTGTAAGCACAAGAAAAGCCCTTGTGAATCATGAGGACTATGAGGCAAGAAGTAATATTATGTGGTGTGCAACCCTTGGTCTTAACTACATTGCCGGTGTATCAAAAACCCAGGACTGGGAAGTTCATAACATTGAACATCAGGTGGGTGCATACACAGATTGTCCCCATGGTGTAGGTCTTGCCATAGTTTCTATTCCATACTATAAGCACATCTACAAATACGGACTTCACAAATTTGTCCGTTTTGCAAAGGAAATCTGGAATGTTGCCACCGATGGCAAAACAGATGAAGAAGTGGCACTTCTCGGAATAGAATCTCTTAAGGATTTTATAGAAGAAATAGGCATTCCCACACGATTGAGAGATATCGGTGCAAAAGAAGAAATGCTGAAGGAAATAGCATATTCAACCTATCCCGGCGGAGGTTATAAAACAGTTGAATGTGAAGAAATTTACGAAATTTTAAAAGAATGTTATTAACAGAAAACGGAGATGCAATGTGATTATGCATCTCCGTTTTTGGTTGTAAACATATATTATTTTGTCATTTTCTCCTGTTTTACCTTGTGGTCAATAACGTGTCTTGAAGCAAGTTCTTTGTGAATATCTTCAAGGCTTATTCCCATTTCTGTCATCATTACCATAACGTGATATGCAAGATCAGCCACTTCATAAACAGTTTCTTTTATGTCATTATCTTTTGATGCGATAATAACTTCGGTACATTCTTCGCCGACCTTTTTGAGAATTTTATCAATACCCTTTTCAAAAAGATATGTGGTGTAAGAACCCTCTTTTTTGTCGATTTTTCTTCCTTCAATGAGTTTCATAAGTCCCTGAAGAGAAAATTCACTTTTGTCATCGCTTGCCCAAAGGGGATTTTCAAAACAACTTTCGTTTCCGAGATGACAGGCAGGGCCGTCTTTTTCAACAACAATTTTTAAAGCGTCTTTGTCGCAGTCTGCTGTAATTGAAACAATGTGCTGATAGTTTCCGCTTGTTTCACCTTTAAGCCAGAGTTCATTTCTTGATCTGCTCCAAAAACATGTAAGTCCTTTTTCCATGGAAATTTCAAGACTTTCCCTGTTCATATATGCAAGCGTAAGCACTTCTTTTGTCACAGAATCAACAATTATTGCAGGAATAAGTCCTTTTTCATCAAATTTGAGTTCGCTAATGTTAATCATAATTTAATACCTCACAAAATCATATTCTGACAGGGATTCCCTGTTTTTTCAGTTCCTGTTTAAGGTCAGAGATGCCAACTTCACCAAAGTGAAAAATAGATGCCGCAAGACCTGCATCAACTTTTGGAAGAGTTTCAAAAAGATGGATAAAATCGTCAATGCATCCTGCACCGCCTGAGGCAATGACGGGAACATTTACAACTTTGCACACCTTATCTAACATTTCAATATCAAATCCGCCTTTGACACCGTCTGTATCAATGGAATTTAAAACAACTTCTCCGGCACCTGAATCAACACAGTGCTTAATCCAGGATATGGCTTCCATTCCCGTGTTTTCTCTTCCGCCCTTTGCAAACACTCTGAAAACACCGTCAACTCTTTTGACGTCGGCAGAAATTACAACACATTGGTCACCGTATCTTTTAGCCGCCTCATATATGAGATTTGGATTTTTTATTGCCCCTGAGTTAACACTCACTTTGTCCGCACCGCATTTTAACACTCTGTCAAAATCATCCAAAGTATTGATTCCACCGCCAACTGTGAGAGGGATGAAGACAGAACTTGCCGCTTCGCATAGAATGTCTGTGAAAATGGCTCTGCCTTCCGCCGATGCGGTTATATCATAGAACACAAGTTCATCTGCACCGTTTTCGGTGTAAAATTTTGCAAGTTCAACAGGAGAGGATACATCGGAAAGTCCTTTGAAATTTACACCCTTAACCACTCTGCCGTCTTTTACATCAAGGCAGGGGATGATTCTTTTTGTTATCATTTTGCCACCTCAATTGCTTCCTTTAAGGAAATCGCTTTTGTATAATATGCTTTGCCGATAATTGCTCCGTATATTCCAAGGTCAGACAGTTTTTTCACATCATCAATTGACGAAACACCGCCCGATGCAACAATTTGCATATCGAATTTTTCGCTTAAGTCTCTGTATAATCCGTGATTTGTTCCCATCATTGCACCGTCTTTTGAAATGTCTGTGCAAATAAGGGTTTTGACACCGATTTTCTGCATCTTTTCGCAGAATTCAAAACATTCATAGCCCGATTTTTCAACCCAGCCTTTAATTGCCACATATCCGTCTTTAATGTCTGCACCAATTGCAATTTTGTCGCCATACATTTTTACGGCTTCTTTGACAAATTCTTCATTTTCAACTGCCGCAGTTCCGAGAATCACTCTGTCAATGCCTGCATCGACATATTTTTTTATGGTGTCCATATCTCTTATCCCGCCGCCGATTTCGCAAAAAAGTCCTGATGTTTTTTTGATTTCTTTCACAACTTCAAGATTTGGAGTTGTGCCGTCTTTTGCACCCTCAAGGTCAACAATGTGAATATGTGTTGCGCCGGACTTTGCAAAATCCATTGCAATTTCAGGGGGATTATCGCTGTAGACTGTCATTTGTTTGTAGTCGCCTTTAAAAAGCCTTACTGCTTTTTTGTCATACAAATCTATTGCAGGAAATATAATCATTTTTCATTCCCTCCGATTTCACAAAATGCCTTCAGAATTCCAAGTCCCACATTGCCGCTTTTTTCAGGATGGAACTGACATCCGAAAACGTTGCCTTTTGCAACAGCGGCGGTTAGTTCATGGCTATATTCTGCAGTTGCAATGGTGCTTTTTTCGCATCCTGCACCGTAGTAGGAGTGAACAAAATACACACAGTCTCCGTCATTTAAGTATTTGAATATGGGACTCTTTTCTCCCTTTATCAAAAGAGGATTCCAACCAATGTGAGGAATTTTGAGGTTTTTGTCAATAACATCCGATATGGGACGTATTTCACCTTCAATGAGTCCAAGACCTTCATATTCACCGTATTCATAACTTTTTTCAAACAAAAGTTGCATACCAAGGCAAATTCCCATAATGGGTTTGCCTTTTTTTGCTTCATCTGTGACAACTTTGTCAAGACCTGTGCTTTTAAGTTTTCCTATTGCATCTCCGAATGCGCCAACGCCCGGGAGAATAATCTTATCCGCTTTTTCTATTATCTCTTTTTCACCTGTTACAACTGCCTCTATGCCAATGTGGGCAAAAGAACTTTTAAGAGAAAAGAGATTTCCAACGCCGTAATCTATTATTGCTATCATCATAAAACTCCTTTTGTAGAGGGCAGAGTATCAGCGAATCTTTCATCAATTTCAACTGCCTGTCTGATTGCTCTTGCAACAGATTTGAATGCACCCTCAATAATGTGGTGTGAATTTGTGCCTGCAAGTTGATTTATGTGAAGATTGCACTTTGCCTCTCTTGTAAATGCCAGATAGAATTCACTGCAAAGTTCTGTGTCAAAATCGCCCACCTTCTGAGAGAGGATGGAAAGTTCATAACCAAGATATGCTCTTCCTGAAAAATCTACTGCGGAAAGTATCAGTGCTTCATCCATGGGGAGAATCATATTTCCGTATCTTCTGATTCCTTTTTTGTCACCAAGAGCATCTGAAAATGCCTTTCCAAGACAAATTGCAACATCTTCTGTGGTGTGGTGAAAATCCACAAACGTGTCTCCGTCACACTTGACTTCAAGGTCAAATCCGCCGTGGGATGCAAAAAGTGTCAGCATGTGATCAAGAAATCCGCATCCTGTGTCGATTTTGGTTTCTCCTTTGCCGTCAAGATTTAAAGAAAGGGTTATTTTTGTTTCATTTGTGTCTCTTTTGATTTTTGCACATCTCATATTATTCTACCTCCAATATGGTTTTCAGAGTTTTAATAAGTGCTTTCATCTGTTTGGGGGTTCCAACTGTTATTCTGTTGTATTCTTTGATTTTTTCTCCTGTGAAGTGACGGACTAAAATCCCTCTGGATTTTAACTGCATATATATCGTTTCGCCGTCAATTCTTTCGTGCTTTGCAAAGATAAAATTACTTGTGGAGTTTGTGCAGGTGAAACCGATTTTTTCAAGTTCTTTCACAGTTTCATTTCTTGTTTTGATAATTTCCCTGCAGTTTCTTTGAGTATAGTCCTCATCTTTCACACATCCAAGTCCCGCCGCCATTGTCATTGAATTTATGTTGTAGGGATTTGTGGAATATTTAATGGTGTTTAGGTCTCTTATGATTTCGGAATTTGCAACTCCGAACCCAAGTCTTGCCCCTGCCATAGAACGCGACTTTGAAAATGTCTGAGTCACTATGAGGTTGTCAAATTTATTGATAAGACCAACTGCACTTTCACCGCCAAAATCCACATATGCCTCATCAATTACCACAATATTTTCGGGATTGGACGATGCAATTTTTTCAATGTCTGAAAGAGTGATTGAAATTCCGGTGGGAGCATTGGGGTTTGCAATGAAAATGTTTTTGCCGATTCCGATATAATCTGAAATATCTATCGTAAAATCGTCTTTTAACGGAATTTCCTCATATGGAACATTGTTTATTTGGGCAAACACTTTGTAGAATCCATATGTTATATCAGGAAATACTGCAGGATGGTCTTCATCGCAAAATGCCATAAAGATAAAATTCAAAATTTCATCAGAACCGTTTGTCAGAAGAACCTCATCTTTTCTTACACCCAGAAGATTTGCAAGTTCACTCGTCAGATATGTACATTCAGGATCGGGATATAACTGAAGTCTTTTTGCGGCCTTCAAAGATTCTCTGACTGCTTTTTTTGATGGGGGGTAGGGTGATTCATTGGTGTTTAATTTTATGTATTTGTTATCCTTTGGCTGTTCTCCCGGAACATATGGAACTAACTTTTCGTGTTTTTTGGAAAAAAATCTGCTCATTTTCTATCTTTCCTTTTAAATTTTCTTTTAGTCTTCAAGCCTTATAACTGCACTTTTTGCATGGGCAGTAAGACCTTCCTTTGTTGCGAAATATTCAACGTCTCTTGCAATATCTTCAAGGGCTTCTTTTGTATAGTAGGTATACTGCGTCTTTTTAACAAAATCATCCACAGAAAGAGGACTTGAAAATTTTGCAGTTCCGCTTGTTGGAAGTGTGTGATTGGGGCCTGCCATATAATCGCCAAGAGCCTCGGGACAGTTTCTTCCCATGAAGATTGAGCCTGCGTGTCTTATGGAGTCAAGGTAGTCAAAGGGATTGTCCACACAAAGTTCAAGATGTTCGGGAGCAATTTCATTTGCAATTTCAATTGCAGCATCCAGAGTATCTGCCACAATGATTTTGCCGTTGTCGTCAATGGATGCTCTTGCAATTTCTGCTCTTTCAAGTTCTGGAATCTGAACTTCCAACTCTTTTTGAACATCCTTTGCAAGTTTTTCCGAATCCGTAACTAAAACTGCGCTTGCCATCTTGTCGTGTTCAGCCTGAGACAAAAGGTCTGAGGCAAGGTGTTTCGGATTGGATTTTCCATCTGCCACAATGAGAATTTCACTTGGTCCTGCAATCATATCAATGGAAACAACACCGTAAACCTGCTTTTTAGCCTCTGCTACAAATGCATTTCCGGGACCTACGATTTTGTCCACTTTCGGCACACTTTCGGTTCCGTAGGCAAGGGCGGCAACAGCCTGAGCACCGCCGACTTTAAAAATTTTAGTAACTCCTGCAATGTGTGCTGCAGCAAGAATCACGGGATTGACTTTCCCGTCTTTTTTCGGAGGTGTTACCATAACAACTTCTTTGCATCCTGCAATGACAGCAGGAATAGAATCCATCAGAACAGTTGAAGGATATGCCGCAGTACCGCCGGGAACATAAAGCCCTGCACGGTCAACGGGAATAATTTTCTGACCTGTTACAATTCCTTTTTCATCATTTATGATAAAACTCTGTCTCACTTGTTTTTCATGGAATTTACGAATGTTTCCGGCTGCTTTTTTTAAAACTTCAAGAAATCTTTCATCCACAAGTGAAAGTGCTTCTTTAATTTCGTCATCTGTTACGATAAGTGATGAAAGATTTGCACCGTCAAACTTTTGTGTATATTCATAAAGTGCTTTGTCGCCGTTTTTTCTCACATTGTCAATTATTTCAGACACAATTTCGCAAACATTCATTTTCGGTGTAACCCTTGAAAAAATGTCTGAGTTTGCAACTTCACCATATTTTAAAATCTTAATCATTTTTGTCCTCCGTTTGTCTTGCCAGACTTTCTGTGATTTTTTCAATTTCGTCTGACTTGAATTTGAAACTTGCCTTGTTGGCAATGAGTCTTGCACTTATGGGAACAATTGTTTCTGTTACTTCAAGGTTGTTTTCTTTAAGGGTGGTTCCTGTTTCAACGATGTCAACAATAACATCGGAAAGTCCGAGTATAGGTGCAATTTCAATGGAACCATTAAGATGGATTATGTCAATGTCTCTTCCGAGTGACGCATAATAGTTTTTTGCGATGTTAGAAAACTTTGTAGCAACTTTAAGAGTTCTTCGGGGATTATCTCTGAAATCTTTTTTTGCGGCAACTGCCATTTTGCATTTGCCAAAGCCAAGATCAAGAAGTTCATAGATGTCAGGTTCATATTCAAGTAAAATATCTTTTCCGGCAACACCAATGTCTGCTGCTCCACGTTCCACATAGATTGCGACATCAGATGGTTTCACCCAGAAATATCTGACACCTTTTTCAAAATTTTCAAAAATAAGTTTTCTTGAATTTTCCCTGATTGAAGGACATTCAAAACCTGCTTTTTCAAACATATCATAAACCTTTTCCCCAAGTCTTCCTTTGGGAAGGGCAACATTAAGCATTGTTTTCAAGCATTTCAACCCCTTTCTCATTAAGTTTCAGAAGTTGTCTGTATTTTATCTTGGATGGAATCTGTTTTTGTGCCATAACACTCTTTCCTGCACTTGTCATCATTTTGACTGCATCGTTGAGCATGGAAATGTCACTTGTTTCATCATAGAGAATAATCGTGTCAACGTCAAATTCTCTTTTTGTTTCACCAAGACGTTCAAGTGTATCTGCATATACTGCAAAACCGATTGCTCTTGATTTTCTGTTCATTTTTTTCATCAGTTTGTCATACTGACCGCCTGAGAGAATCTCTTCAAAAATTCCGTTGACAAAACCTTTGAAAACAATTCCGTTGTAGTATCCGAGATTATTCGTAACAGAAAAATCAATGTGTATTTTATCGGAAAAACCGGCACTTTCCAAAAGACTTATGAGCATTTCAAGTTGTCCGATTTCTTCACTGCATTCATTCATAAACTTACCTTTTAGTTTTTCAATAACATCTTTTCCGCTTCCGTAAAGTGTCACAAGGGAAAGAATCTTATCTTTTGTTTCATCATCACACTCAGCCATACGGCAAATTTCAGCAATCTGATGAGCATTTTTTTCGCCCAGACATTTTATGAATTCTTTTTCGTCGTCAATGGATAAATCAAGACCAGAGATAAGTTTTGATACAATTCCCATATGAGATATGTCAAGAACAAAATCTTCGGATATAACCTTTAAACTTTCTGCGGCAAGAGACAAAACTTCATATATGCAATAGTCATCAATTGCACCTATGCACTCAAGTCCTGTCTGCATAATTTCCCTGTAAGAATCGGTGCTTTTTGATACTCTGTACACATTTTCGTTGTAATAAACTTTTTGAATGTGTTTTTCTGTGTCCTTGCTGTTTTTGATTATTGAAAGGGTAACGTCAGGCTTTAATGCCATAAGTTTTCCGTTTGTATCGGTGAAAGTGATAATATGATCAGAAACAAGGAAATCTTTGTTTCTCACATAAAGGTCATATTCTTCAAACTTACCCATCTTATACTGGGCATAACCGTATTTTTCATAAAGTGAACGAAGGGCAAAAACTGCGCGTTCCTCATTTTTTAAAAGTCTTGTGTCGATGTTCATGACAAATTCCTCCGGGGGATAACAAAGTTTACTTTATCATTTTAGCACGTTAAAGCGATAAAGTCAACAAAATAATTCTACATTATCACATTTTACTCCATTTTGCCAAAAAAGAGAATAGGCAAAGGGCATTTTTATGTAAAAAGTGAATGGAACAATATAGTTCATATATATAATTATGTAATTTTTACAACAGTCAAATTGTCATTATTTATCTTCTGCGTCTCAAAATATGATTTAACTTGTAAACTTTATTGACATAATTAGGGTTTAATCTTATAATAAAAATGTAGGATGAGCCTGCACCCTTGTCGCAGGCATAGTTTCGCTAACATCAGGTCTCGCGAACAAATTTTTGCGAAAATTCCTATACAGTAAAAAAAATAATCTTGCTTTACAGTAATTTTCAAGGAGAGAAAAAAATGAATTTTGAAAACTTAAAAAATTATCTTGATAATATAACAACAAAGTATCACGTTCCCGGTGCAGATTGCATTGTGTATAAAGAACATGAAATGGTTTTCAGGCATCAGGTGGGAATGAGCGATCTTGAATCGGGGAAAAAAATATCTCACGATGACCTCTATCTCATATATTCAATGACAAAAATGATAACTTGCACAGCGGCACTTCAACTTTTGGAAAAGGGAGTATATCTTCTTGATGATCCTATCTCAATTTATCTTCCTGAATTTGAAAAAATGAAAATTTCATATGACGAATTTGACACAACCGAGGGTGCAAAAATAATAACAGGAAGCACAATAGGAGCAGGTTCTCAAAACAATGAAACAGGCTATGCCCAAAATCCTATAACCGTGAGAGACCTTTTCACAATGGGTGCAGGACTTGACTATGACCTTTTTGCATCCTACATTAAAGAAGCCGTAAAAAGGGGAGAGACAAGCACACTTGAACTTGTTCGTGCAATGTCTGAAATGACTCTCGGATTTGAGCCGGGTACAAGATACAGATACAGCCTGTGTCACGATGTTTTAGGTGGACTCATTGAGGTATGGTCAGGCATGAAACTTGGCGACTATATGGAAGAAAACATCTTCAACCCCCTTGGAATGAAAGACACATTCTTTGATGTTCCAAAGGATGAGGAAAGACTTTCACGTCTTGCCGCAAGGTATGTGTACGAAGATGATAAAGGCTTTGTGAGACAGCCTTTAGACTGTGTATATAATCTTTCTCCCGACTATCAGAGCGGTGGTGCAGGACTTTGCTCTTGCCCCTATGACTATGCTCTCTTCACAGATGCTCTTGCAAACGAAGGAGTTGGCAAAAACGGTAACAGAATAATTTCAAAATATGCAATAGACCTTATGCGAACAAACCAACTCAATCCTCAGCAGTACATGGATTTTCAGGAAGTGAAAAAAGGATATACATACGGTCTCGGCGTAAGGGTTCATCATGATAAACAGACAAGCAGTTCAATCAGTCCCTATGGAGAATTCGGATGGGACGGAGCGGCAGGCTCGTTTGCTTTAGTTGATCCCGAAAATAAACTTTCTCTTGTATATTTCCAGCATTGCCACAGTTGGGTTATGAATACGCAAAGGGAACTTAGGAATGTACTGTATTCATGTATAGATTAACCTGAAAAGACCTGCCAAAAAGTTGCGAATAAAATCTTAGTGTTTTATGGGTTTTTTATATGTTCTTATGGAATTTTTCCATTGACTAATCATTTGTCCGTATATATAATTACAAAAAAATACAAGGAGATGTTATATATGCAATCTATTTTTGCAAAGCAGGCACTTGAAGAGTACAACGGTGAAATTGCCGGATTTCACGGTGGTATAAACGGTCGTCCTTTCTGGAACGTTCACTCATCGCAATTTACATATAACCCGAAGTTGAGATTTCCAATAATTCCGGGAGCAGAGTCTTATGTTTTTACTGCGACAGATTCTGATGGCAAAACATATTCATTCAAATCCGAAAATTCAACCACACTTCTGACAGAAATATGGAAAGACCTGCCCACAGGTGTTATAACACTCAAAGTTGAAGCCTTTGACAAAAACGAAAAATTTATGTGTATATCCGGTATGCGTACATTTTTTAAATGCGATCCGTTTCCCGGAAGAGAAAATCTTTTGCCAAAAGCATATTCCTATCGCGAATGTGCTCTCAAAGCATACCGTTTTGCATATAACGACAAATCCATACAATATCTTTTAAAAAACGGAAAACCCGATCCTGAATATAACCTTAATGTGTTCCCGTCAAAGATGCTTTCCAGCATAATAAATGCAATGATTACCTATGCAAAGATGGAAAGTGAAAATGCTGCCAATGCATTGGAAATAGCAAAAAAAGCAGCAGACTATCTTCTTGCCTTGTCCTATGGTGAAGAATCACCCCTTGCAGGCTTACCATATACCTACAGCATAGACCATTACGAAGAGGGGCAGGAAATACCTGTAAAGGTAGCATTGGATCGTCTTGGAAATGTAATGATGCTCTATCCGTGTATGGTTGCAGAAGCATACTTTAATCTGGCAGATGCAACAGGTGACACAAAATATTCTGATGCAGCAATAAAAATAGCAGAGTTCTACAGAGATAATGTCCAGCCAAACGGAAGCTGGTATTTGTACATTTCTTCCAAAGACGGAACACCCCAGGCAGAAAACTACTGTGTGCCCGACAAAATGATAAACCTGATGACTGTTATGTATAAAAGAACCGGTGATAAAGTATGGAAAGACCTGGAAGAAGGCTGCTACAGATACATAGAAAAAAACTGTATAGACGGCTACAACTGGGAGGGACAGTTTGAGGATACTGCCATACGAAGCAACTATGAGAATCTTACCCACTTTACAGCACTCTCTGCAATAAGACATATTGCCGCAAACAAGGCAGACGATCCGCAGGCAGTAGAAACGGCAATCAACCTTATGCGTTTTGTGGAAGACCAGTTTGTGGTGTGGGGAAAATATGCTCCATGGTGCAGAAACACAGAATATAACGAGTTCTGGGAATCACCGGCGGGCCTCGAACAATATCAGTGGTATGTGCCTGTTGACGGCAGTACAGCAGCCATCGCGTCAGCTTTTCTGGCGGTCTATGAACTTACAGGAGATAAATTGTGGTATGAAAAAGCGTGTGCTCTTGCAGATATGATAACAAGAATGCAAAATGAGCAGACCGGTCTCATACCTACTCAATGGATTACAGAAAATCCAGAAACAAATATATGGAATTTCTGGATAAACTGTCATTTGGGTACAGCGCGCAGCATGTACAGACTATGGGAAGCAACCGGCGAATAAACCAAATATGAAGTGACAAAATCTGCCACCTTATTTCAGATTGTCGAAGAACACTCTTACTCTGATTCTTCTTCATGTTTATCAAATTCACAATAAAACAAATAAAAGTGCTTGTCTCAACAAGTGATTTTTCACTCAATTGAGACAAGCACTTTTAAGTCTGTAATTATACAAGGAACAGGTATATCTTTTTTGACGTGCATATCAATCCGGAAATATCAGATTTTTTCTATATATCTGTCTGCTGAAATCATAAGTTTTTCAAATTCATTATTTGCTGAGCATATTTCAATGGTTATAATTCCGTCATAACCTTTTTCTTTGAAAAATTCCAAAACTTCATTGTTTTTAACAATTCCGTCATCGAGTGCGGGTCCGTCATAATAAAGTCCGTCATAGAGGAAAGGTGTTTTTTCGCTTACCACTTCAACATCCTTGAAATGGGCATATACTGTTTTGTCATAAAACATTTTTGCTCCATGAACCTCATCAAATCCTGCAAGGGTATAGTTCCCGCTGTCATATGTATACATAAGGTCGGGAACGTTCTCCATAAGCCATCTTATATCATCAAAACTTGTGTAGGGTAGACCTGTGAGAGAAAAGTTTTCAACAGTTGCCTGAATTCCGATTTCCTTGCCATATTTTGCAATTTCTGAAAAAAGTCTTCTGAAACTTTCTTCAAGTTCACCTTTCATATCTTCTCTGTAACTTTGAGCAGGTTGAGGAACAATCATAAAAAACTTGCTTCCTGCCATCTTTGCAAATTCCATTTGTTCCTTCATACATCTTATGGACTCGTCAATTTTTTCGTCAGATGACACATCACAAACCGTCAGACCGTGAACAGATGAAATTCCGATTCCGTGTTTTTTTAAATTCTGTGCAAATTCCTTTGGCGGAATCTTGTAAAAATAATCTGCGTTAACATCAACCCAGTCAATGGAGTGCTTTTTTGCTTCGCAAAGCACCTCGTCAAGGGTGAACCCTTTTTCTTTAATCCCTGCTTCAATTTGACTGTAAAATGCTCCAAGTTCAATCATTATGCTTTTTCCTCCCACAATTTTTCAAGGTATATTTTTGCTTCCATAATATCCCTTTTTTGTTCTTCTCCGGAGATTTCTCTTTCGATGGTTATGTCCATATCAAATCCGATTTCTTTTAATTTTTTAATAAATCCCGGGAAATTCACATCACCTTTTCCCAAGGGTGTTTCAATTCCGAGTTCTTTTCCCGATGTTGGATATTTTCCGTCTTTTGCGTGAATGTTTCTAACATATTCTCCAAAGACAGAAAGTGCATCAATTGGATTTGCCTTTCCGTAGAGAATAAGGTTTGCCGCATCAAGGTTTATTCCAAGATTTCCTGTTCCGATATCCTCAATGGTTCTTCTGAGTGTTACAGGAGTTTCCTGACCTGTTTCAAAGAGAAAATACTGCCTGTTTGCTTTCACATATTCACAAAGTTCGAAAAGAGCGGGAATAATTTCAGCATATTCTTTTGATGTTGGTATTTCAGGGAGAAAACCAACGTGAGTTGCAATAGTATCCACACCGATTTTCTTTGCAAAGTCAGAGCCTTGTTTCAATTCTGCAATTCTTTTTTCTCTGTACTCTTCAGGCATTAGCCCAAGGGTTTGAGGACCTTCATAAAAATTCCATACAGCAGGTCCTGACCATCCGCACCAAAAAGCGGAAATCCTGACACCGTATTTTTCACATGCATCCCTTATGATTTTTGCATATTCATCTGTGTGAAGATGAAGATTCCAACTGCAAAGTTGGCAATTGGAAAATCCCATGCTTTTAAGTTCTTCTAATTTTTGTTCAATGTTTTCATCAAGTAAAACCAAAACTCCGAGATTCATTATATTTTTTCCTTTCCGTATTTTTCCGTAAATACTGTATCCATAGTGTCACAAACCGATTCAAGGGATGTTGTCTGAAATGGTTTGTCACAAACAACGCAGTCCACAAATTCTTCAATTTCACGTTTGTACATGGGATTGTCTTTTGATACAGAAAATTTTTCTGTTCCGTCATTTTTGTAAACGGTTATTTCGTTTCCGAGACATTCCACATATGCATCTTCAAAAGTCACACCGTAGGTTGCTTTGAATTTGTATGATGAGTGAATTCCCCAGTCCGTATTGATTGACACAGAAATATCAGGGTATGAATATATTGCATACACACTTTCAAATTCTGCCATTTTGTGACTTGACACTGTGTGAACATCAATAGGTTTTCCGAAAAGCCACACCATAATGTCAACATCGTGAACGTGCATATCAATAATACATCCGCCGCTTTTGTCATCTTTTAAAAGCCAGTTTTCCGATGACCATAGAGGGAGGGGGGATTTTCTTGAAAATTCAGCCTTTACAGGTTTTCCGTATGTGCCATTTTCAATTGCGTCTTTAAGGAAAATATATTCATCCGAAAACCGAAGTGCCTGACCTATCATAAGTTTCTTCCGGCATTCTTTTGCACAGTCTGCCATCATACGGCAATCTTTTGGAACTATTGCCATGGGTTTTTCTGAAAAGACATCAAGTCCTTTTTTCAGACAATACACACTTACCTCAGCGTGAAGATGACTTGGAAGTGCAATGAATACGAAATCAAGTTCTTCTTTTTCAATCATTTCCTTATAGTCTGTGTAAAGATTATATTTTGAAAAATCAATGTTGTCCATGGAAACCGAAGTGATATTAAGTTCCATACTTTTCGTTATTCCTTCAAGTGAGGAATTGCAAATTGCTTTAAGTTCAATATCACCTCTTGCTTTTTCTATTTCCAATAGATTTAAAAAATGAACTTTTCCAAGTCCGCCAAAGCCTATAATGGCATATTTTTTCATCCGATGTACCTCCAAAAAATCATATACAATTATAATACAATAAACCGCCCTGAAAATCAAGAAGAATATGGAAAACGACACATGGTTTTTTCTTAAAAGTCTACAAAAAAATATACTATTAAAAGGAGTCTGTGCCAAAATGTGACAATATGTTAAAAACTCTGTTTACATTCTCTAATCAAAGTGGTAATATAATTACCCGGAGGCGATACATAAATATGAAAACGTTTGAACCAAAGATAATATCAGCACTAAAGGACTATAATGGCAAAAAACTCACAAATGACATAATTGCCGGAATCATAGTTGCAATAATTGCACTTCCACTTTCAATTGCCCTTGCAATTGCGTCGGGCGTATCTCCCGAAAGAGGACTCTACACCGCAATTGTTGCAGGTTTTGTAATTTCTCTTCTTGGCGGAAGCAGGGTAAATATATCAGGTCCCACAGCCGCATTTGCAACTATCGTTGCAGGAATTGTTGCAACTCACGGAATGTCAGGGCTTGTGATTGCAACCATTATGGCAGGTATCATCCTTGTGATAATGGGACTTTGCAAATTTGGTGTCCTTATAAAATACATTCCTCACACCATAACAACAGGTTTCACATCAGGTATTGCTCTCACCATAGTAATCGGACAGATAAAGGACTTTTTCGGACTCACATTTCCCGATGGCACTCACGCAGTTGAAACAATGGAAAAACTCACTGCAGTATGTAAATCACTTGCCACATTTAACTATCAGAGTCTGATAGTCGGCATCATTGCCCTTGCAATTTTAATCATCTGGCCTAAAATCAACAAAAAAATACCCGGATCTCTCATTGCCGTGGTCGCAGGTGTAATAATCGTTAAATTCACAGGTCTTAATGTAAATACAATAGGTGACCTGTATGATATATCAGCATCAGCACCAACATTTTCACTTCCTGAATTTGAATTTTCAATGATAGGGAAACTCATTTCACCTGCTTTTACAATCGCAATCTTAGCAGGTATAGAATCACTTTTATCCTGTGTTGTGTCTGACGGCATGATTCACGATAAGCATAATTCCAACACAGAACTCATTGCTCAGGGTGTCGGCAACATCTGTTCAGGTCTTTTTGGCGGAATCCCTGCAACAGGCGCAATTGCAAGAACTGCCGCAAATGTTAAAAACGGCGGAAGAACGCCTGTATCGGGCATTGTTCACGCCATAACTCTTCTTTTGATTTTAGTTGTGCTCATGCCTTATGCAAAATGGATTCCTATGCCTGTTATTGCCGCAATTCTCTTTATGGTGGCATATAATATGAGCGAATGGAGAGAGTTTCGTGACATATGCAAAACCGCACCTAAAAGTGACATCTCCGTTCTCATCCTGACCTTTGTTCTCACAGTTGTGTTTGACCTTGTGGTTGCAATTGAAATAGGAATGCTCCTTGCGGCAATTCTCTTCATAAAACGTATGGCGGATGTAACAAAAGTGCGTACATGGGAAACAATTGAAGACAGGGTAACAGACGATCAGGGAAGACTCAAAAGAATCCCTGAAAGAACTCAGGTCTTCGAGTTTGATGGGCCGATGTTTTTTGCCAACTCAGACATAATTTCATCATTGGATGTTAAAGACGGTATCAAAGTTATGATACTCAGAATGAGATGTATTCCGTCAATAGACATATCCGCTCTCCACGCCCTCACATCTGTCTATGAACATTGCAGAGAAAAAGGAATAGAAGTAATTTTCTCCCACGTCAACAAACAACCTAAAAAGGTCATGAAAAAAGCAGGTTTCTGGGATATGGTTGGTGACGAAGGCTTTGCAAAAAATATAGATACAGCACTTTCAAAAGCGGAAAAAATTGTAAAAAATAGTTAAGCACGCGGGAGTTGAACCCCGTATGCCTTAAACTTGATAAATTTGCACACTTTCAACTTGTCGCTCTCGCAAGGCGCCAGCCTTGCTTCGATCTCCGCATTGAAATTTTACTAAATTTCTCTGCGTTTAAGGTCGAAGAGTTTTAAAATAGACAATTTTGTTTTATACAAGTGAAATCTCGAAGAGAATACTGACGTATTTTTTAGAGATTTCACGTGGGATATAGCGAAAT
>JAZQJX010000034.1:0-6123 GCA_045541875.1 Clostridia bacterium | reverse complement strand
TTCAAATTGGAGTTTAGCGGTGAGTTTGTTTTACAAACTCACCGAATGAAATGGCTTCGCCATGAAATGACAACGCAGTTGTCATGATATGAATTCCTTTGGAATTCATTAAAGTTAAAACTCGCCAAAGCGAGTTTTTTCAATAATGTCTGCATTGCAGACATTTCATGCTGCGAAGCAGTATTTCATGAGACCGAAGGTTTCATTTCATGCACCTTCAGGTGCATTTCATTCTCACTGATTGAAAATCAATCAGTGAGTTAAACTCCAATTTTTGTTGCCTCATCTGTTGAAAATAAACTGAAACTATGCTATAATGAATTCAACGAAAAGATGGAGGACAACAGTTGTGTATAAAACGAAATTATGCTTGGGAACAAGCGAACAATTCGCAATAACCATAGAGGAACAAATAAAACTATTTAAGGAATCAGGTTTTGAGGGGTTCTTTACTATGTGGGATAAGCATTTAAAAAAGTATAGGAAACTTGCAGATGAATTGGAATTGATTTTTCAGTCGGTTCATGCGCCTTTCGAAAATGCCGCAAAAATGTGGGGCAATGACGGAGAAGCCAAGCACGCTATTGAAGAACTCGTTTGTTGTGTAAAGGATTGTGCGGAGGTTGATGTTCCTATATTAGTTGTTCATCCTTATATAGGATTTGAAGAAAAAGCCAATCCGACTTATGATGGTGTGGAAAACTTTCGTATTGTTGTAGAAGAAGCCAAACGCTGTAATGTTAAAATTGCATTTGAAAATGTTGAAGGTGAGGAGTACCTAAGAATTTTGATGGATACTTTTAAAATTTATGAAAATGTAGGGTTTTGTTGGGATTCCGGGCATGAGTTATGCTACAACAAAGGAAGAGATATGCTGAGTTTGTATGGAGACAGGCTTATAGCAACACATATTAATGACAATTTAGGTGTGAGTGATTTTGATGGAAGTATTTTCTGGACAGACGATTTGCATTTGCTTCCGTTTGACGGAATTACTGACTGGAAAAAAGCCGTTAAAAGGTTAAACAGACATGGATATAATGATATTCTTACATTTGAGCTTAATAAAATGAGCAAACCAAACAGACATGAAAATGATAAGTATACCAATATGACCATTGAAGAATATATTTCAGAATGTTATATACGTGCATGCAAAGTTGCGTATATGAAAAATGGCATCTAAATCGTTCAGTCGTTTTATACAATGTACAAAACGTAATGAATAATGAAGTCGCTACGCTGATGAATATTGAATAATGAAAAATTAATGAGGAAAATCGCATTTGGCGATTTTCAACCGAAATTATTCATCATTCATTATTAATTATTCATTTGTAGTCAGTGGTACATTGACTACATTGTGCACTGATTCTAATATGATATCATCAACTTAATAAGGGGTGGAGTTATGAAACTTAAATATCTCGGCACATCAGCGGCAGAGGGGTTTCCTGCTGTTTTTTGCAGATGTAAATATTGCCTTGAAGCAAGAAAACTGAAAGGAAAAAATGTGCGCACACGTTCACAGACAATCATAAATGATGACCTTCTGATTGACCTTCCTGCCGATACATATATGCATTTTTTAAATAATGACATTGAGGGGGACAAAATAAAGTTCCTTCTTGTAACCCATTCTCATCCCGACCATTTTTATTACGAAGAACTTGAAAACAGATTTCCGCCGTTTTCTCACAATATGCGCACAGAGACTCTTGAACTTTTCTGCGGTCAGGGTGTATATGACAAGATAATGAAAAAAGGCGTACCTGAGAATGTGAAAGCAGAAAAGATTTCACCCTTTGAAACAAAAAATATCGGGAATTATCGCATCACAGCATTTCCTGCAAATCATATGAAAGGTGACGGAGCACTTTTTTATATGATAGAATCGGACAAGACTTTGCTTTATGCCCATGACACAGGGTATTTTAAAGAAGAAGTAATAAATTATATGAAAGATAAAAAGTTAAAATTTGACATGATAAGTTTCGACTGCACAAATGTGGACATTCCAATTTCAGATTCAGGAAGCCATATGGGACTTGAAAATATCGATAGACTCATAAAAAAACTTTCCGAAATCGGATGCATAGACAAGTCTTCAAAACTATACATAAATCACTTTTCGCATAATGCAAATCCCATTCACCATGTTCTTGAAGAAAGAGTAAAAAATATGAACCTTTCCGTTTCCTACGATGGATTAGAGGTTGAAATATAGACATACACAGGAGAAGAAAAAATGTTATGCAATTATCACACACACACAAATTTATGTGACGGAGAATGCCCCCCTGAAGAGGTGGTTCTTTTTGCAATAGACAAAGGCTTTGATGCCATAGGTTTTTCAGGTCATGGATACACACCTTTTGACCTTGAATACTGTATGAAAGATACAGATGAATACAAACAGGAAATAAACAGGCTGAAAAACAAATATAAAAACAAGATTCAGATTTATCTTGGTGTTGAAGAGGATGCCTTCAGCCCAATGAATCCCAGAGAAGATTTTGACTATATAATAGGTTCATCCCACTATTTTTGCATAAATTCAAAATACTACCCCATAGATTCAGACTGCAATTCTTTTAATAAGTGTCTTGAATTGTTTGATTTTGACGTTTCCACTTTTGCCGAAACCTATTTTAGCACCTTTTGCCAATACATATCAGAAAGAAAACCCGACATTGTAGGTCACTTTGACCTCATAACAAAATATGACGAAACTGATGTTTCGAGATTTCTGAATAATGAAAAATATTTTGAAATAGCCGGAAAGTATATGGAGGAAGCACTTAAAAATGAGGTCATCTTTGAGGTTAATACAGGAGCAATATCAGGAGGCTACAGAAAAGATCCCTATCCCCATCAGAGACTTCTTGATATAATAAAAAGAAACGAGGGCAAAGTGATACTGTCGTCGGATAGCCATAGTCCCGAAACATTGGATGCATATTTTGATGAAGTAAGAAAAATGCTTGTTGACACAGGCTTTGAATATGTATATGTATTTTATGACAATCAGTTTAAAAAAGAATATATAAAATAAAAAACGAAAGAAGGATTTTTTGTGAAGAAGTTTATATGGATGTTTGTCATCATCACGGCACTTTTTTTGTTTTCCGTTTCGGTATATGCAACAGATGTCTACATTGACGGAGCAAAGGTGCAATTTGACAGTTCAACAGGCTATCCTTTTGTAAACGAAGGAAGAACACTTGTCCCCTTAAGGGCAACCATGGAAAGTTTCGGTGCTGAAGTTGGATGGGAACAAGACACTCAGACTGCTGTTGTCAGAAAAGGTACAACCTGGGTAAGATGCAAGGTGTGGGAATCGTGCATCTACAGAAACAATGTTAAAATCCCCAATGATGCGTCTGCGGTTATTGTGGATGGCAGAACATATCTTCCCATAAGAGCGGTTCTGGAATCTTTTGGTGCAACTGTTTCATGGGACGGGAACGTTGTAGTCACAAGTCCCGGCGCAGGTAACCTTATATACACTGTGGAAAATGCAAAGGCTGTCACCACAAACTACTGGGGCATATGGAATGAAGCCCTTTCTTTAAAATCATCAGGGCAGTATTATCTTGCAATAGATAAAATTAAAAGCATTTCATCTCTTTTCATAAAAGAGAATCAGTCATCAAGCAATGCAATGCTTTTTAAACACCTTGGCGAATGCTATTCATCATTAGGTGACTATAAAAGTGCTGCGGAATGTTTTAAAAGGGAATCATATTACTGGAGCATTACCCCGGGTATGACAGAAAGCGTGATTGATGCCACAAGAAGAGCAACTCTCATAACGGCAGATTCTCAGATTTTCATAAAGACAAGCGATGATACACTCGATGCATCAAACTGGTTTGGTGCAGATTATGAGCCAAAGAGAGGGATATATGCGGGAGCGTATGCAGAAAGTGACTCAAACATATATAATCCCTACGATCCCTCAAGATTCTATATGGACACCTATTCTTCACTTGTCGGTAAAAATGTCGGTGCATATCTTCTCTATCTTCCCTACGGAAGAGACCTTTCCACATATCAATCACACATAGACTATGCCTCATCAAAAGGAAAACTTGTTCAAATTGCTCTTGAGCCTCACATGGGCCTTTCAAGTGTTAATTCCACGGATGGATATCTGCAAAAACTTGCATCGGATATGGAAGCGGCATCTTGTCCGATGATACTGCGTTTTGCAGGAGAAATGAATGATATGAGTGCCCCATGGTACACACCTGATGCTAATTTATACATTCAGAAATTCAGAGAAGTTGCAAGTGTTTTTCACACCTATGCTCCCTCTGTATCGATAATCTGGGCACCAAACTTTTACCCGTCGGAAACAATAGACAAATATTATCCCGGTGACGAATATGTTGATTATGTGGGGGTTTCATCCTACAAAGTATATCAGGGCATAACGGACCCCTTAGGTCAGGGAATTGACAGAAGCCGCTGGAGTAATCAACTTGACTATCTCTATTCTCACTATGGTCACAAAAAGCCTATAATCATAGTTGAAAGCGGAGCAAGTTATGTTAACTATGACACAGGTGCCGACCTTACATCATTTGCATCTTCGCAGCTTTCGGATTTCTATACATATCTTCCCATAAAATATCCGAATGTGAAAATGTGTTTCCACTATGACGCCAATGACGGAAACTACAGTTTTCTTCTTTCAGGCAATCAGTCATATCTTAATACCTACAGACAAAGTATTTCAAATTCATACTATCTCGCAGGCACAAATCAAACAGATGCACTCTACAGTTATTATGAACTCGGAAACAATGTGAACATAAAAGCGGAATATACCGAACTTGCTTCCTACATAACAAGTCCTGTGAAAAACGTTGCCTATGTAAAATATTTTATAAACGGAGTTGACCTTGGTGTGGCATATGGAATTCCGTATACAGTAAACGCCGATTTTTCATCATATATAGGTCAGAAGATAAATATCACAATAAAGGCATATGACGAAAATCATATGGAAATAACATCACAAACAGTATATGTGAATGTTATATAATGGTAAACCGTTTTAGTGAATTAAAAGTTTATTGCTGACTTAAATGTAAAATGATTTTGATGAGAATTATATTTATGGAGGACGATAATGAAGATTGGGATGAATACACTCTACAAAATGGACGTGGATGAAAAAGAACAACTGAGAATCATCAAAGAAGCAGGGTTTGACTCCACAATGCTGAGCTATTTTGTGGGTGATAACGTTTGGGAAATGTATGACAAGGCAATTGCCGTGGGTTTGGAAGTTGCAAATATTCATGCACCAATTTCTGAAGTAAACTCTGTGTGGACAGACTCAACAGATGGTGATGACTACATAGAAATCCAGAAGGAGAGAGTGGATTTTTGCCACAGCGCTCAAATCTCTACTCTTGTTTTGCACACAACGTTTTTGAAGGACGTTCCGCCATTGTCGGAAATTGGCATAACAAGACATAAAAGGCTTGGTGAATATGCTGAAAAAAATGGTGTCCGACTGGCATTTGAAAATGTTGAACCATATCCTCATCTTGATGCAGTCTTAAGTGCTGTAGGAGATTTTCATGGTTTTTGTTGGGATATTGGCCATAACAGAGCTTATGCTCCCCACATTGACTTTTCAAATCTGTATGGTGACAGACTTATAGCCGTTCACATTCACGATAATTTTGGCATGAGCGAAAAAGACATTCTCAATCCTAAAGATGATAAACACTTTATTCCCTATGATGGAAATGCAGACTGGGAAGAATTTGTAAACAAAATCAAAAAGACCTCATTCAAAGGACCGCTCACATTGGAAATATCGTCAGCTAATTCTCAGGACTATAAGGATATGGGAATGGTAAAAGTGGCAAGTATTGCCTATGAAAGAATTTGCAAAATAAGAAATATGTTTTAATGAAAAAAGGATATTGCAAAAGAGAAAAATCTCATATTGCAATATCCTTTTTTACTGTATAGGAAACTTCGTTCCTATACAGTAAAAAACAATTATATTGCCGTGCAAATTTTTTTGAAAAGCAAATTTGCTTTTCAAAAATGCACATGGCTTAAGAAAAGCGATAATGCTCCGCACTCCCGCCGCAG
>JAZQJX010000033.1:0-20536 GCA_045541875.1 Clostridia bacterium | reverse complement strand
CGGGAGCTAAATTGCCCTGCGGGCAGCTTGACTTTGGCAAATTTAATTTAGCTGCTTCAATGAAGCAATTTAGCTATTGCGAAGCAATAATTTAGCTTTGCAACTTGTTGCAAAATTTAGCTGATACGTCCCCGACAAACTCCAATTTACCATCATCTGCAAATTGCTTTTACCATGAATTATTCATAAAACAATGCATAAAACAACATAAATATACAAATATTTAACGTAAAACAGAGAATTTGAATGCATAAACATAGTAAAAACGCAAAAAAATACGAATTTTATGCATGAATGTGTTGACATTAAAATAAAATTATGATAAACTTACCAACATAGAAAATGATTTCCGTATTCGGAAGCGAAAAATTAAAAATATTTTGGAGGATGAAAAAATGAAAAAAATGTTTAAACTCGTATCCGCACTTCTCGCAGTTGTAATGTGCGCTTGTGCATTTGCATCATGTGCAAAAGACGATGAAGCCAAGGAAAATGTTCTCACAATGGCTACAAATGCTGAATTCCCGCCTTTTGAGTACCTTGAAAACGGTGAAATGGTTGGAGCAGAAATTGACATGGCATATGCTATTGCTGAAAAACTCGG
Source organism: Clostridia bacterium (assembly GCA_045541875.1). Classification (GTDB taxonomy): domain Bacteria; phylum Bacillota; class Clostridia; order UMGS1810; family UMGS1810; genus RGIG1828. Next base: position 19,932 of record JAZQJX010000033.1, on the reverse strand, counting down.
TATGGAACTTGAAATTTCCAACATCGACTTTGATGCTGCACTCACAGGTGTTGCAACAGGTAAATATGACATAGCACTTTCCGGTATCACTGCAAATGAAGACAGAAGAAAGAATATGAACTTCACAGATGCTTACTACTTAGCATCTCAGGCAATCATTGTTATGGCAGACAGCGAGCTTAAAGCTGCTGCTGACCTTGACGGAAAAACTCTTTCCTGCCAGGAAGGTACAACAGGTGAACAGTACATTTTAGATGGAAACTATAAAGTTCAGTCCTTCAAAACAGGTGCAGAAGCAATTGCAGCTCTCACCGCAGGCAAGGTTGACGCAGTTGTAATTGACGATGCAGTTGCAAAAGCACTTTCTGCAGAGCAGAATGGCAAAACTGTAGTTCTTGATGAACCCCTCACCAAAGAGGAATATGCAATTGCTCTTGAGCTTGGTGATGATGAACTCACTGAAAAAATCAATGGCGCACTTGCTGAACTTAAGGCAGAAGGCAAACTTGCAGAAATCTTTGCAAAATATGACCTTACCAACAATGCTTAAGTAACAACTTAAATTTTAAGCGGCGCGAAAGTGCCGCTTAATTTGTTTTGATAAAGACTTTAAAAGGAGAAAAACAGTGGAATGGTTTAATAACTGGCTTGATAAATTGCACCACACCTTTATTGAGGGTGACAGATATATGACTCTTATAGAGGGATTTGGTGAAACAATCAAAATAACCTTTGGTGCACTAATCATCGGCATTATCATCGGAACAATAGTTGCAATAATAAAGGTTTTTTGCGAAGGGAACAAAAACCTTAAAATATTTGATGTGCTCTGTAACATATACCTTACGGTAATCAGAGGAACACCGGTAGTTGTTCAGCTTCTCATAATGTTTTTTATTGTGTTTGTATCTGCAGAAGACGGGACATGGGTTGCCACTCTCACCTTTGGTATAAATTCAGGTGCCTATGTGGCAGAGACCATAAGGTCGGGAATCCTTGCCATCGACAAAGGACAGACCGAAGCAGGGCGTTCTCTTGGCTTTTCTGCGGGAAAGACCATGTGGCTTATTGTTCTTCCTCAGGCATTTAAAAATATACTCCCTGCAATCGGCAATGAAATGATAGCACTTTTAAAAGAGACCTCTGTTGCTGGATATGTTGCGGTAATCGACCTTACAAAAGCGGGAAATCAGATAAAAAATACTACATATGACCAGATTAACCCCATACTTTGCGTGGCGCTGGTGTATCTTATAGTGGTGCTTATAATGACAAGACTTTTAAATATGCTTGAAAGGAGATTGAGAAAGAGTGAACGGTAATTATCTCATTGAGGTAAAAAACCTCAGTAAAATTTATAATGGCGGAAAAATTGTTGCTCTTGACAATGTCACAACAAGCATAACAAAGGGTGAGGTTGTGGTTGTTATCGGCCCTTCGGGAAGCGGGAAGTCAACACTTCTTCGGAGCCTTAACAGACTTGAAGACCCCGATGGCGGAGAAATTATTTTTGAAGGAATAAACATTCTTTCAAAGAAAACTAACATAAACAAAACGAGGGAAAAAATGGGAATGGTTTTCCAGCAGTTTAACCTCTTTTCCCATATGACAGTGCTTAAAAATATGACAATAGCTCCCATGAAGCTTTTGAAAATGTCAAAGGAAGAAGCGGAGAAAAAGGCAATGGAGCTTCTTAAAAGAGTCGGTCTCTCTGACCGTGCCGAGGCTTACCCTTCTCAGCTTTCAGGCGGACAAAAGCAAAGGGTTGCAATTGTGAGAGCGCTTATGATGAATCCCGAAGTTATGCTTTTTGACGAGCCCACATCTGCTCTTGACCCCGAAATGGTTGGAGAAGTTTTGGATGTTATGAAAAACCTTGCAAAAGAGGGTATGACAATGGTTGTCGTAACTCACGAAATGGGATTTGCAAGAGAAGTTGCAGACAGAGTAATCTTTATGGCAGACGGTGCCATTGAAGAAGAAGGCTGTCCTGAAGATATTTTCACAAATCCAAAGGGCGAAAGAACAAAACAGTTCCTGCAAAGTATTCTTTAAAAACTACAAAACAGAGGAAAAATTCGTTTGAATTTTTAACCTCTGTTTTTTTGCTGTATAGGAAATTACGCAGAATTTAGTTCGCGAGATAAGATGTATATCAAATTACGCCCGCGACTTGGGTGCAGGCTCAGCCTGCTTTTTTGTGGTAATCTTTAAAAGGAACTACACCTTTTCCGGTCATTTTTCAAAAGATGAATCGGGAGTGTTTTTAAAGCATTTTTCTGCATATATCGCTTTTATTGCATCCGTAGTCCTTTTCAACGGAATATAAAAATCATCTACTATCTTTAGCGCTAACTTCTCTGATACTCCATACCTTGCAAGGTCGTTTATAATTATCTCCATGCAATCTGCAATCTGAAGCCTGTCTATAGTTTTTGGTATTTTGGGCGGAAACTTGTAGAAATCTATCATTTCAAAATCCTCCTGAAATAAAAAATGCGCCCACCGAAGCAAGCGCATAAAAAACGCAAACTCCGATAGTCGCCAAACTATTTTAATAGATGAGTATTCCTACGCATTCTACTAAACGAAATTTGCATTTTTATCAAATTCAGTAGTAGAATGCAGTAATGCTCATAAAAATATACAGTTATTCCATATAAAGAATACCTTGTTAAATCATCATTTTAAAATAGTTTGGCAAAATTATGATATCACATATTTAATAATTTATCAATATATTTTTTGAATAATCTTTATGGCAGACGATGCCATTGAAGAAGGCAGTTCCGAAGATATTTTCACAAATCCAAAGGGCGAAAGAACAAAACAGTTCCTGCAAAGTATCTTTTAAAAACTGTAAAAATCATCTGTTATCTTTAGCGCTAACTTCTCTGATACTCCATACCTTGCAAGGTCGTTTATAATTATCTCCATACCTGTCATAGGACCTTAAAAGATATGATGTCAAAAACGGCAGAGCAAGAAAACTGATATTAGAGACAAAAAGATAGTGGAAAACAGCAAAAAGGCTCTCCTTTTCACGAGTGAGAGCCTAAAAAAACGCAAAACTGTTTTAAAAATTACGCGAAACCATTGCAATTTTAATGGTTTTGTGATAAAATTAAAACAGAAGCGAGGTGCGATGAATGAAAAACTACGAAAAGGTTGTAGAACTTGGTTGCTTTTCACTTGGGGAGCTTGCCGAAAAACTTAACTGTTGCATACCAACAGCCACAAGTATAATACAAAAGTATTTGAAAAACGGATATATAGAACGTGTTCGCCGTGATTTGTATGTTGCAATCAGCATTGAAACAAAGCAGCCTGTATTATCGAGGTATCAAATAGGTAGTCGGTTAGCTGAAGATGCCTATTTATCACACCATAGTGCATTTGAAGTTTACGGATATGCAAATCAAGTTTTTTATGAGGTTTATGTTGCAACAGAAACACGATTTACAGATTTTGCTTACAACGGCATATTATATCACCGCATTGCACCTAAAGAAAATGCAGATATAAATAACACAAATGGTGTAAAAGTATCGTCAGTTGAACAAACTGTTGTTGACAGCATTTGCGATATAGAAAAAATTGGCGGACTTGAAGAAACAATCCGTTCTATTCTTCTTATCCCATCCTTAAATGCAGATAAATTACTTGAAGCATTAAATGATACCAATAACGGATTTGTATATCAAAAATGCGGATATATATTAGAGGGACTCAACGATTCTCTGCATTTGCCGGACAGTTTTTTTGCAGAGTGCGAAAAGCATATATCAAACGCTAAACGCTATTTAACAAAAGACCACACAGGCTATATACGGCATAAAAAATGGAAACTGTTTGCTCCCGAAAACATAAGAAGTATTATAGATAAAGGGGTGAGCGACTATGATACAATTTGATAAGAATACCATAGGCAGACAAGCAAAGGAACTTGGCTTTGTAAGAGATACATTTGAAAAGGTATGCAGACTTGCAGATGTTTTGAAGTTCTTTGAAAATGACGATATTATATCAGGCAGCCTTGCATTAAAAGGCGGTACTGCAATAAATTTAACTATTTTCAATTTGCCGAGATTGTCGGTAGACATTGACCTTGACTTTGCGGAAAATATCAGTCGTGACGAGATGCTTGAAAAACGCAAGATAATTATCGGTCGTATTTCAAAATATATGAGTGCAAACGGTTATGTAATAAGCAGTAAATCAAAACAGCATCACGCATTGGATTCTTTCGTTTTTGAATATCAAAACGCCGGAGGAATGAAAGACAATATCAAAATTGAAATAAACTATATGATAAGATGTCATATCCTGCCCGTTACAAGAAGAAAAGTAAATCTTCCGTGGTTGTCTGAAGAATTATCTGTTTTAAGTGTGGCACCGATGGAGATATTTGCTTCAAAAATTGTTGCACTCTTAAACCGCAGTGCACCGAGAGATTTATATGATATACATAATCTTTTGGAGTTTGGATTATTTGATGAAAGTCAGCAGGATATGCTCAAAAAGTGTGTTGTGTTCTATTCCTGCATCGGCTCGGAAACCGTACATAAAGAATTTACCTTTGAAAGACTTGACAAAATGCCACAGAACAAAATAAAAACGGACTTGCTGCCCGTACTTCGTTTTGGAGTATACTTTGACCTAAAGCCTGCCCGTGAAAAAGTTACCGATTATTTGAAAGAGCTTCTTGTACTTACACCGCAGGAAACAGAATTTATTGATAATTTCAGCAAGGGCGAATATAAGCCTGAGTTTATTTTTGAAGGCGATATGTTAAATAATGTGTCTGACCACCCGATGGCAATATGGAAATGTAATAAGACTAAAGAAAACTTATCGTAAATAAATCATTTTGAAAAAAGCACGAAACCATGTAATATTTCATAGTTTCGTGCTTTTTCATAATAATCATTAAAAGAAACCACACCATTTCGGTCATTTTTCAAAAGAAGAATCGGGAGTGTTTTTAAAACATTTATCTGCGTATATTGATTTTATCACATCTGTAGTGTTTTTCAATGGAATATAAAAATCGTCTACTATTAAGCAGTTGCGTTAGCATCCAAATCCGCCTAAAACAAGTAAAATAGACGTTTTTCCTCGTTGTCGGTCTTGAAATACGTCAGTATTCCTGCGACCTTCCGCCTTGAAAAACAAACAATTTTATCTTGTTTTAGGTTCAAGGAATTTTCGGTGTAGTGTTTTTGCGGCAATGCGAGGCAAAAACACAGTAAATGCTGACGCATTTGCGAGTATTTTAACAAAGCAGTGGCGTAAAAACACAAACCCAAAACGGGTTCGGATGCTAACGCAACTGCTTAACCGCTCCGGAACTCCATACCTTGCAAGGTCGTTTATAATTATCTCCATACAGTCTGCAATCTGAAGCCTGTCTATAGTTTTTGGTATTTTTGGCGGAAACTTGTAGAAATCTATCATTTTCAAAAACCTCCTGAAATAAAAAGTGTGCAGAACAATAGTTGTCTGCACACCGAAAAATGCAAACCCCGATTGTTGTCACACAAACTTAATCAGAATGGGATATAACATTGCACACTCTAACCAGTGGAATTTGCACTTTTGCCAATTCAATGTTAAAGTATGCAAAAAGGGTATAAATATCCCTTGCAAAAAATAAAAATCCCAATTCTTCTATTAAATTAAGTTTATGTGACTCTAATATAATATCACATATTTAATAATTTATCAATATATTTTTGAATAATCTTTATGGCAGACGATGCCATTGAAGAAGAAGGCGGTCCTGAAGATATTTTCACAAATCCAAAGGGCGAAAGAACAAAACAGTTCCTGCAAAGTATTCTTTAAAAACTACTACACCTTTTCCGGTCATTTTTTAAAAGAAGAATCGGGAGCATTTCTTCAAAAAATGTTGAAATAATATAAAATATGTTGTATAATACCTTTGTCGGAAATTCCGACAAAAGGCAAGACTTAAACAGGCGTAAAAGCTGGGCGGTTATGCTATCATCTCCATGAAAGGAGGTGGTTGCTATGGACAATGAATACATAATTTCATTTATGATTATTCTGTTACTTTTAGTAATTTCCATAAAAAAATAACGCCAGCCGTCCAAAGCTAATAGCGTTATTTTTATAACAATATTCTTTTTGGCATAACCGTTTGAGGTCTTGCCTTTTTCTATGATTATTATAATACACAGAATATATTTTGTCAACTATTTTTGTTTTGTTTAAAAACCTTTACTTTTATATCAAAATATGATAATATAATAAGATGAGTAAGGTGGGTAAATATTGCCCGTTACAAAGATAAAACAAAACACCAAAGAAAGGAGTTTTTCAAAAGAGATGGCAGATAAAAAATCAAGGATTCTTGATCCTGAAACCGTCAGCAAACAGGCACAAATCATAAAAGACATCCGCATCATAAACGAAAAACGCTTTTCAGAAGATGGCACAAGAAAAAAAGCATTCATTGAGACCTACGGATGTCAGCAAAATGTCAGCGACTCTGAAATTCTCATGGGTATGCTTGAAGAAATGGGATACCAAAAAGCCATTTCAAAAGAAGATGCCGATGTGATAATTTTCAACACCTGCGCCGTGAGAGAAAACGCCGAACTCAAAGTTTTCGGAAATCTTGGAGCCTTAAAGCACAGAAAGGCAAAAAACCCCGATCTCATAATCGGTGTTTGCGGATGCATGATGCAACAAAAAGCAAATGCTGATGAAATAAAAAAGAAGTATAAGCACATTGATATGGTTTTCGGGACTCACTCTCTTTATTATTTCCCCTCTCTTTTCAAGGAAGTTCTTGATGATAAACGTGTGATAGACGTTAAAGAAACAGAGGGAGCCATTGCAGAGGGGTATCCTGTAAAAAGGTCAGAGCCACCCCTTGCCTGGGTTTCGGTTATGTATGGGTGCAACAACTTTTGTTCCTATTGCATCGTTCCCTATGTGAGAGGCAGAGAAAGAAGCCGTACCAAGGAAGCAGTCATAAAAGAAGTTCAGACTCTTGCAAAAGAGGGCTACAAAGAAATCACCCTTTTAGGTCAGAATGTCAATTCCTACGGAAAAGACCTCTATGATGACTATTCTTTTGCAGACCTTTTAACCGATGTTTGCAAAACAGAGGGCATCGAAAGAGTCCGTTTTATGACAAGTCATCCAAAAGATATTTCGGACAAACTCATTGAAACCATGGCAAGGGAAGAAAAGATATGCAAACAACTTCACCTTCCCGTACAATCAGGTAACTCAAGAGTTCTTGAATCAATGAACCGTAAATATACAAAAGAAGAATATCTTAAAAAAATCCAAAAGGTTAAAAAGGCAATGCCCAACATCACCCTCACCACAGACATCATTGTGGGATTCCCCGGTGAGACAAAGGAAGAATTTGAAGATACCCTTGATGTTTTAAGAAAAGTGCGCTATGACACCATCTTTTCTTTCATATATTCCAAACGCCCCGGCACACCGGCATCTTTGTGGGATGATGTTTTAACAGATGAAGAAAAGAAAGAGTGTTTCAACCGTCTTTTGGAAGTTCAGGACGAAATATCTCTTGAAAAAAACAAAGCGCTTTTGGGAAAAACTTTTAAGGTTTTAACAGAAGGCGAAAGCAAAACCGATTCATCTGTCCTGACAGGCAGAACAGAGGGCGGTAAAATTGTGAACTTCAAAGGCGATTCTTCCCTTAAAGGAAGTTTTGTAAATGTAAAAATCACCGATGTGCGCACCTGGTCGCTGATTGGTGAAATTGAAAAGTAAAAAATATGAGAAATATATAACACATTTGAAAGGAAATGAACAAAATGGAAAAAATACTTGAAAAAGCAAAAGAACTTGGAATTATGATTTCAAAAAGTCAGCAGTTTGCCAACCTCAAAGAGGCAGAGGCAGCACACATAGCAGATAAAGAAGCAGTGCAGATGATGGTGGACTATTCCAACAAACAGCAGGACATTCAAAAAAGAGCCTCTGTTCCTGACATCACAAAAGAAGAAATCTTAAAACTCAAAGAAGAGGCTCAGGCAGAATTTGAAAAGATTTGCAAAAACGACAATATCAAAGCATACCTTGAAGCAAGCCAGACCTTTGCAAGAATGATTGAACAGGTTAATTCCATCATTGGCTATTTTGTAAAAGGCGGACAAGAATCAGGCTGCAGCGGAAACTGCTCAGGATGTTCGGGATGTCATTGATTTTTATGAAAGGAAGTTTTTTTTGAAAGGGGATTCCCCTTTCAATCCCCTTTCCGCTTGATTTTCTTTGCCGTCGGTATTTCAAAAATCAGAGTCGCTCATAAAGGTCGCTATCGCTCCGATTCGCTTCCTCTCTGATTTTCTCATCCCGATTCCGTCAAAGAAAATAGGCGGAGATATCGCACCACGGCAATGTGCGAAAATCGAAAGAATAACGAACCGAAAGTTTCTATATGACACAATAATTTTAAACTCAAAAAACTCAATTCCCTGAAAGGTTGAAACAAATGAAAAAAGGCGAACTCACTCCCATGATGCGTCAGTATCTGGAGATAAAAGAAGAATATAACGATTGCATTTTGTTTTTCCGTCTCGGAGACTTTTACGAGATGTTCTTTGACGATGCAATAACAGCCTCACGGGTTCTTGAAATCACCCTCACAGGGAAAGATTGCGGAATGCCTGAGCGGGCACCCATGTGCGGAGTACCTTTCCATTCTGCTCAGGGCTACATCACAAAACTTATCAAAAACGGATATAAAGTTGCAATCTGTGAACAGGTTGAAGATCCGAAAGATGCAAAGGGAATAGTTAAAAGGGATGTCATAAGAGTTGTAACTCCCGGAACAGTCGGCGCACAGACAGAGTCTGTAACCTCCGACAACAATTTCCTTGCCTGCATATGGGTTGACGAATCCACCTACGGCATTGCCTTTGCAGATGTTACAACCGGCGAAACCTTTGGCGCTGAGGGAAGTAATGAATATCTTGAAAGTTCTGTCATAAATCTCATTGCAACCTTCAAACCCTCAGAAGTTCTTGTGAACCGTGACGGAATAAATTATTGCAAAAATCTGCTTGACTCAAAAAGACTTCATAATTTTTATGACGGCATAATTGAATCGGATTATTATGACGAAGAAAGAGCAGTTGAAAATATCACAAAACAGTTTGCTCCAAAAACTCTTGATCAACTTGGACTAAGGGATAAAAGAGCCTGCGTGAAAGCCCTTGGCGGACTTCTTGCATATCTTTTTGAAACCCAGAAAGTAAGCCTCACTCACCTTAACTCTTTCTCCTTTTGCAGTCAGTCTCAGCATCTTATCATAGACGCATCATCTTTCCGTAATCTTGAACTTATCGAAACCATGAGAGACAAGGAAAAAAGAGGCTCACTTCTCGGAATCCTTGACCGCACAAAAACCGCAATGGGTGCAAGAAGACTCAAAGCATGGCTTGACCGTCCTTTGGTTTCACCCGAAAGAATTGCCTTGAGGAGCAACGCAGTTGAAGAACTGTTCGACAATACCCCAATGAGGGAAGAGATAACAGATGCCCTCAAAAATGTTTATGACATAGAAAGAATTCTTTCAAAAGTTGTGTATGGATCATGCAATGCAAGGGATTTTGTATCTCTTCGTCAGAGCCTTGATAATATTGTTCCTGTTAAAAATGCCCTGAAAAGTGCCAAATCAGATTTTCTCGGCATGATATATCAGGGAATTGACACCTGCGATTCTTTGCGAAATCTTTTAAGACTTGCTCTTACAGATGATCCCCCCGTAACCGTAAAAGAGGGCGGAATGATAAAAGAAGGTTTTGACAAAGAACTTGACCGCACAAAAGATATGCTGAAAAACGGTACTTCCTACATTGCCCGCATTGAATCTGTGGAAAAGGAAAGAACAGGAATCAAAAATCTCAAAGTGGCATATAACAGGGTTTTCGGATACTATATCGAAGTTTCCAAATCAAACCTTGACAAAGTTCCCGAAACATATATAAGAAAGCAGACTCTGGTGGGTGCAGAAAGATTCATCACTCAGGAACTGAAAGACCTTGAGTCAAGAATTTTGAATGCAAGGGAAAAAGTGAATGCTCTGGAATATGAAAACTTCCTTGCAATAAAAGAAGAAATACTCAAAAAACTTCTGACACTCCAGCAGGACGCAAAACTTGTTTCTGTGGCAGATGCCCTTTGCTCCCTTGCCCGTGTGGCAAATCAGAGGGGATATGTCAAACCCATAGTTGACGAAAGTGACATAATAGACATAAAAGACGGCAGACACCCTGTGGTGGAAGCAAGTCTATCCGATGCACTCTTTGTGCCAAATGACACATATCTCAATTGTGATGATTCGAGATTTTCAATCATCACAGGCCCTAATATGGCAGGAAAGTCCACATATATGAGACAGACTGCCCTCATTGTGATTATGGCACAGATAGGATCTTTTGTTCCTGCAAGCCATTGCCACATTGGCATTGTGGATGCTGTGTTTACAAGAGTTGGTGCATCTGACGATCTGGCATCGGGACAAAGCACATTTATGGTGGAAATGAACGAAGTTGCCCACATACTTTCAAATGCCACGGGAAAAAGTCTTGTCATCTTAGACGAAATCGGCAGAGGCACATCAACCTATGACGGCCTTTCAATTGCATGGGCTGTGGCAGAGTATATTTCAGATAAAGAAAAAATAGGTGCAAAAACCCTCTTTGCAACCCACTATCACGAACTCACAGAACTTGAAAACTCTAAAGACGGCGTGAAGAACTATTCGGTTGCAGTCAAAAAAAGAGGCGATGACATAACATTTTTAAGAAAGATTGTAAAAGGCGGAACAGATGACAGTTTCGGCATTCAGGTTGCCCTCCTTGCAGGACTTCCCCAGGAAGTGATTGAAAGGGCAAAACAGGTGCTTGCATCTGTTGAGTCGGGAGAAAAAGAGAAAATATCCGTTCCCTCCGAAGTGCAGGTGCCAAAGATGCAGTCAGACTTATCTCCCTCTCTTTGTGAGGCGATGGAAAGACTTCGTCTGCTTGACGTTTCGACTCTCACTCCCATAGAAGCCCTTAACGAATTATATAACCTACAGAAAAAGGTTAGTGAAAACTGATGAAAATTAATGTACTTCCCCAAACAATTGCAAATATGATAGCCGCAGGCGAAGTGGTCGAAAGACCTGCATCTGTGGTTAAAGAACTTGTGGAAAACTCCATTGACGCAGGTGCAAAAAATGTTACCGTTGAAATCAAAAACGGCGGAATGACCTATATCCGCGTAACAGACGACGGTTCAGGAATTGCCCCCGATGAGGTTGAGACCGCTTTTCTTCGTCATGCCACAAGCAAAATATCAACCGAAGAAGATTTGAATGCCATCTACACCCTCGGCTTTCGCGGTGAGGCTCTTGCAAGCATTGCCTCTGTTGCAAGGGTGGACATTTTCACAAAAACAAAAGAAGATGATTTTGGTGTTTGTCTTTCAATTGAGGGAGGAGAAGTTGTTTCAAAAGATGAGGCAGGATGCTCCGACGGAACAACCATGATTGTGAGGGATTTGTTTTTCAACACCCCTGCAAGAATGAAATTTTTAAAGTCTGACAAAACCGAATCGGGATATGTGACAGATGCTGTGTCAAAACTCATTTTGTCCCATCCCGAAGTTAAGATAAAACTCATTTCAAACGGCAAAGAAGTTTCCTCATCCCAAGGGGATTCAAAACTTCTAAGCGCCATATATTCTGTCTACGGAAAAGACTTTCCCCGTCACATGATTCCCGTTGACTATTCAGAAGACGGCATAACCGTAACAGGCTATGTGGGTGACAGCGAAGTTTCAAGAAAAGACAGGCGAGGACAGGTGTTTTTCATAAACTCACGCTACATAACATCAAAAGTCATAAGTGCAGCCCTTTCGGAGGCATTTCAGAACTTTGTTATGGTGGGAAAATTCCCCATGGCTGTTTTAAACATAAAGGTTTCGGGAAATTTTGTTGATGTGAATGTTCACCCCACAAAAATTGAAGTGCGTTTTTCAGACGATAAAAAAGTTTATCAGAGTGTATACTGGGCAGTGAAAAATGCTCTCACATCCAAAAAGCACATCCCCGATGTGAGTTTTTCAAAAAGTGAGGCACAAAACAAAGTCCGTGAAGATGCCATAAAAGAAAAAAACAAGGCAACACAACTTGACATAAATCTTTTAAGAGATTCTTTCTACAAGAGTCCGCAGGATATGAAAAAAGATTCCCAAGAGGAAAAGAGAGAGGAGAAAAAGACGCAAATTCCCCCCTCATCCGCAAATACAGATGCAACTTCCAAAAACTTTTCCAATCCTGAAGAAAAATTTGAAGACATTTCAGACCACATAAAAAACAATGTTTTCTTCTCAGGTAGGATTCCGGGACTTTTGAGAAATGCATCGGGCGAAGATGAGAAAAGGGAAGAAAAGAGCGTAAACACCACAATCCCGTCTTCTGGCACCAAAGAAACACCATCTGATTTTTCAAATCCTGACACTTCAAAAGATGAAATTTTCGCAAAAAAAGAAGATGAAGATTTTGCAAAAATCCCCTCTGCCACCCTCAGTGCAGACAAAAAAGAAGAAACCCTCCTGGAGGAAATGCAAAAAGAAGAACAGATTCCAAAAAGGAAAATTGCAGGCGTGGACTTTTTTGTCATAGGTCAGGTTTTTGCCACCTATATCTTAGTTCAGATGGACAATAAACTTCTCATAATTGACCAGCACGCCGCTCAGGAAAGACTCTTTTTCGAGGAACTTTTAAAAGAATATGAATCAAAAGAAATTTATTCCCAAAATCTTTTAATTCCCGAAACTGTCGACCTTGATCCCGTTTCTTTCCCCCTTGTGTGGGAAAAAGAAGAATTTTTCACATCCCTTGGGTTTGAACTTGAAAAATTCGGCGAAAAAACCGTTCTCATAAGAAGTGTTCCTGCAATTTTGCAGGATGCAAACATCAAAGATACATTTCTTGAAATCCTTTCACTTTTGGAAAAAGGATATGCCAACATAACAAAAACTTTGCTTGAGGATGTTCTTCACACAATGAGTTGCAAGCGGGCAATAAAAGGAAATCAGATTCTTAATCAAAAAGAAATGGAAAGCCTCTCAGAAAAGGTCATTTCCCTTGACTATATAAACACCTGCCCCCACGGCAGGCCCATATGCATCTCAATGAGCGAATACGAAATGGAAAAACAGTTTAAAAGAGTGTAGATAATTTATGAAAAAAGTATTAGCCATAATCGGTCCAACAGGATGCGGAAAGACAGAACTTTCCGTGAAAATAGCAAAAAGAACAGGTGCTGAAATAATTTCTTCCGATTCAATGCAAATCTACAAGGGAATGGACATAGGCACAGCCAAAGTTACCAAAGAAGAAATGGAAAATGTCCCTCACCACATGATAGACATCCTCTCGCCTTCAGAATCTTTTTCCGTTTCGGATTTTTGCAAAGAGGCAAAGAAAAAAGCAGAGGAGATTTTCAAAAAGGGAAAACCTGTGGTTTTGGTTGGAGGAACAGGTCTTTATACCGATTCTTTCATAAAAGACATCGACTTTTCCGAAGAGGGAGAAAAAGACCTGAAACTTCGCACGCAACTTGAAGACTATGCAAAAAACTTTGGGGCAGAGGCACTTTTTGAGAAACTTCGGGAAATTGACGAAAAAAGTGCTCAGACAATTCATCCCAACAACGTAAAAAGAGTTATTCGTGCCATTGAATATTACACTCTCACAGGAGAGCCCATTTCCCTTCACAACGAAAGAACAAAAAGCAAACCCTCACCCTATGACTATGTGTACATAGGTCTCACAAGGGACAGGGAAGAACTTTATGAAAGAATTGACAAAAGAGTTGACCTTATGATGGAAAAAGGACTTCTTGGGGAAGTTATGACTCTTTATAAAATGGGGCTTTCCAAAGACCACACAAGTATGCAGGCTCTTGGCTACAAGGAACTTTTCTGGTACATAAACGGAAAAGCAACTCTGGAGGAATCCGTGAGAATTCTTAAAAGAGATTCCAGAAGATATGCCAAAAGACAACTTACCTGGTTTGGCAAAAACCCTGACATAAACTGGATAAATCTTTCTTCTCAGCCAAATGGTGAGGAAAGAGCAATGGAAATTTTAAAAAGTAAAAATTTTATCTGATACAAAATCAGGTTCGGATGACTTAAGACATTCACTTTAAAAATAACAGGTGATACAATGAAAAAACTAATTCCAAAATTACTGATACTTGCAGGAATAATATTTATCATATACAATCTCATAAATATGATATCCACCCCAAGCGAAACGGTGGTTGCTCAGATAGAGCAGATTGAAACGTCCTATTCTTTTGACGGTGTTATCTCAAGGGATGAAACCATAGTCAGCGCAAGGGAATCGGGCATATCAGAGATTGGTGTGATTGACACGGCAGTTTCCGAGGGCGAAATGGTTGCAAAAGGCAAACTTGTTGCCATTCACTATGATTCTTCAATTGACGACGAAACAAAAAAGCGTCTCTCAGACATAAACCGCCGTTTGTCTGAAATTGAATCTTCTCCCGACAGTATGAATGCCATGGAAATTGACGAAAAGAAAATTCAGGAAGATATTGACAAGAGTTTTTCTCTTCTTTTTGAAACATCTCAGGGAAGAGACATGAGGAAGATTTCTTCTTTGAAAGATGAAATCAATCTTCTCATTGCAAGAAAAGCGGCAGCAGCCAAAGATTCCGGAAAAACAATGGAATCAAGGGAAAGCCTTGAATCTGAAAAAATTGCCATCATGAAACGCTATCACGGAAAAACAAGAGAAATTCTTGCGGAAAAGCACGGAGTTTTCACCACATCCTTAGACGGATATGAAACTGTCCTCACGCCCGACAAGGCAACATCAATGACAGTTTCCGACTATAACAAGGTGATGAAAAAAGAACATTCTCCAAATGATGCCGTAAAAGACGGAATCATGTATAAAATTTGCGACAATTCCAAATGGTGGGTGAGTGTCTGCACCGATGCCAAGACTGTGAAAAATTTCAAGGAAGGCTCAACGGTAAGTCTGCGCTTTGGCGGAGAAAACAAAGACATCAGAGCAACAGTTGAATATATATCTCCTGCTCTCAACGGAAAATATGTCATCACGTTTTCTTCCATTTCCCACAGCGAATATGCTCTTTCAAACCGCTTTGTTTCCGTAACAGCGGTGACAGAATCCTATAAAGGGCTTCTTGTTCCCATAAAAGCCATCAGGGTAATTGATTCAAAGCCCGGGGTGTATGTGCGCACGGAAACAACGGTAAAATTCAGAAATATTGAAATTATCTATAAAGATAAAGAAAAAGCCATTGTAAAAATGAACAACACAGGGAATAACCCCCTGCTTTTATATGACGAAATCATTGTTAGCGGAAATAAGGAACTTAAGAGGTAATTTCGTATGTCTATTAAAAAAAATCTTGAAACCATAAAAGAAAATGTTAAAAATGCATGCCAAAGGGCAGGAAGAGATGAAAAAGAAGTTCTCATTCTTGCAGTTACAAAAACAAGAAGTGCCGAAGAAATCAATGAGGCGATTTCTCTTGGCATAACCGATATCGGCGAAAACAGAGTGCAGGAACTTATGTCAAAATATGATGATGTGAGAAAAGATGTGAAATGGCACATCATAGGACACCTTCAGACAAATAAGGTGAAATATATTGCCGACAAGGTTTCAATGATTCATTCTGTGGATTCTTTGAAACTTGCCTCGGAGATTAATGCAAGATGCGAAAAAATTTCAAAAGTTATGGACATTCTGATAGAAGTAAATTCAGGTGAGGAAAACAAAAGCGGAATTGATGCTTCCGAGGTTTTCTCTCTCATTGAAGAAGTGAAAGATATGAAAAATGTCCGCATCCGCGGTCTTATGACCATGGCGCCTCTTGGGGCAGATGAAGAAACACTTAAAACTGTTTTTTCAAATCTTAAGAATTTGTCAGAGGAAATAAAAGAAAGAAACTATGAAAATGTTTCCATGGAGCATCTTTCCATGGGAATGAGCAATGATTACAAAGAGGCAATTGAGTGCGGAGCGACCATAATACGTCCCGGAAGAAGTCTTTTTATATGATGAATTCATAATGTGAATTCATCAGCCATATAAATTCCGGACGGAATTTGCGATATATTACTTCGTAATCGGGACGCGAAAAGGAATTTATATCATATCGCAACGGAATAAAATGGAGTTATATCGCATTTGAGTATAACGAAAATATATCGCGCGAACAAAGAGAGTATATCGCCAAATTTTTTGTCACTGACTTGACAAAATCATACAAAAATTGTTGAGAATTATAGGTTGACAGTACTCTGTAATTTGCATATAATATAAATTGTAGGATGTATTTGTTGTATAAATAATAGGAGGTAGTTATGAATATAAATACTGAGACAATTACAACAATGACTGAAGCAAATCAGAATTTCTCAAAAGTGGCTAAAGTTGCAGAAAATAATGGTCAGGCAGTTATATTTAAAAATAACAAGCCCAAATTTTTGCTTATTGATGTTGACTCGGACTTCTACTTTGATATTACTGATGATGAAAAAATAGATGTGGCGGCAAAAAGGATCATGAACAGATTCAAACCTGCTTTTGAGGAGTTGGCAAAATGATTAAATTAAGCAAAGAAAAGGTCTTACTCTTACATCAATTAATAGCGCAGGAAACAGGCGGTAGTGATGGCGTAAGGGATGTTGGACTTTTAGAAAGTGCACTTAATAATGCATATGCTACATTTGGTGGAGAAGAACTTTATAAAACAAAAGAGGAAAAAGCAGCAAGTCTTGGGTTTTCATTGATATCCAATCATGCTTTTGTTGATGGTAATAAGAGAATAGGCGTATATGTTATGCTGACGTTTTTGGAGGCAGAGGGCATAAAAATGAGTTGCACTAATGCAGATGTTGTTGATTTTGGTTTGTCTGTTGCATCGGGAGATATGAAATATTCTGAAATTCTGGAATGGATAAATAAATTCAAGAAGTAAATTTCGATACAAAGATGCTTTCAAAAACATTGGCATCTATATTGTACACTTAATTCGTACAATGTAGGGTTCGGCGGTTTCCGACGAACCGTTTTCGGCACATCCTAAAGGCTGTGCCCTACAATAATTGTGGCACATTGAACGAAACGAGCAGTCTTTATAAAAAAACAAGAAATAATAAATAAATCAAAATTAATAATCCAAGGAGGAAAAATTATGAGTTCAATTATGGATTGGGTAAAAAACACAATAGGAATCACAGAGGAGGAAATGCAGGAAGATTCAATGCCAATAAATGAGCCTGCAACAATACCTGTGAGAAAAAGGAGTTTCGATGATGTTCCCTCTTCATCTTCTGCGCCCAGAAGAAGCAGAGTTGTAAACATCAATACCACAGCACAACTTAAAGTTGTTGTTATGCAACCCATGAACTACAACGACGCTCCCGAAATCGTTGACCACCTGAAAGAGAAAAAACCCGTTGTTGTAAATCTTGAAAAACTTGAAAAAACAGTTGCATCAAAAATCTTTGATTTTTTAAGCGGTTCTGTCTATGCTCTTGACGGAAGTATGCAACAGGTTTCTGCAGGAATTCTTTTAATTGTTCCAAATACCATGGGAATTATGGGAGATTTCAGCGACGAACTTAAAACTCAGGGCATTTTTGACGTATTTTGATTTATGAAAAAAGATAAAAATTTTATCCTGTCATCTGACACGCCTGAAACAAAGGCTCTTATTTCCCATACGAAAGATTTGTATAATAAAGCCATATTTTCAGGAAGATGTCTTTACACAAAATTTCTCACACCCCCTGAGGCAGAAACAGTATATAACCGTTTTCCAAAAGATGATTGTCCCATAAACTTTTTCGGCGGATATGACGATGCAGAAAGAAAGGTGGCATCTTTTGGCGAAACACAAGACAAAGAAGACTACCCAATAGCCTGCATTAAAGTCGTATCAAAAGGCTCAAAAGAACTTTCTCACAGAGACTATCTCGGAACAGTTTTATCCCTTGGCATAAAGAGAGAAATGATTGGTGATATTGTCATAACAGACGATGGCACATTCATTTTTGCTCTTGAAGAAATTGCACCCTACATCACAGAAAATCTTTTTAAAATTTCAAATACAGGTGTTGTGTGTACCATTTGTGACAAAAGGGAAGACATAAGCATTAAGAGGGAATATATAACCTACGATTCCACAGTTTCATCTCTTCGCCTTGACTCTGTTGTGGCATCAGCCGTCAAAAAAGCCAGAAGTGCCTCGACGGAACTCATTCAAAGAGGACTTGTTCTTTTGAATTACAAGGAGACCTCATCGGTATCTGCAGGTGTTAAAGACGGCGACATATTAACTGTGAGAGGCTTTGGAAAATTTCTCATAAAAACAGACGGATACGTTACAAAAAAGGGAAGAATCCATATAGAAATCAATAAATTTTCTTAAATATTTTACCAAAAGATAACAAGGAGGAAAAACCAATGATAACCCCTTTGGACATTCAGAAAAAAACTTTTTCAAACTCACCCCTTGGCTACAAAAAACAGGAAGTTGACGATTTTCAGGACGAAATTCTTGTAGAGTACGAACTTCTCTACAAAGAATATAAGGCATCTGAAGAAAAAATCAAGGAACTTCAAAAACTTCTTGACACCTACAAAAACATGGAAGAAACAATGAAAAACACTCTCATTGTTGCCCAGAGTTCTGCAGATCAACTCACATCTTCTGCAAAAAAAGAAGCAGAGACCATTGTCAATGAGGCAAAACAGCAATCTCAGGAAATAATTTCCAAAGCAACAGAGAGATTGAACAAATTAACTTCCGATTTTGAGGGAGTTAAAAATGATGTTTCTCTCTTTGTTATGCGCACAAAGTCTCAATTAGAACTCCAGATAGAATCTCTGGAAAAGAGTGCAAAAACCATTGAAGAAACTGAAATGTGAAAGAGACAGAGACAATGAAAAATCTTGCATCAGTAAAAGTTATCAAGGAAATCCTTGAAAAAAGCGGATTTCATTTTTCAAAATCCCTGGGTCAGAACTTTCTTATAGACGAAAACGTTCTTGACTCCATTGTTTCATCATCTGAAATAAATGAAGATACCGGTGTAATTGAAATAGGACCGGGATTCGGAACACTCACCCAACGCCTTCTTCAAAAGGCAAAAAAAGTTGTGTGCATCGAAATTGATTCATCTGCCATTCCCATTTTAGAAGAAAATCTTTCAGAATTTGACAATCTTAAGATTATCAATGCAGATGTTTTGAAATGCGACCTTGGGAAAATCATAGAAGAGGAATTTGGCGGTGAGAAAATAAAGGTTGTTGCAAATCTTCCATACTATATAACAACCCCCATAATTATGCACCTTCTGGAAGAAAACCTGGGTATCGATTCCATAACGGTGATGATTCAAAAAGAAGTTGCCCTTCGCCTTGGTGCAAAAGAGGGTACAAAAGACTATGGGGCAATAACCTTGTCTGTGAATTATCACTCAGTTCCCCAAATCATAACCCATGTTCCCCCCTCGTCTTTCATTCCTCAGCCAAAGGTTTCATCAACAGTTATAAAACTTTCTTTAAGAGATGAAAAGGCAGTTAAGGTGAAAAACGAAAAACTTCTTTTTTCACTCATAAAAGCGGCATTCGGACAAAGAAGAAAAACCCTTTTAAACGCTCTTTCCAACAGTCCCCTTGTGCCTTTTTCCAAAGAGGAAATCATAAAATGCCTTTCTCTTTGCGAAATTGAACCCACAAGAAGAGGAGAGACTCTCTCTTTGGAAGAATATGCCAGAATATGTGAAAATCTTGGTTTATAAAAAAGAAATATTTTTCATTAACAAAAGGGAATGTAAATTAATTTGCTGAAT